>CAUHFS010000036.1 GCA_959605475.1 uncultured Collinsella sp. | reverse complement strand
AGCGGTGTAGATGACGTTGCCTTCGGTGTCGTGATAGCGCACTTTAAGCGGCGTATTCTTGTAGAGCGCAGTTTAGGTCACGCTCTCAAAGGGCTCGCTGCCCTCGAGGGGATACTTCTCATCGTCAGTCATCAGGGTGTACTGCCCGTCATTGACATAATCGCGCGACCAGCCGACAAAGTCGTACTTGGTGCCGTCAGTGCCCTCAACCTCCTCGGCGGCCTTGACCTCAAGAGAAATCTGGTCGCCGGAATCAGTGCGGCCGAGGCTACGGACAAGATCGGGATTCGCAAGTTTAGAGTCGATGTTCGATCGAACGGTAACCAGGCTGGGACGGTAGACCGGGTACAGCTCCATAGGAGCCTTGACCACGGTAGAAGCACTCACCATACGGATGCCCTCCGACCAAGCGACATAGCCCTTGCCAGGTGCCGGCTGGGCTTCCGTCCAGCCCACGAAGACGTTGAACTTACCTGTATCCCCATCGATAGTACGGACGTCATAAGTAGGCTTCGGGATGCCGCCATCAAGGTTGCCGAGCATATCGCCTTGCTGAGCAACTTTGCCGTCCACATCCGTGGCATTGAGGTGGTACACAACCGCCAACGGCGAATAGTACGCCACGAATGTATAGGCTCCGCCAGGTTCCACCGGATAAGAGCAAGTACCATGCTCCACATCGTAGGGAAGCGTCTTGATCTCGCCGTTCGGAAGCTCGATCTCAACCTTCTGCAACTTATACAGCTCACCGCCTGCTTTATAAACCGTCGTCGTAATGTCAGGGGTCACCGTTGCCGTAGCAGGATCGGTGTCCGCGTTGATAACGGGAGCGATGTTGTAGCTAGGCACATTGACCTTGTCCGTACCATCGAAACCTGCGCGATGCAGGTTGGTGGTGTACCTAACGTCGTACTTCGCGTACACCGGATAGGCATCCTGACACTGGGTGACCTTGAAATCTGGTTTCACCAGATAGGGTTCGGCCTTATCCGGGTCAGAAGTGGTGAAGGAGTCGCCATTCACGTCATAAATATAATTCCAGACCGCAGAGTCCTTCCGAACCTCAGCCGTAGAGATCCAGCCCAGGAACTTATGACCCGGCACCGCCATCTCGGTATCGGTCGGAGAGGCTTCGAGCGTCAGATTGGGATTGACGTCACCATCCTTTCCGTCGTAGGGCTTTGTATTAACCGTCCTATCCTTATAGAGATGCGGATAGCAATACAGGAACGTCGGATCACCTTCCGCCGTTTTCTGCTGAAGCAAGTTACTTTTATAGCGTCGAGTAGCAGCCTGCTTGACGTTGCCACTCTTGTCATAGAAGTTGACGTCCGTGGTCACCATAGCACGGACATAATATTGCTCCGTCGTTTCAACAAAACTCGAAAAAGGATTCTTTATATAAGTCCAGGAACCGTCGTCGGGTCTTTCGAGCGTCCAAAAACTGAAGTGGTATCTATCATGCGCGGGGGTAAATTGAACTTTAATACTTGAAGCTTTCCACTCATCACTCAGTTTACCGGCTCCTGGAAAATCAGTGTCGGCAATCATATCCTTGAGAGTGTTTGCGCCAGTGTCGTTACGCACATTATGCGAGTAGGCGTTAATAGGCGCAACGATTTGCGTCGCATCAGAGAGAGCGGTGGTGCACTTATCTGCTGGATTCTTATCATCGTGTAGCACATGGGCGGAGTCGTCCGCGCCAGCACCCCAATGGATAATGTTTTCACGAACATATGTCGCGCCGACGTTTTCCTCAAAGGGCGACTTGTATTTATTCCAAATCGAGCACAACTTCTTGCTGTCCGTTAGACCGCTATTTGTGAATGCCCGAACGTAATAATCCACGCGGTACTCAAAGCGTGCGGTATAGGTATGCGGAACGGTCAGGTCCACATTGCCGGGAAGCTTGTAGCTCGGATCGCGGCTCACGCGAACATCAACCGGGGATCCATCGGCAGCCTGCTTGTTTTCATACCAACCCAGGAAACGATAGCCGTCGGGCAGCTGGCCCTCCTCGGATATAGCTTTACCGGATACGTCGAGCACCTGTACGGTATACGCGCTTGTGCCATCTTCTGCAGTCTCAACCTTAACGTCAGTTTTGCCCACACCGTCGCGCCGAGTCTGATCGTCGGTTGCATCCTGCTCATTGCCCTCAAACACCGTCATGATGTTCGACACATAGTCGGTGTACACCGGATAAAAATCGGTAGGGCCAAGCACAGTGATCTCGGTGCCGGCAGGATAGAACGCACCGGCGTTTTTTAACTCGGCAAGCTCAGGCGAGGTGATGGCCGCGTAACCGCCATGCATCCCGGCCTCGCCACTCGGCTGCGTCGTCCAACCGATAAAGGTGGCGCTGGCAGAAAGAGTGCCGCGGTCCGCAGGGGCAGCCGGCGTTAAACCGACGCCATAGCGGTACCAGTCCGTCGACTTGTCGTGCTCCTCGCCGCTCTGCCACGCGAGCGTCTCGCCCTTGACGTTATAGAACAGTACCTGCGCCTCGTACGAAGCAATAAACAGGTCGTTGCCCTTAAAGGCCTCGGCCCCCTTCGCGTTATCGGCGGTATAGCTCGACGTTATCTCGTGCGCTTCGTTCTTCTGGACCTGCTTGCCAGCCTTAACGGCATCGGCATCGGTCTTGCCGTTAAACCAGGCGTTATCGGCATCGATACGGTTCACATTGACTCCGGGCTCACGGAACCAGCCCATAAAGCGGTAGCCGCCGTTGGCCTCGGTCAAACCCTCTGGCTTTGCGGAGGTATCCTGCTTAAACGTTACCGATGTATCGCCCTGGGCCAGGCCTTGGGCCGTTCCCGCCAGCACGGCGCTCACGGCAAAGGCGTACGGATCCGAGGTCGCCTGGTCTTTGCCAAGTTTGGTCTTCTCGATTGTCGCGGTGCCCGCACCGGGAAAATCGATCGTCGCCTTAACGCTTTGGCCATGCACGGGAATTTTCAGCTTGTAATCCATCGCCCACTCATTGGGGTGCGGGGCACCCAGGGCCTTGTCGTTAGCGGTCGAGCGCATGGTGCCGGCACAGAAGTCGTAGTCGTGCTCTTCCCACAGCTCGCGCGTGGTGTAGCGTTCGTCATCCCACGGACCATAGCCATCGCCCTTGATGATGCCGTCGCCGCCAAACGAGGGGATTTTCTTTTTGGCAGGGTTGCCCTGGCTGCTGCCGTTTAGGCTCACGCTCGGCTTAAAGTAGCATTCGGTAACCGTGGCGTCACCCTTGTTGGCGCGCGCAGCAATACCGCCCAGGTTCACATCGTTTTGAATGATGGGGATCACGGCGATGGGATTATACTGACGCGAGCTCAAGTCACCCGCAAAATGGCTTCGGACGAGCTCGTTGCCCTTTTCGGTTAGAATACGACCCGCCAAGCCACCCGTCCACGCGCGCGTCACGGCGACGACGCCCACGTACGACGCGGCATAGCTGTAGCACTGCGCCGTCGAGAAGCAGTCGATAATCTTGGCGTCACCCGCCATACAGCCCACAAAACCCGAGGCATACACGTTGTTGCCGCCCAGGGCGCCAATGGCCACGTCGTACTTATTGGTGACGTCGGTCATGCCCTTCTCGGCAATCGAGCCGTCGTCCTTACGCGTCGGCGTCACGCGGCAGTACTCGATAGTCGAGTTCTTAACGTAGCCGGCAAACGCCGCCATATACAGACCCTCACCGCCGAGCGCCTGCACGCCCGAGGTCGTATTGTTGACGGCACGGCCGCCACGGACCTCGCAGTTGTAGAGGGTGCAGCCGTCGAGCTCGCCGACGATGAGACCGCCCTCAAAGCCTGCGTTGGTAATGAGGTTGAGAGCATTGTTGGCGCAGGTCACGTGCAGCGTGCTCTCCATGACCATAACGTTTTCGAAGCGCGTATTGACGGCCTTGCCCACGATAATGCCACCGCGGAAGTCCGCCCACACGTTGGCGTCCTTGACCAGGAAGTTTTTGATGGTGGCACCGTTGGTCTCGGCAAAAAATCCCGTATCGCGCTCGGGGTCAAAAGCGTCTTTATCGTAGTTCAGGCCCTCAACGGTGTGGTTTTGACCATCGAACACGCCCTTAAACGGATGCTCCTTGTTGCCAAACGACAGATGCTTAACGGTGTGCGAGACAATGGTCTTCATGTCGTCATCATTAAGCACGATATCGTTATCGAGATAAACGTGCCAGCCGGACGTATCGCGCTCGCGCGACAGCGCCACGTACGCCAAAAAGTCAGCCTCGTTTTTGATGTGGAATTCGGTTTTGGCCTCGGGCACATCCTCGGCATGCACCGCCGTCGGCAGCGCCATAACGCAGCAAAGGGCAATCGCCGCGACGGCAACTAGCCTGCTAAGCACGCCCCGGTTCATGTTCTTGATCTTCATAGGCTAGTTCGCCTCCGGCCAACCCACGACGTCGAGAACGTCGAGGACGGTATCGCTTTCCTGCTGGTTTTTGGCCTGCACGGCCTGCACATCGATATCGAGCCTGAAGGAGCCGCCGCGCGCGGCATCGTGGTAGTCGTCCACAAAGCGCAGCGAGTCCATGAGGCTTTCCGTCATGGCGCCGGGGTCGAGCACGCCGCCACGCCCATCCAATCCGCGGTAGTAGTACCACCCATCGCCGCCATCGATCCACGGGGACCCCTCGCCCGCGTCCACATGAAACGCAACGTTGCCCGAGGCATCCGCGCACGAGCCGTCGGGTGCCACTGACTTCATGCGCAGGCGCGCGCGAACGTACTCAGGCTGCGAGCCGACGTTCTCCACGCGCACAATGCGGCTGATGTCAGAACCCCCGGCTTTGGTGTCGGGATAGTCCCCGTGCTCGTTGGGCTCAAACGGAATCTCCTCGCCCTGCTCGTTGAGGGTGTATTCGCAGACTCGTACCTTCACGCTGCCAAACGATAGAACGTTGTTCGCCGGAACCATATCAACGGTAAAAGCCAGCGTGCCGCACAGGCACGCCAGGGCCAACAGCGCCATCGCGGCAAGCGCCAAGGTGCGTTTCTGATTGTCGGAAAGATTGTTGAGCATTACGTTCGCCAATCGTCGATAAAAAGGGGACCGAGATCCCGGCCCGAAAATGGGGATGGGGAGCGGGCCGGGATCTCGGTGGGGAGGGATTAAGCCTGAGCCTGTTTCTTGGCCCAAGCCTTGGCCTGCTTAAGGGCATTGGCGGCAGCGCTGGTCTCTTCGCCCTTCTGGCCGTCGCCGAAGATGTAGGCGGAAACGACAATCTTAGGCTCAATCTTCTTGCCCGTACCGTCCTGGCCCGAGACAACATCCTTGCTCGTCATTTCGCTGGGAATCATAACCTTGTTAAAGAGCTCGTCGGTGTAGACATCCTGAGTAGCGTCAGCTTTCAGGACTGCAGGGCCGTTCAAGGCGTTCTTTGCATACATGAACAGACCGCTCACATACTTGCCATCAGCGTTCTGACTGGTCTCCCCTTCGACCGCCTTCCAATTGGAACCGAGCTCAAAGCACGGAGTCTTGGCATAGGACGCGTTATCGTTGACCACAGCGTTCTTCACATAGATGAACACATAAGCGTCGTCGGAACCCTTCCCAATGCCAACATTCGGGTTCTTATCCATCGAGGAACCAGGGACCATCTTGTGGTCTTCGTCCTTATTCCACTTGGTCTCGAACAGATAAGCTTTGTCGACGTTATCCTGCTTACCAGGCTTGGTGGGTTCATTCTCATCAGGCTTCTTCTCGGGAGTCTCAAATTTGCCGATCGTAAACACGTTCTCCAGCGACTGATCAGCCGACAGCCATGCATAGGTGCCCACACCGGCAGCCAGCACCAACAGCAGCAGGGCGGCAATGATGCCGTAGCGCTTTTTCTTCTTGTTTTCCATCGTTCTCTTCCTTTCGAGAATCGTTTTCCCCGGCAACGGCCCCTACCGCCGCCGACGCTTTTCCCTGCCGCTATGAACGCCGCTCCCTCGCATGCACGCGGGTATGCTTGCCCGCAGGCTCGTCGGGAACCATCCGATCGAGCACTATCGACGCCGCGATCAGCAGCGTCAGAACGGCCACCACAACAAGCAAACCGGGCATCGTCGTGCAATATGCGTTGACGAAGCCCAGGTAAGGGACACAAAAAGAAACAGTGCCGATAACACTCGAAAAAGGCGTCTGCTCGGCATCGTGCATGATGCTTCCGTCTGCATTTTTGTTCGCAATTCCCTGCGTGCCGATCATCTGCGCCACAGGGTCGATCTGATACACCTGGTGCGTCACCACGGCGCCGTCCGATCGGTAAAAGGTTGCATTGTCGCCCACGGCAATATCCGTTGGCTCAACCTGGCGGACAAACACCATGGAGCCAACGGGAAGCTCGGGTTCCATAGAGCCCGAAAGCACAGCAAAAGGCGTGTATCCAAATGCGCGAGGAACAAAAGAAACGACGGCAAGGGCTATGACAAGCGCGAACGCCAAGCTACTCAAAAGTGCAATAAATCGTTTGAGTCTACGCGCCGTCAAAGTGATAATTCATCCCCCTTGAGGACCTATTCGACCCATCCAAAGGTCAGCAAGTTTCAACAGGAACCGCAAGGCGCTTGAAAAGTGAGTCCGAAATAAGCCAATTTGGAATCTTTTCCTAATAAAAACATAGCGATGTGCTACACATTTTTCAATGTTTTGTCGCTAAATGCTACCTATTTTGACGTAAGTGGTCATTTATCCCCAAATTGGTCTGTTTTATCCAATATTTGTGACTAACCCCCTACGTAACTTCCCCATAGAGGAATAGATTTTTGCGGAACTAAAATAATGGTACCCCCCCCCCCCACATTAAAACAAATTGCTGGAAGTGCCATTTATTTCCGCCCCCTTTTACTGAAGTTTTATGACAGCCTCATGTAGCTCGCAGCCCATAACCCTCTGAAAACCGTGTCCCAGAATTCGCTTGCGAAATGGGATGCGGTTTCCGCTTGTGGCCCCGTTGGGAAGCCACATCCCGCTTCGATCACAAATTCCGGGTCGCTCTTTCCGCCAAGGCCCTCAACCGGAAACTACATCCCATTTCTCAGCCGAATACTGGGATGCATTTTCCACAGAGTCCCTCAACCGGAAACGGCATCCCATTCCAAAGGCAAATTCCGGGACGCAGCTTCCACAACCCCGTGTTAAGAAAAAAGCCTCGAGAATCTCGAGGCTTTCACGTTTGTACGATTGAACGCGCGGCACCGCAAGCGGCGAAGTTATTCGCCCAAAACGGCCTTTTTTGCGGCTGCAGCCATGTTATCCAGGTCTTCCTTGGTGGGATGGTCCTTCGCGGCAACCCAGTTGTCGAGCAGCATCTTAAATCGGACGTTTTCGGGATCTTGCTCGAGCATGGCCTCGTAGCGCTGCTTGACCGCGGGGCCCATCTTGCCCTGGCACATCGCCCAGCCCGCAAGCTCGGCATCCCCAGCCAAATTGGAAGTTACGCGATCAATAATCTGCTGGTAATAGCTCTGGTCGGCCCCAAAGCCGCAGGTGCCAAACAGAAAGACGCGCTTGCCGTGCAAGGCGGAGAGCAACGCCGCGACCGAAGGCGTGCACGCGCCCTTGTCGCACCAAAAACCGACGAGCACTGTGTCGGCCGTGCAGGCGCCCTGCGCCTCGAGCGCAACCTGATCTGCATCCGCATCGTCGCTCAACGCCGCGGCATGGACAAACTCAACACCCGCAGCCTGCAGAGCGCGCTTGATCGCGCCCGAAACCATCCTGGTATTACCGCTCTTGCTGTTAACCACCAGAGAGCACGTCATAGTCACGTTGCCTCGTTTCCCCCAAAACTAAAGCCACTAATGCAATTTATTAGATGAATATCTTAGTACTAACGACGCAGATGTAAACCATCTGCCGCTAATCGGTAGTCCCTACTGGGCAAACTGGCTGCGGTAGAGCTCGGCGTAGAAGCCGCCTGCCGCGAGCAGCTCGTCGTGCGTGCCGCGCTCGATAATCTCGCCGTCGCGCATCACCAGAATGCAGTCGGCGTTGCGGATGGTGCTCAGGCGGTGCGCCACGACAAAGCTCGTACGACCGGCCATGAGCTCGTCGAATGCCGCCTGCACCTGCAGCTCGGTACGCGTATCGATGCTCGACGTCGCCTCGTCCAGCAGCAGAATCGCCGGATCGGTGAGCATGACGCGCGCGATGCACAGCAGCTGTTTTTGACCCTGGCTAAACGTGCCGCCGTCCTCGCCGATTACCGTATCGTAGCCGCCTGGCAGCTGCACGATAAACTTGTGCGCGTGCGCGCGCTTGGCGGCCTCGATAACCTGCTCGCGCGCGGCTCCTGGGCAACCGTAAGCGATGTTGTCCGCCACCGTGCCCTCGAACAGCCATGTGTCCTGCAGCACCATGCCAAAGGCGCGGCGCAGGCTTGCGCGCGTGTAGTCACGCGAGGAACGGCCATCGACCGCAATGCGACCGGCGTCGATATCGTAGAACCGCAGCAGCAAATTGATGAGCGTTGTCTTGCCACAGCCCGTAGGACCGACCAGGGCAAAGCGCATGCCGGGTTTAGCCTCGATGCAGACATCCTGCAGCAGCTTGCGGTCGGGCACATAGCTAAAGTCCACATGTTCAAAGGTCACCTCACCCTGCGGGGCGGCAAGTTCCACGGCATCTAGCGCATCGGGCTCCTGCTCGCGCGCATCGAGCAGTGCAAACATGCGGCGCGCCGAGGCGTACGCAGTCTGGATCTGCGTGATGACGTTCGTGACCTCGTTGAACGGCTTAGTGTACTGGTTGGCGTAGGACAGGAAGATCTGCACGCCGCCCACCGTGAGCGCCGCAGGCACGCCCGTGATCACGCCCGCGCAGCCGATCACAGCGACCACGGCATAGATGATGTTATTGATAAAGCGCGTGCCGGGGTTGGAGAGCGAGCCCATAAACTGCGCGCGCTCACCTGCCGTATAGAGCTCGGCGTTAAGGGCATCAAAGCGCTGTTGAGCGTTCGGGCCATAGGCAAACGCATCCACCAGCTTCTGCTCGCCCACATACTCCTCGATATGGCCACCGAGCTGGCCTTGGATGCGCTGCTGTGCCGTAAAGCTCTTATTGGAAAGTTTGGCGATGGCACCGGCCGCAAAGATGGAAAGCGGCGTGACGAGCACCACCACAAGCGTCATGGTCAGCTTGATGGAGAGCATAAACGCGAGCGTGCCCACGATGGTGATGACGCCGGTAAAGAGCTGCGTAAAGCCCTGCAGCAGACCGTCGCCCACTTGGTCGACGTCGTTGACTACGCGGCTCATGAGGTCGCCGTGGGCATGGCTGTCGATAAAGCTGAGCGGCATGCGGCTGAGTTTGTCGCTCGCCTCCACGCGCATGTCGCGCACCGTCTCGTAGGACAGACGGTTGACGCAGTAGCCCTGCAGCCACTGGAAGGCCGCCGCGCCCACCACGACAATCGCGAGCTTGGTAACGAGCGGCAACAGTGCGTCAAAGTCCACCTGCCCGGCGGCAACGATGAGGTCGATGCCCTCGCCGATGAGGATGGGCGTATAGAGTTGCAAGATCACCGAGATGGCGGCGCTCACAAACGACGCCGTAAACGAAATGCGATGCGGACGAACGTAGCCCAGCAGGCGGCGAGTTACCGCACCGGCGGGATAGCGCTCGGGATCGCCGGGCTGGCGCGGACCGTCACCCAAGTCGTTGAGGTTATCGTTGCCGGACACGTTGGCCGTCATCGTGGCGACCGAACCGGAAGAAGTATACGGGTTCATTTAGCAGCCCTCCTTTGCGCAAGTGAATGCCGGAGCGCACGCGGCGCCTGAGGCGGGCACGGGGCTTGGGGCGAGCGCGGACGCCGCGCTCCCCTGCTGACCCTCGAGCTCCTCGCGGCGAAGCTGCGACTGGCAAATCTCGCGATAGAGCTGGCAGCTTGCGTACAGCTCGTCGTGCGTACCCAGGCCCGCGACCGAGCCGTGGTCGAGCACGCAGATCATGTCGGCATCGCGCACGGTCGAGACGCGCTGGCTCACGATCACCGTGGTCAGCGGGAGCCCGCCCTCGGCGGCACCGCGCACGCTGCGCTCGCGGATGGCGTGGCGAAGCGCTGCGTCGGTCTTAAAGTCGAGCGCCGAGGCGGAGTCGTCCATGATCAGGATCTGCGGCGAGCCCACCAAGGCACGCGCAATGGTCAGGCGCTGGCGCTGGCCACCGCTAAAGTTCTTGCCGCCCGCCTCGACCGGCGCGTCCAGACCCTGCGGCTTGTTGCGCACGAACTCGCTGGCCTGCGCCATATCGAGCGCCGCCCAAAGCTCCTCGTCGGTCGCCGACTCATCGCGCCAGGTTAGGTTGCTGCGGATCGTGCCGCTCACGAGCGACGCGCGCTGCGGTACGGTCGCGACCACATGGCGCAGCTGATCGAGCGGCCAGGCGCGCACGTCGGCGCCCATTACGCTCACGCTGCCGGCGCCCGTGTCGTACAGGCGCGGGATAAGCGAGACGAGCGTCGACTTACCGCTGCCCGTGCCGCCGATAATGCCGAGCGTTTTGCCCAGCGGCAGCTCCAGGGTCACGTCATTGACGGCGTTGGCGGCGCCCGCGCCAAAGGAGAAGCTCGCATGGCTGAAGCTCAGCGCGGGAACCGAAACAGCGCTGCCCATCGCGCTCGGCTCGGGCAGCGCAACCGGCTGGTTGCCCTCGTCGGTAATGCTCGGCACGCAATTGAGCACCTCGTTGAGACGCGACGCGCTGGCGCTCGCCTTGGTAAAGACCACGACCAGGTTGGCGACATACACGATGGAGGTCAGGGTCTGCGTCATGTAGTTGACGAACGCCATGACCTGGCCCTGCGTGAGCTCGCCCACGTTGACCTGGACGCCGCCCACCCACAGGATGGCGCACACGCCCAGGTTCATCACCAAAAACGTGACGGGATTAAGAATCGACGAGAGCTTGCCCACCGCGATGGCGGTATGCGCCTGGTCATCGGCTGCCTGGGCAAAACGCTCGCGCTCGTGATCCTCGCGCACAAAGGCTCGGACCACGCGGGCGCCCGAAAGCCCCTCGCGACAGATGAGTGCGATGCGATCGAGCTTTGCCTGCAGCTGCTTGTAGTACGGGATGCAGCGCGCCATGACAAACCAAAACACCAAGCCGATGGCGGGCGTGCAAATCAAAAAGATCATGCCGAGCTTAAGGTCGATGGCAAGGGCCGCAATCATGGAGCCCACCGCCAGGAAAGGCCAGCGGATGAGCATGCGCACGCCCAGCGCCACGGCAAGCTGCACCTGATTGACGTCGTTGGTGATGCGCGTGATGAGCGACGGCGTGCCAAAGCGATCGAGTTCGGCATAGCTCAGCTTGTTGATGTGCTGGTAGAGTGCACCACGGATATCGGTGCCCATGCCCTGCGAGGTCAGCGCCGCCATCTTTTGGCAGACGAGCGTAAACGAGATGCCGATCACAGCCATGGCGCCAAGTACCATGCCGTAGTGGATAACGGCATTCACGTCGTGCGAGCCAATGCCCTTATCGATCATCTGGGCAATCACCAGCGGCGTCAGCAGGTCAAAAATCACTTCGATCAACTTGCACGCAGGGCCAATCACCATATACCGGCGAAACTTACCACCAAAACGCCTGAGCAACTCAATCATAAAAAGGCGCTCCCTATCATCATCTCTCTTCAATCTGATTCATGATAGTACGGCGAACCCTGAAGATGCGTAAGTATCTCGTTACAGAAGAGTCTTGAGCGGTGGTAAAAACGTCACTGTTTTGGCAAAGTCAGCGAGCGCCACCCAGAGCGAACAAGTTGGCATGAAAAAGGCAAGGCATAGACCTTCTGGTCATGCCTTGCCTTTTGAATGACAAATTGCCGCTCTGGGTGGCGCGCAGCGTCGAGCATTGCGCGGTTTGGTAAAACCGCGCAAAAAGAAAGCCCGTGCGCTCGATGGATTCGGATGCCCGACAGAGGCTCCTTATGGCTGCTTCCTTCCGGACCTGACCAGATTCGGAACATGTCGTCATCCGAACCCATCGAACGCGCTAGGCGCTCGATATATCTTACCTGCTCCCGCCCGATGGGGCAAGACAGCTAATTTGGGACGGGGCCTTTTTGACTACTCGGGCAATCGGATCGGCAAGTAGTCAAAATAGCCCCGTCCCAAAAAGACTGGTCTGACGCTGCGCCACGAAAAGGGCCTATCTACTACGTTTAGGCCGCAGGGGTCAACCATAGCCGGCTTTTTCGAAAACCGGCAAGCTTTCTACCTGCGGTTTTAATTTCGCAAAATTCGGGATGATCGAGGATACTCGGTTAAACGTAGTAGATGGCCGCATTTCGTGGCGGACGGTCCGACCCAAGGCCCAAGGCAGCCAGCCTCGCATGACCATTCACGAAGTTGCGGTGGAATACGGACTGAATTGGCACCTTAAAGGCAAAAACACTCCGTATTTCACCGCAACTTATCGAGGGGATGGGTTTTAGAGGCGAGCGAGGTCGTAGGCTTGGGCGGCTGCTTCACCGGCGCAGATGAGGTTGGTTGTGGCTTCTTGCGGATTGAGTGCCTGCTCCAGGTCCATGGGCTTGCGGCAGATCGGAAGCACCAAGTCGATGCCCTGCTCATACACCGCGTCCAGATAGTCGGCGCGACCGCCCACGACAGCGGCCACCGGCTTGCCATATCGCTTGGCGCGGCGGGCAACACCCACCGGCGCTTTGCCGGCGGCGGATTGCTCGTCCATATTGCCCTCGCCCGTTATGACCAGGTCGACATCGCGCACGCGCGCGTCAAATCCCACGAGATCGAGCACCGTCTCCACGCCCGAACGCAGCTCCGCGCCGAGCGCCAGCAGCGCGGCGCCCAGGCCACCGGCAGCGCCCGCGCCGGGCACGCCGAGCACCGAGCCAAATGTCCGTGCGCCCTCGGGTGTGCACAACAACCCCTGGGCTCGAGCTCCGGCAATCTCAGCGTCGAGCAAGCGACCGTAGCCGACCATCCAGCTGTCGCACCTATTCAGCGCCTCGGCATCATCCGCCGGCAGGCCCTTCTGCCCACCGAACACCGCCAGAGCGCCTCGGCGTCCCACGAGTGGATTCTCTACATCGGAAAGCACCACGACACGCGCACCGTTCAGCGCCCGAAGCGCTGGCGCCAAATCGATACTCACCACGTGTTCGAGACCCGCAAGACCAGGGGCGACATCGCAGCCCCGATCATCGACCACACGCGCGCCCAGCGCCTGCAGCATGCCGGCGCCACCGTCGTTGGTGGCGCTGCCGCCCAAGCCAATATAGATAGTCTTTGCCCCGGCACGAACCGCACGGAGCATCAGCTCGCCCACGCCATAGGTTGTGGCCGCCAACGCCGACAACTCCGTGCAAGGCGAATACCCAATGCCGGCCGCCTCGGCCATCTCGATGACCGCGGACTCGCGCTCGGCATCCACAAGCATCCGTGCAGACACGCGGTCGCCCAAGGGACCTGCCACCTCGCAGGTCACAGTCTCACCGCCGCACGCGGCAACGGCATCGAGCGTTCCCTCGCCGCCATCCGCCAGCGGCAGCGCGCTTACTTGGGCATCGGGCCACACGCGGCGCACGCCCTCGGCAACTGCCGACTCTGCCTGCGAGCTCGACACGCTGCCTTTAAAGGAGTCGATCGCCAGCAGCACACGGCGGGGCCGGCGGCACGCGGCACCAAAATCGACCGCCTCAACGGCAGCATCTTCGACACACGCGAGCGCCTCGGCATGAGCGGTATGCGCCTCAAGATCGGCCCCACAACCGCAGCCAGCACCATCGGCGCCACGCAGCCCACTAAAATAACCGCTTAGCACCGCGCGGCACTCGTCTGCCAGCACGCAGGCGGTCACATTAAACCGATGATTCAGGCGCGAATCGGCATTGAGGTCGTATAGCGACCCCAGAGCGCCCGCCTTAGCATCGGCCGCGCCGTACACGCAGCGCCCCACGCGCGCGTTAACCATAAGCCCCGCGCACATGCAGCAGGGCTCAAGCGTCACGTAGACCGTGCAATCGGAAAGGCGCCAGCGACCGAGCGACCGAGCGGCAGCGCACAGGGCCGCGAACTCTGCATGCGCCGAAGGGTCCTGGTCGAGCTCGCGACGATTATGTGCCCGCGCGACGATCTCACCCGCGCGCACCACCACAGCGCCAATGGGCACTTCGCCCACCGCAGCGGCGGCGCGCGCCTCGGCCAGCGCCTCGCGCATGAACTTCTCGTCGATTTCGGTGATCGTCATCGTTCGCCTTCCCTGTTGCAAATCCAAAACGATGCTATCATTACGACTCACGGAGAGATGGCAGAGCGGTTGAATGCGGCGGTCTTGAAAACCGTTGAGCGCGAGAGCGTTCCGGGGGTTCGAATCCCCCTCTCTCCGCCACTCTTAGTGACTCACCGGCGTCATGGTCCGCTCGAACAACGCATCGACCACGTCGGCGATTTCGGATCGGCGCTCTAGTACGTGGCCCGATTCCCACCACATGGTAAAGAGCCGAATAATGCCGCCGGCGACAAACTCAGACGTTGTCTCGAGCGATACGGGCGCCAGCGCGTCCTCGTCAAGCGCGCTCATCACGCGTCCGCGTATGGAGCGCGCGATGCGGTCGCAAATCATGCTGGTCAGCATGCCCGACATACTGCTCGCCAAAATGTTATCCATGAGCTGCTCATGCGCCAGAATCAAATCCATGGCATCAGCGAACACTTCGTGGCGAAGCGCTCGCACGTCCTCGGCGCCCTCCGCGCCATCCGCATCGGCTCGCTTTTGCGGTAGGCCCGACATGAGTTCATCGATATAGAAGGCAAAGTAATCGTTTTTGTCGCGGAAGTGCTTGTAGAACGTCGTCCGACGAATCATAGCGCGGTCGCACAGCATGGCAACCGTCACGTCCTCAAACCGATGCTCTTCGAGCAGCTCAGTAAAGGCCTCGAACAGGGCCCGATAGGTTTTCTTGATGCGAAGGTCCATACGTATCGCCCTCCTCAAGGAAAAGACAGCGTTCACTAATCTGTCGCATATCTTACACCTGTATCGCCCACCCTTGGCGAATGGCCTCACCTTGGTGGAAACATAACGCTTACCGGAAAGTTCGGTATCGCCAAAGGTTGCGGGTATACTAGTAGCGTTACACCAACGGCAGCCGGCGGAAAACGCCGCGGCCATTCGAAACGGAGACACCATGATTCCCGTCATCATCGGTATCGTTGTTGTCGTTGTGATTGTCTGCGCCATCGCTGGCATCTACAACAACATGGTCACCAAGCGCAATCGCATTGATAACGCCTGGCAGAATATCGACACGCAGCTGCAGCGCCGCAACGACCTGATCCCTAACCTAGTCGAGACCGTCAAGGGCTATGCCAAACACGAGCAGGACACGCTTGCCGCCGTGGTCAACGCGCGCAACGCCGCCGTGAGCGCCACCACGCCCGAAGCCAAGATGGAAGCCGACAACGTGCTGACCGGCGCCCTGCGCCAGCTCTTCGCCGTGGCCGAGGCTTACCCCGATCTTAAGGCGAACACCAACTTTACGCAGCTCCAAGCCACGCTCGAAGACACCGAGAACAAGGTGAGCTACGCGCGCCAGAGCTACAACGACTGCGTGCTTAGCTACAACAACGCCATCCAGACGTTCCCTGCCGTTACCTTTGCCGGCATCTTCCAGTTTAAGGAGCGCCAGGGCTTTGAGGCAGCCGAGGCCGCCCGCCAGGCACCGACCGTCAAGTTCTAACAAGTTGGCAACGCATCCTGAATCGGCTATATGCATAAACCGCTCCGTCGAATGCATACTTCGACGGAGCGGTTTCCTTTTTCGCGTAGGTCCCCCTCTAAGCGCCGTGCATTTTTGGGAGTATTCAACATAACCAAGAGCATCGGGCGCCATGACGAAGGCCAAAGACCGCGAATATCCCTGCAAATCAAGTGCTGTCGGCCCATAACCCCGCCTATTATTCGCGAAAAGCATCGACGAGCACGGATTTTTGCCCGAACGTCGGTATGCAGGGGCCTTCGATTGCAGAATACTCGCAAAAATGCACGTCGCCACCGCCCCCACATGGCACGAAGCAAAACAAAAGCGCGGCCTAAAAGGCCGCGCGCCATCTTTTTTCAGATCTATTTTGCCCGTAACGGCAGCGCCGAGGTAACGCAGGCCCGAGGACGCGCCGGAAAGGAAGGTCGCCCTCGGCCCGGACAGCTAAGACAGCTTACGCGACGGTGTAAACCCAGTTGTGCTTATCCTCAACAGCACCAGACTGGATGCCCGTCAGGGTCTCGCGGAGCCTCTTCATCACAGGACCGATCTCGGTGTAGCCAGCCGGGAAGGTCACAGTCTCGTCGGCACCGTAGACCTTGTTGTCGATCTCGCCGACCGGGGAGATAACGGCAGCGGTGCCGCACAGACCGCACTCAACAAAGGTGCCGGCCTTAACCTCGGCCCACTCGACGGGACGCTGGTCGACGGTCATGCCCAGGTCCTGAGCAACCTGAACGAGCGAACGGCGGGTGATGGAGGGAAGAATGGAGTCGGTGTGCGACTGCGGGACAACAAGCGTGCCATCTTCCTTCACGAACAGGATGTTGGCGCCACCGGTCTCCTCGACATAGGTGCGGGACTCGGAGTCGAGATACAGGTTCTCGGCATAGCCCTCGCGGTGAGCCTCCATCGTGGGCTTCAGGGACATGGCGTAGTTGAGGCCGGCCTTGATGTTGCCGGTGCCGTGCGGTGCGGCGCGGTCGTACTCGGAAACGCGCAGCTTGACAGGCTTGAGGCCGCCCTTAAAGTACGGACCGACCGGGGTCACGAGAATACGGAACGTGTACTCAGGAGCGGGAGCCACGCCGATCACGTCACCGGAGCCGATCATAAATGGACGCACGTACAGGGTTGCGCCGGAACCGAAAGGCGGAACCCAGGCGGCGTTGGCAGAGACGACCTGCTTGACGGCCTCGACAAACTTGTCCTTGGGGAACGGGGGCATCTCCAGACGCTGGGCAGAGTTATACATACGCTCGGCGTTCATGTCGGGACGGAAGCAGACGATGCTGCCGTCCTCGGCGGTGTAGGCCTTCAGGCCCTCAAAGACCTCCTGGCAGTAGTGGAAGATGCCGCCGCACTCGGAGACGTGCAGGGTGTGGTCGGTGGTCAGGCCGCCCTCGTCCCACTCGCCATCCTTCCAATGGGCCTCGTAGCTGTAATCGGTCTTCATGTAGCCAAAGCCGAGGCTACCCCAATCGATATCCTTCTTCTCGACAGTCATATGTCGCTCCTTACACACACGGTTGCATACTCGCGAACCCGCACGCAAGGACCGAAGCCGGCCGCGTCGCAACGTCGCACGCCCGGAGCGTAGAGCCGAACGGGACACGCGAACGGCATCAAAGCCGATGGCACGTCGATTCGCATGCACGAGATTGTACTCCCCGCACGCCTTGGATAAAACGCTTTTCTTTAACTAAGTAAAGTATTTTCATTTGCCTCCAACACAAAAGGCCCGCCATCGAATCCGATGACGGGCCTTGGAATTAACGTCCGAAAACAAGCTCGGACTAGGCGTTCTTTTTACCGAGCTTTGCCTTAACCAAACCGACCACGGTCGGGATGATCGACACGACGACAATGCCCACGATCAGCAGCTCAAAGTGCTCCTGCACAAAGGGGATGCCGCCAAAGAAGTAGCCCAGCAGCGTAAAGACCGTCGACCAGGTAATGCCACCCAGCACGTTAAAGATGACAAAGTTGCGCCAGTGCATGCCGCCCATGCCGGCGATAAAAGGCACAAAGGTGCGAATAAACGGGAAGAAGCGACCGAGGAAGATGGCCAGATGGCCCCACTTGTCCAGGAAATCCTCGGACTTTTTGATGCGCTCGGGCGTCATGGCCTTTACCTTGCCCGAGGCGATGATCTTGCGGCCAAAGAAGTGGCCGATCATAAAGTTGCACTGATCGCCCAGGATGGCTGCGGCCCATGCGGTGGCCAGAAGCGCCACGATGTTAAAGCCGCCGTTGTGGGCAAAGAAGCCCGAGGCAAACAGCAGCGAATCGCCGGGAAGGAACGGGAAGAACACCACGCCCGTCTCGATAAAGATGATCAGGAACACGCAGCCGTAGGCCATAAGCGGGCCGGCGGCGATCCAGCTGGCAATCGCGGTGCGCGGATCCTTAAGCAGCTCGGCAATGAAATTGATGAAACCCATGAAGTAAAACCTCTCAGTTGTGGGCGCGGACACGTCCAAGTTGACCAGTATACGGTTGCGGCGCGAGCACGGGCCAAACCCCTCAAAAGTCTTACTTCATTACCAGCAAGTTTGCATAACTGACACCTGTCGCCTAAAGCAAAGCAAGATTGCCCTTCCTAATCCCTAGCGAATCGATATACTTTATTGAATCGCATTGTCACGGCGCTAAGGGAGGGCGGCCGGTGAGCTTTATCAACACCATTCGCGAGGACATCAAGACCGTCCAGGCGCAGGATCCTGCCGCGCAAAATGGCCTGGTCATCTTCCTGTCCTACCCCGGCCTGCACGCCAAGTGGAATCATGTGCCCGAACACTGGCTGTGGGAACACGGCCATCGATCGCTTGCCCGCGTGCTCTCGCAGTTAACCCGCCATATCACCGGCGTCGAGATTCATCCCGCCGCGCAGATCGGCAAGCACTTCTTTATCGACCACGCCATGGGCGTCGTAATTGGCGAGACTACCATCGTGGGCGACAACTGCGTGCTCTACCAGGGCGTCACGCTTGGCGGCACCGGCAACGAGACCGGCAAACGCCACCCCACCCTGGGCAATAATGTCACCGTGGGCACGGGCGCCAAGGTGCTTGGCAACATCCACATCGGCAACAACGTCAAGATCGGCGGCAACTCGGTCGTCGTCAAGGACGTGCCCGACAACTGCACCGTCGTGGGCGTGCCCGGGCGCATCATCAAGCGCAACGGCTGCCGCGTGTTCGAGGAGAGCTTCGACGCCAAGCAGCATCGCGAGTACATGCCCGACGATGCCGCCGAGCAGAGCGCCCTCAACCGTCAGGGCATCACCGAAAACGCCCGTCGCGTCAAGGAACTCGAGCAAGAGGTGGCCGAGCTCAAGGCCCTCGTCGCCAAGTTCGTGGACGAGCGCTAGGGCCGCGGGCAACCGCCACAGCCTGAACGCCAACACGAAAGGAGCGCCGGGGAATCCGCTCCCGGCGCGCCTTCTTTTCGATGTGACATGCGGGACTGACCCTTTGTCACCTTATGCGAACTGGCTTAGGTAGAGGTCGGCATAAGCGCCCTCGGCAGCCAGCAGCTCCTTGTGCGTACCCTGCTCGATGATATTGCCGTGATCCATGACCAGGATGAGGTCGGCATCGACGATCGTCGACAGACGGTGCGCGATCACAAAGCTCGTGCGCCCGCGCATGAGCGCATCCATGGCACGGCCGATGGCGAGCTCGGTGCGCGTGTCCACGCTCGACGTCGCCTCGTCCAGGATGAGGATCGCCGGGTTGTTGAGCAGCACGCGCGCGATGGTCAGCAGCTGACGTTGGCCCTGGCTGATGCTCTCGGCATCGTTAGCCACACGCGTGTCGTAGCCCTGCGGCATAGTGCGCACAAAGAAGTCGACCCGTGCGGCACGTGCGGCCGCGACAATCTCCTCGCGCGTCGCCTCGGGACAGCCGTAGGCGATGTTCTCGGCAATGGTGCCATCAAATAGCCAAGCGTCCTGCAACACCATGCCAAACTGCTGGCGTAGCTCGCCGCGGTTCATGCGGCTCGTGTCCACGCCGTCGAGGGTAATGCGGCCGCCGTCGATCTCGTAAAAGCGCATGAGCAGGTTGATGAGCGTGGTCTTACCCGCGCCCGTGGTTCCCACCACGGCGATCTTCTGACCCGGCTCGGCGGTAAACGACACGTCTCGCATAAGCGGCTTGTCGGGCGAATAGCCAAAGCGCACATGCTCAAAAGCGACACGGCCCTCCACCTTGCCCGGCAGCTTGGCGGCGGCCACCGGCAACGGATCGGCCTCCATCTCGGGCTCGTCGAGCAGGTCGAACACGCGCTCGGCGCTCGCCAGCGCACTCTGCAGCGAGTTAAAGGTAAACGACAGCTCCGTCATGGGCTCGGACGCCTCGTAGATAAACTGGAAGAACGCCTGGAACACGCCGACGGTCATATGCCCGGCAACCAGCATGCTGCAGCCCACCAGCGCGATCACGATCTGCGCCAAACGACCGATAAAGCGCACCGCGGGGCCGACGGCGTTAATCATAAAGTCGGCCTTGGTGCTCACGCGCGCCAGCTCCTTCGAAGCCTCGTGCACCTCGGCAGAGCTCTGGAACTCGCGGTTAAACGCACGGATCACCAAACGGCCCGAGTAGCCCTCCTCGACCGCGCTCGTAATCTTGGACACCCACTCCTGGCGCTCGCCCGTCACATCATGCGTGCGGCGCGACACGACTTTCGTCACCAGCAGCGAAAGCGCCGTAAAGAACAAAAAGACGAGCGTGAGCGGCACGCTAAACACGAACATCACGCTCACGGCGCCCACCACGGTACCGATCGACACCAGCAACTGCAGCAAGCCGCGTTGCATGCTCTCGGACATCTTGTCCAAGTCGTTGGTCGCACGGCTGACGACCTCGCCGGGACGATGCGCGTCAAAGTAGGCAAGCGGCAGACGGTTGAGCTTTTGTGCGATGCGGTTGCGCAGGCGCAGGTTGAGGCGCTCGGCAACGCTCGACATCAAAAAGCTCTGGAGTGCGTAGAACGAGGCGGCGGCGGTCCAGATCATAAAGTAGATAAAGATGGTCCTGCCGCAGTTCTCCCAGGTAATGCTGAAGGTAGTGTTGTTGGCAAACGCCAGCTTCATGTGCCCCCACAGCTCATCGATCACGCGGGCGCTGTAAGCCGGCGCCGCGGTGTTAAAGATGGCATAGAACACGATGCTCGCGAACACGATATAGAAGCGCCAATGGTCGCCGGCGGCCTCGCTCCACAGGCGGCGCACCGTCGCCCAGGTGTCGCGGGGCGTCTCGTCCTCGTCCTCGTCGTCAACGTCGCGCATGCGCTCCGCCTCGGCGCGGGCGCGCTCGTCCTCGGCGCGCTCGTTTTCCTCGTAGAGTGCCTGGCGGCGAGCCTCGCGCTCCGCCGCTGCCTTGGCGTCTTCGTCCAGGTCGGGCGTGGCGCCCGTCTCCTCGACTGTCTCTGCAGCCGCGGCGTCATCGGCGATGCTCTGCTTCTTGAACTCCTCGGTCATGCTACTCACCTCCCTTCATCTGCGATTCCGCGATAGCGCGGTACACCTCGCAGGTTTCCATGAGCTCGTCGTGCGTGCCTAGACCCACGACCTCACCGTCCTTGAGCACCACAATCTGATCGGCATGCAAAATAGTCGAGATGCGCTGGGCGATGATGAGCACCGCGGCATCGCACGTCTCGTCCTGCAGCGCATGGCGCAGTGCCGCATCGGTCTTAAAGTCCAGAGCCGAAAAACTGTCGTCGAAGATATACAGGTCGGCATGCTTCATGAGTGCGCGGGCAATCGCTAGGCGCTGGCGCTGACCACCCGAGAAGTTCGTGCCGCCCTGGGCCACCGGCGTAACGAGCCCCTGGGGCTGGTCGAGCACAAAGGTGCTCTGGGCAACCTCCAGCGCATGGAGCATGTCAGCCTCGGTCGCGCCCTCGTTACCAAAGCGCAGGTTGCTCGCCACCGTACCCGAGAACAGCCATGCCTTCTGCGGCACATAGGCGATACGCCCGCGGATATCGTCTTGCGAAAGGTCGCGCAGATCGACGCCGTTCAGGCGAATGGCGCCCTTCGTGGCATCGTGGAAGCGAAGCAAGAGCTTGGCCACCGTTGACTTGCCCGAGCCCGTCGAGCCCACGATCGCGGTCGTCTGCCCACGGCGGCAGGCAAAACTCAGGTTGCACAGGGTGTCCTCGTCGGCATCGTCAAAGCGAAACGACATGTGGTCGAACACGGCCACCGTGTCGGCCCCATCTGCGGACTCAGGTGTCCCGTCGCCCAGCGTAGCCTTACCGTCCACGATGCTCGGCTCGATTTCGAGCACCTGCTGTGCACGGCTGAGGCACGCCGCGGCGCGCGGAAGCGTCAGCACCACCATCTGCGCCATCATCACAAAGAACAGGATCAGGATCGCGTACTCCAGCACGGCCGAGATGCTGCCGATTTGCATGGCATGGACGCCCACGCGGTTGCCGCCCACCCACAGCACCGCCACCTCGGCGATATTCATCAAAAAGAAGCTGGAGCTGTCGAGACCCACAAACAGGTGGTTGACCTTGATGGCATTGGCTGCATAATCGCTAAACACCTCGTCCAGGCGCTGCTCCTCGTGGCGCTCCTTGTTAAATGCGCGGATGACGCGCACGCCCACGATGTTCTCGCGCAGCACCACGTTCATGCGGTCGATAAAGCTCTGCAGGCGCATAAAGATCGGCGCGGCGTTGGCAACGGTAAAGACCGCCGCCACCAGCACGATCGCAACGACCACGCCCAGCAGCGTGCCCATGGCAGGATCGATAAACCAGGCAAAGATGATGCCCGCCACGGCCAAGAACGGTACCGGTAACACCAGCTGAATCGTCTGCAGGATCGCTTGCTGGATCACGTTGATGTCGTTGAGAGAGCGCGTGATCATCGAACCCGTACCAAAGCGCTCAAAGTCGCTGGCGGACAGCTCGAGCGACTTATCGTAGACGGCGTTGCGAATGTCGCAGGCCACATTGGCCGCCAGACGGGCCGAAAGATAGCAGCCCAGCACCGCGCCGCCACTGGCCATGCCGGTCGCGATGAGCATATACACGCCGTTGCGCAAGATGTAGTCGATATCACCCGTCGTGATACCAGTATTGACCATATTCGCCAACATTGTAGGCACCAGCAGCGTGCCGACGTTATCTATCAGCAGTACAAACAGCGTCACCGCAATCAGCCCGCGATACGGCCTCATAAATCTCATTAAGAGTCGCATGTCTCCCCTTCGCCCTTATCGTCAGCCTCGTTCTCGGCGGCCACTTGCCGTTTAAATGCCTCGCACTCTTCGTTAAGAACATGGGAGAACTTACCGACCAAGCGCATGATCTCGCGCTGTTCCCACGGCTCGAGCGCCTCGATTGCTCCGCTGGTATATAACAGGCTCTCCGTCAAGGTCGTCTTACCTGCGTCTACATGAGCAAGAATGCCAATATTGATGATTTTCATATGATTGTCCTCCATACAAGGCCCAGAAGGGCGCAAAAATCCCCAGCGACAAATACTTTTACCGCTGGGGATGATAGGTAGGACACACATGAAAACTGCGGCCAAGGCTGGCCGTTGTCTATCACGATATGAAATGAAAAGGCAAAAGTATTCTTAAATTGGGTACAAAAACCAAGCCCTCTCCTTGAGGACGTTTGTCTTTGTTCCCATTATCAAATTTTATTTAAGAATACCTTGCCGCATATTGATAAACTCCTTTGCTTGATTTTTTATAGTATAGCATATCAAATTCCCAAAAGCAACCCTGTTAAGATAAATTTTTTCTGTCACTGCACCTCCCCTTGATTCTCATCTTCATTGCAACAGACTCAGGACTCAGCGCAACGCGTTGCGCTGAGTCCTGAGGCGCGAATCCGGGTAGGCAACCCCAGAGGGGCCGGAATCCCCCGGCCCGCGATGGAGGGAGGCCGGCATGTCCAGACCCAAGCCGTCCGGAAGGTCGTACGGGAGGCTCACGAGGCACGAGAGGAACACGGTCGAGAGGATGCTCGACCGCAACCGCAGCGCCCGCGAGATCGCCGCGGAGCTCGGCAGGTCGCCCTCGACCGTGACCAGGGAGGTTGCGGCGCACCGCTACGTCACCGCGCCGCGCTCGCGCTACGGCGAGCCCGCGCCCGCGGACCTCTCGGGGGCCTGCCCCAGGCTCTCCGCGTGGCCGAGGTGCTGCAACGGCTGCCCGCACAGGAGGGGCCACGGCTGCTCGAGGAGGCCCAGGGTGTTCTACAGCGCCAGGAGGGCGCAGGAGGCGGCCGACGCCGAGCTGTCGGCGAGCAGGTCCGGGATCGACGAGACCGAGGAGGGCGCCGCCGCCAAGCTCGCGGCCATCAGGGACGGGCTCGCGCGCGGGCTCTCCCCGCAGCAGATAGCGGCGACGACCCCCGGGCTCAGCGCCTCCACCGTCTACAGGTGGGTGGACGCCGGCTACGACGGCATGACGAACATGGAGCTCAGGCGCAAGGTCGGCTACAGGCCGAGGTCGCGCCGGGCCCCGAAGAGGGCGACGTCCCACTCGTCGCGCAGGTCGCACGCGTCGTTCCTCGCGCTCGGCGAGGACGCCTGCGCCGCGGCCTGGGAGATGGACACCGTCGAGGGCTCCAGGGGCGACTCCGCCAGGCTCCTCACGCTCCTGCACCGCCCGAGCCGCTTCCAGCTGGCCCTGCCGCTGCCGGACGGCACGTGCGCCTCGGTCCTGGCGGCGCTCTCCTCCCTGCGCGGGGTCCTCGGCGAGGACGGCGCGAGGCGCGCCTTCGGCGCCGTGCTCACCGACAACGGGAGCGAGTTCGCCGACGAGGGCGCCATCGCGGCGCTGCTCGGCGAGCGGGACGGCGAGACCAGGCTCTTCTACTGCGACCCCCGGCAGAGCCAGCAGAAGGGCGCGTGCGAGAAGAACCACGTGGAGATCAGGAAGCTGCTGCCCAAGGGCGCCGGGGCCAGGTTCGACCGGCTGGAGGCGGCGGACTGCGCGCTGCTCATGTCGCAGGTGAACTCCGAGCCGAGGGGGGCGCTCGGGTTCCTGACGCCGGCGCGCGTGCTGCGGATGGCCCTCGGGGAGGACGCCTCCGCCCTCATGGACGCGTTCGGGATAGAGGAGCTGGCGCCCGGCGAGCTCGACCTCACGCCCGGCTGCATCGACAGGGCCAGGGCCGCGAGGGGCGAGGGGCCGCTGGCGGGATAGGCGGCGGGCCGGGACATGGGCCGGAAGGCCCGTTGCGCTGAGTCCGGAACGGCTGCGCGGCGGGCTGGCGGAGCATGCGGCGGCGGCATGGGGGCACCGGCCTCCATAGCCTCTCCACCTGCGGAAACGATGCGACGGCCAGGTGCCGGGAGCTATTCCCGCGTTGCGCTAGCTGCGGAAACGCGGGGCCCGTTCAGGCTGTTGCGTTGAGATTGAAAATCAACC
>CAUHFS010000035.1 GCA_959605475.1 uncultured Collinsella sp. | reverse complement strand
ACTCATTGGGGACGTACTTAAATGAGTAGTTTCACTCATTTAAGTACGTCCCCAATGAGTAGGAAAAATGGGCCATGTGTCCCAGTTGTGGAGACTCGTTGAGCCGTCTGGGTATCGTGAAAGGCTGCGCACTCCCCCATCATCAAAAGTGACACACGCTACCAGTTGATGGGAGGCAGCCATGGGCTTCTTTGACAAGATGTTCGAGAAGAAAGAGTGCGCGATTTGCGGTACCGAGCTGGGACTTCTAGGTAAGACAAAAATCAATGAAGGCTACCTGTGCAAAGAGTGCGCCGGCAAGCTCTCCCCCTACTTTCACGGCTATCGCTCCAGCACCGCGGACGATATCCGCGAGCAGCTCGCCTACCGCGAGGCCAATGCCGAGCGCTTGGCGTCGTTCAACCCCACGCGCACGCTTTCTGCCGGGCGCACCAACATCATGCTCGATGAGGACGCGGGCCTGCTGATCATCACCTCGCAGAGCCGCTGGCGCGACGCCAATCCCGACATCATCGAGTTCTCGCAGGTACTCGGCTGCGATATGGATATCGACGAGCATCGCACCGAAATCTATCGCGAGACCAAGGACGGCGAGCGCGAGAGCTACAACCCGCCGCGCTACGACCTGGATTACGACTTTAATCTGACCATCCACGTCAACACGCCGTACTTCACCGAGCTCAACCTGCGCGTGAACGACTCCACCATCGATCAGCGCGGCTCCATCGAATATCGCGAGGCCAAGCGCCAGGCAACCGAAGTCCGCGATGCGCTGGTGCAGCTGCGTCAGGAGACACGCGACAGCGTCGTGGCCGCCAAGGCCCCCAAGACCGCGGTGACCTGCCCCTTCTGCGGAGCCACCACCATTCCCGATGCCAGTGGGCGCTGCGAATACTGCGGCGGCGCCATCGGCGCATAGTCTCCGGCACGGAAAGGACCGATCATGGCCTTCGAGAGCGTTAACTATCAGTGCCCTGCCTGCGGTGGTCCCCTGCATTTTGCCAGCGCCGAGCAAAAGCTCGTCTGCGACTACTGTGACTCACGCTTTGAAGTCGAAGAAGTCGAGGCCCTCTATCGCGAGCGCCAGGACAAGGCCGACGCCAAAGCCGATGCGGCAGCCGCAACGCCCAAGCCCGTTGCCGACGACGCGGTGCAGGAGCTCGCCCAAAACGCCGGCTACATCTGCTCGTCGTGCGGCGCCGAGCTCGTGTCCGACGGCACCGTCGCCGTCACCACCTGCCCGTACTGCGGTAACTCCGCCGTGGCGCCCGGCCAGCTCTCTGGCGACTTCTCGCCCGACCTGGTGATTCCGTTTAAGCTCGGGCGCGACGATGTCACGGCCGCACTCAAGGAACACTATAAGGGCAAGATCTTGCTGCCCAAGAGCTTTGTCACCGGCAACCACATCGACGAGGTCCAAGGTGTCTACGTGCCGTTTTGGCTCTACGGCGCCCGCGTTGACGGCGAAGTGTATTTTGACGCGACCAACGAGACCGTGACCGAGGAATCCGATCGCACCGTCACGACCACCGACCACTACGATGCCTATCGCAAGGGCAATATCTCGTTTAAGCGCGTGCCCGTCGACGGATCGTCCAAGATGCCCGACGGCCACATGGACGCCATCGAGCCGTTTGACTACGACGCGTTGCGCCCGTTCTCGGTCGCCTATATGCCCGGCTACATCGCCAACCGTTACGATGAGGATTGCGAGACGTGCAAGGCGCGCGCCGAGCGCCGCATGGAGGAGAGCACGATCTCGGCCCTGTGCGAGACCGTCGTCGACGAATATGACGATGCCACGGTCGAAAGCAAGCAGCTCGACTACACCTGGGAAGACAGCGACTACGCCCTGTTCCCCGTCTGGATGCTCTCCACCTCGTGGAACGGCAAGAGCTACCTGTTTGCCATGAACGGCCAGACCGGCCGCTTGGTCGGCGAGCTCCCCTGCTCCAAGCCCAAGCTCGCTATTGCCTCGGTGCTGTTCTTTGTGATCGGATTTATCCTCTCCCAGGTTCTCTTTATGGGAGAATACGCCTTCGATCCAGATTATCTCACCTTCGATGTCGAGGGCATTCTCATCAACATCATCGCGCCGCTGATCATCGTGATTATCGGAGACGTGCTACTGGTAGGCCAGCTCAAGACGGCCAACGAGGCCGCCCACGCCGACGAGTACTGCGGCGAGCTCGACCTGACCGAGAAGCATGACACCTTCAGCCACACCGAGACCACCGTTGTCATGAAAGACAACAAGGACGATTAGCCATTCTGACCAATACCACCCGGCCTTTGACGAGAAAGGAAGATCACCATGGGACTCTTGAAAGCTGGATTGGGAGCTGCCGGCGGCGTCATGGCCGACCAGTGGAAGGAATTTATCTACTGCGAATCGATGCCTGCTGACGTCTTGGCCTGCAAGGGCAGCAAACGCACCGGTGGCCGCAGCTCCAACACGCGCGGCGAGGACAACGTCATCTCCAACGGCTCGGTCATCGCCGTCAACGACGGCCAGGGCATGCTCGTGGTGCAAAACGGCGAGATCATCGAAGTCGCGCTGGAGCCTGGTGAGTTCGTCTTCGATACCGGCAGCGAGCCGAGCGTCTTTAGCGGCAACCTGGGCGATTCCATCAAGGAGACCTTCGCCAATATCGGCAGCCGCTTTACCTTTGGCGGCGACGCGGGCAAGGACCAGCGTGTCTACTTCATCAACACCAAGGAGATCATCGGCAACAAGTACGGCACCGCCTCGCCTGTGCCCTTCCGCGTGGTCGATAACAACATTGGCCTGGACGTCGACATCTCCGTGCGTTGCAACGGCGAGTATTCGTACCGCATCACCAACCCGCTGCTGTTCTACACCAACGTATGCGGCAACGTGACCGATAGCTACACGCGCGACAAGATCGACAGCCAGCTTAAGTCCGAGCTGCTCACCGCCCTGCAGCCCGCCTTCGCCAAGATCTCGGAGATGGGCATCCGCTACAGCGCCATCCCCGGCCACACCACCGAGCTCGCTCGTGCGCTCAACGAGGTCCTCTCTGCCGACTGGCGCGACCTGCGTGGTGTCGAGATCGTGAGCTTTGGCGTCAACTCCATCGCAGCCTCGCAAGAAGACGAGCAGATGATCAAGGACCTGCAGAAGGCCGCAGTCATGCGCGATCCCACCATGGCGGCAGCCAACATTGCCAGCGCCCAGAGCGACGCAATGCGCGCGGCAGCCGCCAACCCCAACGGCGCGATGGCAGGCTTTATGGGCATGGGCATGGCAGGTGGCATGGGCGGCATGAACGCCAGCCAGCTGTTCGCCGCCGGCCAGGCACAGCAGCAGGCCGCCCCGCAGCCGGCTCCGGCACCCGCCCCGGCTCCTGCCGCCGCACCTGCGGCCGGCGCATGGACCTGCAGCTGCGGCGCCACCAACACCGGCAAGTTCTGCTCCGAGTGCGGCAGTCCCGCACCCGCACCGGCACCGGCCAAGTGGTTCTGCCCCAACTGCGGCAGCGAAAACGGCGGCAAGTTCTGCAGCAACTGCGGAACGCCCAGGCCCTAGCCCCTCTATCTGGTAATTGGCGGGGGATCCGCCACCCCCGCATTTGCTTCTATGGGTTTCGTTCGATAAAGGAGGACACCATGAAGACAACGTTCAAAAAGTCCGTACTCGCATTTCTGACATGCGTCCTTGCGCTCGCCTTTGCCCTCACGGGCTGCAGCGGCGGCAAAGACCCCAAGGCCAACTTTGTCGGCAGCTGGAAGCTCTCGGGTGGAACCACGGAGGGCGAAGAGCTGACCGATGAGTATATGGATATGTTCGAGGAATGGGGCATCAGCTGCATCTTGGTCCTGGACGAAGACGGCACGGGCAGCCTCGATTTGTTCTCCGAAGTTTCCGACCTAAAGTGGGAGGCCAAGGACGCTACCACCGCGAGTATCACCGTCGACAAGGAGACGACCGACGTGAAGCTCGAGGACGGCAAGCTTGTCCTTGAGGACGGCGAGGACAAGCTCATCTTTAGCAAGTCCGATAAGGACCTATCCGGTACCGTGAAGAAGGATCGCGAGGCCGCCGAGAAGGAAGAGGAAGTCGAGGAGGCCGTCGAAGACGACGACGTCCAGAAGATTGAAATCTCCCCCGCCGTCACCGTTGCCGATGACGACCTGTGCACCATCACCATCACCGAGAAGTTCAAGGACGAGTGGGGCGACATCGGTTTTGTCGTCAACATCACCAACAAGAGCGACAAGGACCTGACCTTCTACGCTCCTTCCGGCAAGACCAACGTCAACGGCACCATGAAGGAAGCCTGGTTCTCGGCCCACCTGATGCCCGGCACCAACGCCACCGAAGAGTTCACCTTCTCGAAGGGCACGCTTGACAGCTTCGACAGCCTGGTCAACACGACCATCGGCATCGACGCCTACCTGACCGATTCCTACGAGGACGTCGCCTCCTACGGCGCAACCATCGCGTAGCGGTAGACCACGACAGCCGCGGATTGGCGGACACATCCGCGCACACCAGACGGGGCCGCAGGAGTTGATCCTGCGGCCCCGTCGCTTTTATGCCGACAGCACTGCCCATACAAGCAGGCCGCCCGCCGTTTTTAGATGCGAAACGGTGGGCGGCCTATCTTTGCGGCGCCGGAACACGGGTGAGCGCGTCGATTACGGGCGCTCCATGTTGGGAACGATGCTGCCCTCGGTCACCGCGCGCACGGCCAGGCGCATGATGTTGTCGTAGCCGGTCTTGTTGAGAATCTCCGAGATGCGGCGTTTGATGGTGCCCTCGCTCATAAACAGCTCGGCCGCAATCTCGCGGCGGCTTTTACCCTCGCAGGCAAGGCGCAAGATCGACAGCTCGACATCGTCGAGGGCCGCCGTGCCGGAGAAGATGCTCTCGGGCGGCTTGGGAAACGTGCAGTAACCCGCCAGCGTGGAGCGCATCACGGCGAATAGCTCGTCGATACCGACGTTCTTGTACACAAAGCTATCGACGCCCGCCTCGCGGGCCTGATCGACAAAGGTGATCTCGGGCATGCCTGTCATGATAATGATGCGACACTCGGGCAGCTGCTCCTTGATGCGTGCCGCCGCCACGATGCCGTTTGAATCGTGTTCGGTGCACACGTCCATCAGTATCATGTCCGGGCGCTCCTTGAGCGCGACACCCAAGGCCTCGGAGGCATCGGCGATCGCGGCAACTACGGTCATATCGGGCTGGTCGCCAACGGAGCGCGCCAGGCTCTCGCGCAGGATGGCCTGATCTTCGACAATTAACACGCGGATCATGAGCTTCTCCTTTGGGACGTGTCGTTGGCGTTAAGCGGAATGGATACCGTAAGCGTAAAGGGCGGGGTGGCGTGGACCTCTAGGCTGCCACCCAGATCTTGCGCGACATGTCTCATACCTGGGATACCCGTTCCCTCGCGATACGATACGGGGGCCGGGGACCCGTCGTTAGAAATCGTCATGTGCGCGACGGCGTCAGCATCCGTCCTCTCCTGCCACAAGCGCACATGGACCCGATGCGCCTGCGCATGCTTGGTGGCGTTGGTCGAGGCCTCGCGGATAATCTGCAAAAAGGCGGCGGCGACACGCGCGTCCTCAGGCAGCGCACCCTCAACATCGATCTGCACGCTCACCAGGCCAAAAGCATGGACGATATCGCCCAGTTGCTCTGCCGGTTCGGTGTCGCCCCCGCTGCGCAGATCGGCAGCGATTGAGCGCAGCAGCGGGTCGATCTGCTCGAGCGACTCGTCGTCCAAGCGCCCCTCCTCCAAATAGCGATGAAGGATTGATAGGCGCTGGCCGATCACATCGTGAACGCGGGCGCGCATGCGCAGATAGGCCGCATTGTCGGCAACTTTTTTGACTTCTTCGATCTGGGCCTGGAGCTCTTGGCCCGCAAGCTCAAGCAGGTGGTTGGCCTGCGCCAGGCGGTCATGCGCATGCGCATACTCTGTCACGTCCAGACCGATTATGCGCTCGAACGAACGGCCCGAGACCATAACGTCATCGCACACAAACAGGCGAATCTCGGCGGGAGAAACCTCGACCACCGCACGCGCCTCACCAAAGCGGTCCAGGTTGATCCGCACGCGGTTCTTACCGCCTTCGGGCATTTGCATGCTGAGCTTGCGCAGGTCGTTCCATGTACCGCTCATATCGCCTAGGTCGGTGGGCATATGAAGCTCCACCAGGTTTTTGCGCATGCAGCGGTTCATGAGCAGTGGACGGCCCCTCGAGTCCAGATACAGGATGCCCACGGGAATCACGTTGATGGTTTCGATCGTCGAGAACGCGGTGATATCCTCCTGGCGGTTACGGACGTCCATCAAGAGCGCCGCGACGGAACGGAACAGGAAGAACGCTCCCTCTGCGATAAGGACAACGGCCCACACCGAGCCCATGGCAAAAACCACCGGCGGTGTCACGGCGCCAACAAGCAGCAGCTCGGCCAGCATGACAGGGCGACGATAGTGCACCATGAGGACCACGCCATAGGCAAAGATCGCGGCATTGAGCCACAGCACTCCGCCCATTGCCCTGGCGCAAACGTCAAGCGGCGCCACCAGATACGAGCCAGACGACGCGAATAAGATGAGCGCCGAAATCATCAGGTGAAGCACAAGGCTCGTCTCGTAGGCGCAAATCACCTTACGGTTATAGGACGAGCGGCGCGATGCGATGAGCGGGACGTGGATCATCTGCAGACACGCAGCCAGGGCAAAGACAACATCGAGCGCAACGATTTGGGGAAGGATGAACGAAATTTGCATCGTCACTCACCCGCCTGCGGCATCAAGACGATCATGCGCAGCTGACCGGGTTCGCCCTCAAGACGGTACGCCACGTTACGCCCTTGCAGCGCGCTCTCGAGCTCTTGCGCAGCGGGCGTCTGAGAAAGATCTTCATCATCGTTGGAAAAAAGCGTGGCGCGCAGCTCGACACTGCATCGGTCATGGTCGCCCAAGTGATACATAAGCGCCGGATGGTCGGTGGTGTAGGCAAAAAACGCAAAGTCATACACGCAGTCGTACAGGGCGCTTACCGTACTGGCGTGCATCGGGCGCCGTATGGCGATAATCGAGGCGCAATCGATATCGATGGTGCGCAGGTCGCTTGCGAGCTCGTTGGCAATGAGCTGAATGCGGTCGCGATCAAAACCGCTCTCACCGTGCTGTGCCAACGTGAGCGACCCTTTGCGCTTGCAATAGGCGACGAGCATCTTGGCGCGCTGCAGCATGCGGTAACGCTCGTGCGAAGACGCCTCGTCGGTCAACGGCGGCAGCGAACTCAGCAGGTCGTACATCCCTTCGAGCGCGCGGGCAAGTGCTTGGTCCACGTCTTGGACCAGCAAGGTCTCGGCCTCTTGATCTGCCAGGTGCGTCTTAAGGTCGTAGTCGGCGGCGAGCAGCTCGTTTTGACGCTGCAGCTCCATGCGACGCTGCGCCAGTTCGCGATTGAGTTCGTTGAGCTCCGACACGTCTTGGGCAAGCAGGGCCGATCCGCCCAGCAGTGGAAAGGCACGGTACACCACATCGGGATCGGACGCCACAGCAAAGGCATGGACGTGGCCGTGCTCCTGGGTCCGCAACTCCTCGCGCACGCCTACCGGCATTGGCTTTGACGCCGGCGTGGCATAGACTTCCTGCAGGTCGCGCGTTAGAACTTTGAGGTCAAGCGGCAAGGTGTCGAAGATGCCGGCGATGTCGTGATACGACGGAATGACACCGCAATCGAGACAGATTTCCATCGCCACCACGCACAGGACGCAATAGACGAGCGAAAAGTTGAGCCTCCATGCCCAGGGCACGCGCAACGCATACGAGACGGCAAAGAATGCGCCACCCAGCAGTACGAGCGCCGCCGTGCCCGAGAAACGCTGGATGCGAAAGGACGAGGACCGGCCCACCAGGATAAAAAAGGCCACAAAGTTAAAGGCCGTCCACACTAAGACAGCGAAATAACCCCAGCCGTACGTGTAATCGTTGCTCCAGGTGTCGCTTGTACGGTCAAAGTGGAAGACCTGCTGGTGAAAATCGTTGGTGAGCACAAATCCGATAAGCAGGATAGCCACAATCCAAAGCGCAGCGCAGTAGCGGCGACCCAGGCGGTGTTGCTCCAGACCCGCAAGGCGCAGACCACACAACTGGTAGAGCAGCGGAATGAGCGTCATGGGCACGTAGTACAGGTACCACAGCACGGTGGCATAGAACGGCGTGAACGACTTGTACTTGAGAATGACTTCGATCATCCAGAGGGCACAGATGGTGGCGACGGCAACAAGGCGGCGGCGCAACACATAGTCCAAACAGCGTAGATAGACCGATACACCCCAGATCGAAAATATAATTGCGGCGACAAGCAACGGGAGAGAGCTCGAGTGGACGAGCGCATCCACGACCTCTTCGGACACCTCGCTATAGGCGGGCACGGCGTTGGAAAGCTTGGGGTCGGAGGCAAACAGCGCCGGCAAGACTGCCAAAAGCATGAGGAACAGCACGGTGATGGCGCCGGCGATAGCAAAGACGCGGTGACGGTACACCTGATGTGTTATACCAACAAGGAATCGCGGCATGGCGAAGAGCCTGCCGCCCCTGGGATCCGCCACGGGTGCGGATCGGGCGGCCGCGTGGCCGATATGTCGCTCGCGGGTACCCATAGTGCTTTTAGTGTACCGACAGGCGGGCCCAAAAAGCGGGCCACATGTCCCAAAATCCGCCGACGGCGAGGGACGTCGCCAGCGACTAGTCGTTTAAGAACGTCCCCAATGACTAAGACAAAACGAGCGAGGATTTTTGGACGCCCAAATGGCGAGAGTGGATAATCTCCCACTTTGAGCCCACAAACAGGCTAAAAACGGGAGATTATCCACTCTCATTCTGCGGGCACTCATTTAAGTACGTCCCCAATGAGTGCTTTCACTTCTTCTAACAAAACGCCCGGCGGGCATTAACTGCTCGCCGGGCGTTTTGGTTAGGAGGCTATGGTTGTTGGGAAGCCTTAGGCCAGGTCCTCGCCGTTCGTCTCGATGACGTGTTTGTACCAGTCGAAGCTCTTCTTTTTGGAACGCTTGAGGGTTCCGTTGCCCGCATCATCGCGGTCGACATAGATAAAGCCGTAGCGCTTGGACATCTCGCCCGTGCCGGCAGACACCAGGTCGATCGGGCCCCAGGTGGTGTAGCCCAGCAGGTCAACGCCGTCCTCGGTCACCGCATCGCGCATCGCGGCGATATGCTGGCGCAGGTAGTCGATACGGTAGTCGTCGTTGATGGAGCCATCCTCCTCGACAACATCCTTGGCGCCCAGACCGTTCTCGACCACAAACAGCGGCTTCTGATAACGGTCGTACAGGTCGTTGAGGGTGATGCGGAAGCCCAGCGGATCGATGGCCCAGCCCCACTGGCTCTCCTGCAGGTAGGGGTTCTTGGCGCCGGCGAAGGCGTTGCCCTGGGTGCGCTCGACATCGGGGTTATCGGCACCGGCGGAGCAACGGGTGCTGTAATAGCTAAAGCTGATGAAGTCGACGGTGTTGGCGGCCAGGATCTCGCGGTCCTCATCCGTCATGCCCACATCGATGCCCAAACGCTCGAGCTTCTTGACGGCATAGGCCGGGTAGTAGCCGCGGCTCTGAACGTCGACGAAGAAATAGTTGCTCTGGTTGTCAATCTGCGCCTGGCGCACATCGCCCGGACGGCAGCTGTAGGGGTAGTAGCTACCTGCGGCAAGCATGCAACCGATCTTGACCTCAGGGTCGATCTCGTGAGCGATCTTGGTTGCCCAAGCGCTGGCGACGAGCTCGTTGTGGGCGGCCAGGTACTCGACGGTCTCCTTGTTCTCGCCCTCCTCAAAGACCAGACCGGCACCCATAAACGGCAGGTGCAAGATCATATTGATCTCGTTGAAGGTAAGCCAGTACTTTACCAGGCCCTTGTAGCGGGTGAAGATCGTGGCCGCGAGGTTCTTGTAGAAGTCGATGAGCTTGCGGTTGCGCCAGCCGCCGTACTCCTTGATGAGGTGAATCGGGCAGTCGAAGTGCGTGATGGTCACGAGCGGCTCAATGCCGTGCGCCTGACACTCGCGGAACACGTCCTCGTAGAAGGCCAGGCCGGCCTCGTTGGGCTCAGTCTCGTCGCCGTTGGGGAAGATGCGGGTCCAGGCCAGGCTCATGCGGAAGGTCTTAAAGCCCATCTCGGCAAAGAGGGCGATGTCCTCCTTGTAGTGGTGATAGAAATCGATGCCGGTCTGCGCGGGGTAGTAATAGCCGTCCTCGAAGTCGAGCATCTTGCGCTGGCCGGAGACCACCGCATAGCGCTCGGGGCCGTGCGGCGCCACGTCCACGTTGGCCAGGCCGCGGCCATCCACGTCGTAAGCGCCCTCGCACTGGTTGGCAGCCGTCGCGCCGCCCCACAGGAAGTCTTTACGGAAAGCCATGCATCAATCCTTTCACACGCTGTTTGTCGTGGTTTCAGTATCCCCGTAAGCAGCGCGCTACTCAACGGCAACGACGCAGGCCGACACTTCTTTTCGCACACGGCGGCCCGGCAGCCGCCCCTGCCTGACACTTTCTGATACCGCCGCCCCACACCACCACAAAGGGGACAGGCACCTTTGTGGTGGTTGGGGACGGTTTGTCTCGATCTGTAACAGGTAGGCAGCCAAAACCGGGCTTGGTGTTACAGATCGAGATCTTTCGGGCAGCCCTCTACGGTTTGTCTAAATCTGTAACAGGTAGAGACGATTTAGCCCGCTAGATGTTACAGATCGAGACAAACAGGAAGCCCCTAGTCGCAGGTGATGTCGAGGTTTTTGCCGATGAGGCCCACGTAACCGCCCTCGGCCGCCTTGGGGCTGTCGGCGTGGCAGAGGACCCACTTGTCGGCCTTCCAGTAGCAGTAGCTGTCACCGGCGGCAGGCATGTCGGCTGCAGCCTCGGGGCGCGGGCCGTTGGTGCCCGCCGGCAGCGCCACCATCACCTGAAAGCCGCCGTCGTCGACCATGCAGGGCGTGTAGTGAAGCGTGGTGGCGTAAACCTCGACGAGCGTGCCGGCGGGCGCGCGAAAGGCCTTGACCTGAGCGGTGTCGAGCTTGCCGTCGACAATTTGCTCGCGCTTGGCCAGCAGCAGAATAAAGTCGCGCGCACCCAAATTAAACTCACTGGCACGGTGATACTCCAGACAGTTGAGGCGCGTGTTGTGGCCGTTGCACCAGCCCGGCTGGAACGGACGGCCGCCGTACATGAGCAGGCCGAGCGTGTCGACACCCTCAACCTGCTCGAGCTCGGGTGCGGAGGCCACGTACTTGGTGCCCTCGGGAATGGGAGTAGCCGCAAGCGCCTCGACAAGCGGGGCGGTCAGGTTGGACGGCACGTCGTCCCACACGCGACCATAGGATTTGAACTCGGGATCTGATACAGAGTAGATATGCATGTTCGCTCCTGTTCGTTTATGTGACAGTATGAACATTCTAGAACATCATTCATCCACGACCACGATCAATACCGAAAACATTGCATGACGAAATCACCCGCTCAAAAAGCGACATGCAGCTTCCTAGTCGAGATAATCTTTAAGAAACTCAATAACGCTCATACACCAGTAGTCGGTCTCCGGCGCATGGGGCTTCATCAATGCGTGCCCCCCTTCTGAATACATGACTCCCTCATGGTGTACTCCAGCTGCATCCAGAGCATCGACCATCTTTTCATAATTGTCGGGCGATACAATATCATCGTCAGCGCATTGCCAAAGATATGTCGGAGGATACTGCTCCCACACATGCTGATTAATACAGAAATCATCGAGCGAGTCGCGACCAGCCCCGCCGCACACCGAATCAAGAAATCTATTGTCTGATGCGTTCTCAAAGCCACGAAGATCAATCGGTGCATAACACAGGACCAAGGCTTTGGGTGCCTCGCATCCGTAGGACGCAAATCCCTTGTTGTCCGTCCCCCACTCGGCAGTTAAATGCGCACCAGCAGAAAAGCCGATAACTGCATAACTTTTTGCGACATTAAATTTCGCTGAATTCTCGAAGACAAAACGGACAGCTCGATTTAAATCGTCGATTGGACGCGGCATCAAAGGCGCGACCCTCACCCTGTATGACAGCACGAACACGTTATAGCCCGCATCGTTGAGCTCGGGGGCAACGGGAAAGCCTTCCATTTGATGACAAACGCTCTGATAACCTCCGCCCGAAACCGCAATGATAAAGGGAGCCCCGGGTCTCCCGGGAAAGAAGAACAGTTTCGTGTTGCGTCGAGTCGGATCACGGATGCAGTCGGCTTCATCCCATATATCGTAGGCAACTTGCCTCCCGTCATCCACGAGCTCGACAATCCGATTCAATCCACGCAAAACGCGAGTAGTTTCATATGGATTAGCATCAGAATTCATATGAGACGCGATGGGTTTATTCCACATGCGCTCCCAAGTTGAAGGCCGGCAAAGCATAAGGTGCTCGCCAAAGCCAGCGAACTCAGGAAGGAGCGCGATTTCGCCAAACGTCATATCGGCTGTAATTGTCATAGCTAGTCACTCCAAAAATGAGGGTGGGCTCGCGTGAATCAACGGCAAGCCCACCACATGCAATCTGCCGCGGGGTTTTCGGCAGCTTACATCCCAAATAATTGTCTACTCCACTACTGCCTCTTCATCAGGGCGATACAGGATGTAAACGAGAACGAAGTTAAGAATTAAACCGACGACATTGCAAAGAATTGCGCCGATGAGGCTGCTCATATCACCAGAAGGATCCATATAACCGGGGAAGCTAAAAATGCCGCTCGACGTCATAACGAACGTACAGGTGTTGAAAATCGCCGGGATAACAGCACTGATTGCTCCGGCGACCATGGAAGCGATAATGATCTTCTTGTGCTCCAAGATGATGCCGTACAGCGCCGGTTCCGTAATCCCGAAAAAGCCCGTAATGGCACAGCTGAACCCAAGACTCTTTTCACTCGGGTCCTTCGAGCGGAGGGCAAACGCCAAACAAGCGCCGACAACACCCATGCTGCAGCAGAGAAGTCCAAGGATAGGATCGGAGCCGACGGTCATAATATTGTTGATGGAAAGCACGATCAGGGCCCAATGGAGTCCAAGGGGGATCATAACGAGACCGAATATCGGCCCGAGAATAACGCCGCAAAGGACGGGGCTGAACTGATAGACCGCCAGCACTGCAGTCGCAAGCAAAGAGCTCGCCTGCTGAATAACGGGGCCGATCACAAGGAGCGAGACGGGGGCGGCAACAGCAACCGTCAGGAACGGGACGAGCGCAAATGCCACAACATCGGGAAGAACCGCCCGCAGCCACTTATTAAGAACGGATGCGAACCAAGCCGCCACGATAGCAGGAAACACCGTGGAGGAATAGCTCACCATTGTGAACTTCATGCCGAGCAAATCCAGCGCATCGCCCGCTCCGGCCGCAGCAACGAAAGTCGGATAAATCAGGATTGCACCGAGTACCGCACCGATATATCGATCGGTTCCAAAGAACTGAGCAGCAGATGATCCGACAAGAACGGGCAGAAAATACATGCAGGCATTTCCCATGCCGTACAGCAGAGTGTATATTCCGCTCTCGGCGGAAACAGCACCCGCCGTCGTCAGAATACTAAGGACGGCGTTTATCATTCCGCATGCGATCAAGGCAGGAAGAACGGGCATCATGATGCCGCTGATGAGCTTCATTAGCTTTCCCAGAAAGCCCTTAGTCTCTCCTTCGCTTGCCTCGGAATCTCCGGCATCAATCCCGGTTTCCTTGGCAACGATTTCATAGACCTTATCGACCTTAGGTCCCACAATCACCTGATATTGCCCCGCGGAATGGCGAATGTCGATCACGCCATCAATCGCCTTGACTTTTGCATCGTCTACGATGCTTTCGTCCTTAAGGTTGAACCTTAAACGAGTCATGCAGTGAGCTACAAATGTAACGTTGTCTGCGCCGCCCACCATCTCGAGAATCTCGGCAGCGAGCTTGGTTGTATCTGCCATAAATACCATTTCTCCCATGTTGAGTTTTATATGTAACCATCAGCAAAGCGCGCGCCTTTGCCAACTAATTACCTTGTTTTCGATGCAATTCGATTGATGTGCATCATGAGGTAGAGTCTTTCTTCGTCTATAAGTTCCCGCCCCGTCAGTCGGCTGAGAACAGAAGCAATATCATCGGCGCACATTGATGCCACCGGATATTCTTTTTTGAGCGAGAGGTACATCTTGCGGTTGTCGCTCACGATGCTTTCGCCAGAGTTCAACCTATTGAATAAGTACTGAAGATGGGTTGCGAACCTTGCGTAATCGAAACCTTCCCGATCAACTTGAATGCCAAGCCGATTTTCAACAGCAACGGTTGACTCCTCCAGAACACGATCGTAGATATCCGCGCTAAACTCTTTAACTACTTCGCATGAGTCCGAATCGGCCATGTTATTGATAAACGCCATGGCAATTCCAACTGCCTCATGAGCTGGAAGCCTAACGTTAAGACGTTTCCTGATTATCTTAAGTGCATACTCGCCGATTCTAAATTCGACGGGATATTGTTGGCGGACATCAAACGATAAAGGCATGCGGACAACGATATTTTGCTCTTTGCGCTTAACCGCATACGCGATATGGTCCGCAAGGATAAACGGCAAATTAGGGCTCACCTCATAAGACAGCAAACCTGTCGACATATCAATAACATCCGAGGTAAGCTCGAGAAGCTCGTCGGGGACCTCGTCAACGAGAGCGATGTAGCGAGAGCTAACGTTATAAAACGTTCGTTGAATCTCCGAAAGAGGGACCTCGTCTCCGACATTCTTAAACCCCAGACCACGGCCGAATGCAACCAACTGTCTGCCATTTCCATCGACGCAGAGGACAGCGCTGGTATTAATTCGTTTAACAATTTCCATGTGTCCCCCCCTAAACAGAACAAGGCTCCCGAAGCAGAATCCGACAATCAATGTCGACAGATGCTGCTTCAGGAGCCTTGCCTGAATATCACTCTGAGGACTAGTTTAAGCGAGCTAGTGCTAATGACCTCGAATAAACACTTCTAAACAGTTAAACGGTCGATATCTCCGTGTGAACGGTTTGGAGGCAGAGGGCGGCCCTATGCCTGCTGATAGTGCAGGTGCTTCTCGTCGATATCGGCCAGGTCGCGGTCGAGATAACGACGCGCAAGCCAGTTTGCCATGGGGAGGTTCTGGTCCAGATAGTTACCGCACTCCTCGGGAGCGGCACCGGGGACATCGCCCTCAAAGCCGGCGACAAACTCGAACAGCTCACGCACGAGCGGCAGGATCTCCTCGCTCGTCACCTCGCCAAACACGACGAGGTAAAAGCCCGTGCGGCAGCCCATGGGACCAAAGTAGACGATACGGCTCGACCACTCGGCATGGTTGCGAAGGAACGTCGCGCCCAGGTGCTCGATGGTGTGGCACTCGGCCGTGTTCATGACCGGCTCCTTGTTGGGCGTGGTCAGGCGCAGGTCAAACGTGGTGACGGCGGCGCCGGTCGCCGGATCGCGGTCGATGCGGCTCACGTACACGCCGGGCTCAAGCAGCAGATGGTCAACGGAAAAACTCGCGATACGCTCCATGGCAGATCCTCTCGATAGTCAATTTAGGACGGGGCTCTTTTAGCTGGTTGGAATGGTTGCACCAATCATACCAGTCAAAAAAGCCCCGTCCCAAATGTGAGCTGCCAAGGACGGGGATCAATGAGTTTTTAATCCCCGTCCCAGAAAAATCCTTGGGCGCCGCGCAGCCGCCTAGGCAGTGTAGGCGATAGTCGCGTCGACAGCATGGCGCCAGCCGGCGATCTTTTTGGCTCGCTCGTCGGCGGGCATCGACGGCTCCACGATGCCGCGGGCGCCGTAGACGTCGACGACGTCGCGCGTGTACATGCCCAGCGCAATGCCGCAGGCCCAGGCCGCGCCCAGACCGCTCATCTCGTCGTTGCTCGCAATGCGGATGGGCGAGCCGACCAGGTCGCTCTCAAACTGCATCAGGTACGCGTCGCGCGTGGGACCGCCGTCAACACGAAGCTCGGCCAGTGCCGCGCCCGAATCCTCGACCATCGCATCGATCACGTCGAAGATCTGATAGGCGATCGACTCGTCGGCGGCCTTCACGAACTCCGCGCGACCCGTGGTGCGCGTCATGCCAAAGACGCAGCCCTCGGCGTCACTCGCCCAGTGCGGCGCGCCCAGACCGGTAAACGCCGGCACAAAGTAGACGCGGCTCGCCGGATTGGCGGCGTAGCACAGGTCGGTAACTTCCTCGGGGTTATTGATGAGCTCCAGATCGTCGCGCAGCCACGTCTTGACGGCGCCGGCGTAGCTCACGTTGCCCTCGAGCACGTACTCGGTCACGCCGTCCATGCGCCATGCGAGCGAGCTCGAAAGCCCGTGCGAGCTGGCGACGAACTCGTCGCCGACGTTCATCATGACCGAGCTGCCGGTGCCATAGGTCGCCTTGGCCATGCCGCGGCTATGGCAGCCCTGCGCAAACAAGGCGGCATGGCTGTCGCCGAGCACGCCGTGAATGGGCACGGGTGCCGGCAAAAAGCCGCCCAGGTCCGTCATGCCAAACAGGCCATCGGAATCGGTCACCTGTGGCAGGCAGGCCACGTCAACGCCAAAGGCCTCGCACACCGGCTCGCTCCAGCAGCCACGGCGCAGGTCAAAGAGTTGCGTGCGGCTGGCGTTGGACCAGTCGCAGCGGAACTCCGCGCCGCCCGTGAGCGTCCAGACCACCCAGGCATCGATGGTGCCCAGGCACAGCTCGCCCGCTGCAGCGGCCTCGGCAGCCGCGGGAGCGTTCGCGAGGATCCAGGCCATCTTGCCCGCCGGGTAGTAGGGCGAGAGCACTAGACCCGTCGTGTCGCGCACCAGCTCGGCCACGCCCTCGCGCGCGGCCAGCTCGTCGCACAGCTCGCGGGCGCGGGCGCACTGCCACACCACGGCGTCGCACAGCGGCTCGCCCGTCGTGCGCCTCCAGGCAACGGTAGTCTCGCGCTGGTTGGAGATGCCGATGCCGGCGACGTCGGCCGGATCGACCCCGGTCTCCTCCACCACGGCGCGCGCCACGGCCAGCACGTTGGCGGCGATCTCGGCTGGATCATGGCTCACCCAGCCGGCCTCGTTGACAATCTGGCGATGCGAGCGATCGGCACGATGAATCAAATGGCCGCCCTCGTCCACCAGCAGCGCCTTGGTGCCCTGCGTGGATTGATCGATTCCGATGATGTATTTGCTCATGTACTCTCCTGTCTCCCCCGTCGATTCAAAACTAAAACCCGACGGACAAGGAGCGAGTGGCCGACCGGCTCATGAGAGCGCAGCCGGCCTGCTCAAAATTCAACCTAAAAGGATTGGTGCAAACCTGTCCCCGATGCACCAATTACTCTGCGGGAAGAAACTCGACGACCGTCTTGGCGATTCCGGCACCCGTCAGGCCGTAGTGCGCGAAGACCTCGGGGCTCGTGCCGGTGATGACCGGCGCATCGGGCAGGGAGAGGCACTTGACCGGACGCGGGCAGTGCTCGCCCACGACCTGCGCGACCATGGAACCCAGGCCACCGAAGGGGCTGTGCTCCTCGACGGTCACGACGGCGCGCGTGGCACCGGCGGCCTCGATCACGGCCTCGGCATCGAGCGGCTTGACGCAGTACATATCGAGCACCGTCGCCGAGATGCCCTGCTCGACCAGCAGATCGGCGGCGTCCACGGCATGGCGGACCATCTCGCCGGTGGCGACGATCGTCACATCGGTGCCACGACGCACCCAGGTGGCGCGGTCCATCTGGAACGGGCACTCGTCCTCGGTGTACACGTCCTCCACCGGGTTGCGGCCCACACGAATGTAGGCCGGCTTGTTGTCGGCGACCAGGGCACGCACGAGCTCGGCGGTCTGGAAGCGATCGCTCGGCAGATACACGCGCATGTTGGGAATCGCGCTCATGGCGGCGATATCCTGTGCGGAGTGATGGCTCATGCCCAAGGCGCCATAGGACACGCCGCCCGAGATGCCGATGAGCTTGACGTTGGTGTTGGAGTACGAAACGTCGACCTTGCACTGCTCATACGAGCGCGTGGTCACAAAGGACGCCGGCGAGGCGGCCCAGGCCTTCTTGCCGCACGAGGCCATACCGGCGGCGATGCTCACCAGGTCCTGCTCGGCGATGCCGACCTCGACGGACTGCTGGGGATACTGATAGAAGAACGGCGTGAGCGACGCGGAGCCGCGGGAGTCGGAGCACAGGACGACGATGTCCTTGTCGGTTGCGGCGGCCTCGAGCAGCGTGTCGCAGATAACCTTGCGGTTGGCGATCTTGTTAGCCATTGATGGCCTCCTTATGGGCAGCGAAATCGGCGATGATCTGGGCATATTCCTCGTCGTTGGGCAGGTGATGATGCCAGGCGGCCTTGTCCTCCATAACGGGCGAGCCATAGCCCTTCACTGTGTTGAGGATGATGACCGTGGGCTTACCCTTGGTCTCGGCGGCCAGCGTCAGCGCGGCGTCGATGGCCTGGACGTCGTTGCCCGGAATGGACAGCACGTTCCAACCGAAGGCGGCCCAGCGCTCCTCCTGCGAATCCTGCTTCATGACGTCCTCGGTGCTGCCGCTGATCTGCAGGCGGTTGCGGTCCACGAGCGCGCACAGGTTATCGAGCTGGTAGTTGCCGCCGCTCATGGCGCCCTCCCAAACCGAGCCCTCGGCAAGCTCGCCGTCGCCCATGATGGTGTAGACGCGGTAGTCGCGGCCGTCCATCTTGCCGGCAAGCGCCATGCCGACGGCCACGGGCAGACCATGGCCCAGCGAACCGGAGTTCATCTCGATGCCCTTGAGCTTGTTGTTGGGGTGGCCGATGTAGGGGCTGCCGAACTTAGAGAAGCGGGCCTTGACGTCGTCGAGGTCCAGATAGCCCTCGTGGCAGAGCACCGCGTAGTAGGCCTCCATGGCGTGGCCCTTGGAGAGCACGAAGCGATCGCGGTTGGGATCGTCGACGGTCTCGGGCGAAATGTTGAGGTGATTGGCGTAGAGGGTCATCAGCGCATCGATGACCGACATGTCGCCGCCGATGTGCCCGCCGGCGCCAGCCATGATGATATCGACGCAATCGCGGCGAAGGTCCCAACGCAGGGATTCAAGCTCTTCGATAGTTGCCATTTCTACTCTCCTCGCAGGTAAGCTTTGACGTCTTCTTCGATGGGGTCGTACAGGTCGGGGACAATGCCGATGTACTTGCACGCCTCGTAGAGCACCGGCACCACGTTGGCGTGAATGGCGACGCAGTGGTGGATGTAGGGACCCTCGACGATCTTGGCCTCGAGGCGCTTGAGGTTGTCGACCTCGACCCACAGGTAGGTGCCCATGCCGGCCGGGCCGTCGATGCCGCGGGCGTTGCCCAGCAGCAGCGAGTACTCGCCGTTGTCGCCGTCAAAGCGGGCAAGGGTGAGGTCGCCGTGCTTGGCCTCGGCCGTCAGCGCGCCGGGGTGATCGAAGGCCAGCGGGTAGGTGAGCTTGGGCTTGACGGCCGCGCAGCTGCAGGGCCAGGGGCCGCAGTGCTGCAGCAGCTCGCCGTTCTCGTTATCGGGATGACGCACGGTCCAGTCGGCGAACATGCCGCGGTGACGGCCCAGGTCGGCGGCCTCGACCATCAGCGCGGTGATAGCGCCATGGATGTCGGTCTCGCAGACGATGGGGATGCCCATCTCGTTGAGGATTGCGTTGGCGGCGCAGGGCATAATGCCCAACTCGTCCTGCAGGGCGTTCCAGCACTGGATGGCGCCGGCGTTGCAGCCGTACTTCTCGACCAGGCGCTTCATGGCAATGGCGAGTCCTGCGACCGCAGGAACCTTGTCCTCGGGGATGCAGATCTCAAAGCTGTCACCAATGTGGGCGAGCATGGCTGCCATGGCCTGCTCGTCAGCCTGGGCGTCGCGCACGGCCTGGACAAGCTCGGTCATGGGGATGGGCGAAAGCTGGATGTTGAACTTCTCGAGCAGCTCGCCCTCGTTGCACATGGTCGACCAGAAATCGAACGGACGGGTGGCCATCTGCAGGATGCGGGTGTGCTTGAAAGTCTTGACCACGTTGCACACGGCCAAAAAGTCCCAGACACCGCGCTCGAACTCGGGATCGGTCAGACGGCAGTTGGTCATGTAGGTGAAGGGAACCTGGAAGCGGCGCAGGACCTTGCCGGTGGCGAACAGACCGCACTGGCTATCACGCAGACGGGTGCCGTCGGGCTCGGGGCGCTCGTCGCGCGGCCCCCACAGCAGCACGGGCAAGCCGAGCTCGCGGGCAAGGCGGCCGCAGACATACTCGGTACCAAAGTTGGCGTGGCAGAGCATGATGCCGTCGACGCCCTCGGCGCGGAACTTCTCGACGATAGGCGCGATATGGCTGTCGTCGAACAGCAGGCCCTCGTCGTTGATGTCGTCGATATCCACAATCTCGACGCCGATCTCGCGCAGGCGATCAGCCGTCAGACCGCGATACTTGATCGCGTCCGGCGCGCTAAAGATACTGCGGCGCGTGGGCACAAAGCCGAGCTTGATCTTGTCCATGTACGTCCTCCCCTAGTCACATGTTCAGTAAACAGACGCGTGTTTCGTTTTGTTCTGTTTACTAAATGTTTTACTCTTCTGTTTAGAAGTTTAGCGCGAAATACCCGTAGGCGGTAGAGAAATCAGCCCAAACGGTATGTAAACGAACTGAACATACAAGGGAAACAAAAAGAGGACCCCGAAGGATCCTCTTTTGAATAGCGCTATGTTTACTGCCCTGGCGTGCTTTGACACGCCACAGACGATGCCGTCTCCGCCTAGATCTCGCGCACGCTCTGGCGTTCGACAAAATAGGTCGACACGGCGGTCTTGCAGGTGTAGCTCTTGGGGTTGCGGATGTTGCCCACCAGGCGGCGCACCGCGATCTCACCCACCTCGTGCTTGGGAACATGCACCGTGGTGAGCGGCGGGTTGGAAAAAGCGCCCAGAGATAGGTCGTCAAAGCCGATGATCGAGACATCCTCGGGCACGCGAATGCCGTGCTCGTTGAGCGCGCGTATGGCACCCACGGCGAGCACGTCGTTCTCGGCAAAGAAAGCCGTCGGCAGGTCGTCGCGTGAGACGCTGTCGAGCCATGCACCCATATCGCGATAGGCACCTTCGAGCGTGGTGCCCAGCGTGACGCGCCATGCCGGGTTTGCCTCGAGGCCCGCATCCTCAAGTGCTTGGCGATAGCCGCGCTCGCGATCCTTAAAGTTGCGGATACGAAGATCGCCTGCCAGATAGCCGATTTGCTTGTGGCCTTTCTCGATAAGGTAGTCCACGGCACGCAGCACCGAATCGGTGTTGGCAATGACCACGGCATCAAAGTATTGACGATCGCTCCAGCCATCGAGCACAATCAGGTGGGCGGCAGCGTTGGCGAACAGGGCGTAATCTTCCTCACCCAGCTCGGTACCCATCAGCACGATGGCGGCAGACGGGTCGGCGATCAGGCCCTCGACCTGCGGACGCACGGCGTCCAGGTCGCTAAAGTCGAGCGAGACAAAGCTCGTGCTCATGCCGTGGCGACGCGCCTGGCGCTCCACGCCCTCAATAACCGCGGGATGGAAGGTGCTCTCGTCCAGGATGGCGCCCGTCTTGCGCGCGAGCACAAACTGGATGCTCTCGAGCTGCGTCGACTGCTGATAGCCGAGCGACTGCGCACACTCCAGGATGACTTTGGCGGTCTCCTCGCTCACGCTGCGCTTGCGGTTGAGCGCGTTGGACACGGTCGCAGGCGAAAAACCGGTGATGCGGCTGATTTCGCGGACACTTGCTTTGGCCATTGTTCCCCCTAGCAACGGTCGTGGCGGAGCATCGTGGCCTGACCGCTCCGTGACTCGACAACTAAACGACCGCAAATTCAATCTAAACAGAATAGTAAATGTTTAATAGATAGTTTAGCCTGTTGTCAAGCGAAGCGACGCGACTATTCCCCCAACGGGCGTATTTACTCGGTAGCTAATCTGGATCGGGGCACAGAAACCGTTTAGCCAAGGATGCGGGCCATGCGTGCCTTAAACTCCGCGAGGAAACGCGGGGCGTCCACGGTGAGCGCCACGAGCGCGCTCTTATCCGGATCGGACAGACGGTGCTCGTCACAGATAGTGCGGCCGCGGTACTCGCCCAGCAGGTCGACACGAAGATTGCAGCCGAGCGCACCCACGAGCGTGGGATCAATCGCCACGGCAACCGCCAGCGGATCGTGCAGCGCGCAGCCGCCCAGGTAGGGCGCGTTCATTTCGTACGAACCGATATAGTGCTCGACCATGCTCGCAAACGCGCAGCCAGCCATAGTGCCCGAGCCCGTCCAGCCGGCAACGTCGCGACGTGTGAGCACCACGCGGTGCGTCACATCCAAGCCCACCATGGTGAGCTTGCGGCCCGAGCGCAACACGGCGTCGGCAGCCTCGGGGTCGCCCGCCATGTTGGCCTCGGCGCCCGCGCTCACGTTGCCGGGCACGGTAAGCGCACCGCCCATCACGACCACGCGGCCGATGGACATCATCGCCGCCGCATCGCGCTCCAGGGCAAGCGCCAGATTGGTGAGCGGGCCGGTCGCAACGTAGACCAGATCGGGACCATAGGTACGCGCGGCATCAATCAGGTAATCGACCGCCGCATTGCCATCGGCCGACGTCGCGCCCACCGGCTCGTACGGCGAGGCGGGCACGCTTGCGCCGCCAATACCGTTCTTGCCGTGGATAAGCGTGGTGGACGCCGGCGGTGTATAGGGCTCAGTCGCCTTAATGGGACGATCGGCGCCCAGGTACACCGGCACCTCGGGACGACCCAACAGGTCGAGCACCGCCAGGCAGTTGTGCGCCGATTGCTCGACGCGCACGTTGCCAAAGCACGTGGTGATACCCACGAGCTCCACCTCGGGGCTCGCGATGGCATAGGCCAGCGCCATCGCATCGTCCACGCCCATATCCAGATCAAGGATCAGCTTCTTGGTTGCCATTGTTCTACTCCGCTTCTCCGTCTTTATCGTTTAACCAAACCAATGTTCAACTTCGGCACGCGTGGGAATTGATTGCTGAGCGCCCAGGCGCGACACCGTCACCGCCGAGGCGCGAGCACCCGCCGCCATGCACTCAAAGAGCGGCAGGCCCTCCAGACGAGCCGCCGCCAACGCGCCGATAAACGTATCGCCCGCGGCCGTCGTATCGACCACCGCGCTCGAAAGCGCCGGCATGCGCAGCGGCTCACCGCCATCGCCGAGCGTAACCGAGCCGGCGCCGCCCAACGTGATGACCGCAGCCCCGGCGCCCTTGTCGAGCAGCGCATTGAGCGCGGCGACGCAACTCGCATCATCCGTGGGCAGAATGCCCGTCAGTACCTGGCACTCGGTCTCGTTGGGGCAGACCAGGTCGACCGCTGGCCACGCTCCTGCCGGCAGGTCGCAGGCGGGCGCCGGGTTAAAGATCGTATAGAACCCCAGCTCGTGAGCGCAAGCAAGCGCCCCGGCCGTCGCCGCAAGGTCACATTCGCCCTGGGCGATAAAGACGCCGCCAGCAGCCGGGGCAATCTCGCTGGCATCGCCGTCGAGCTCGTCGGCCACCAAGCGCCTCAGTGCGCGGGCAACGTCCTCGCCCGCAAGCGCATGGTTGGCGCCCGGCGACAGCACGATGCGGTTGTCGCTCTCACAGCGAATGATAGTCGCAGTACCGGTCTCCACGTCGTCGAGACGTGTCACGAACTCAACGCCCACGCCGGCATCTTGGAGCCCTGCCACAAGCGCATCGCCAAAGGTATCGCGCCCAACAGCGCCGATCATGCACGTGCGCGCACCCATGCGCGCAGCGGCAACGGCCTGATTGGCTCCCTTACCGCCGGCGTTGGTGATAAAACCGCTGCCATCGACCGTCTCGCCCGCGCGCGGCATGCGCTCGCACGCCACCGAAAGGTCCATGTTCATGCTGCCGAACACCGCAACGATGCTGTGATCCGCCATGGAAACCTCCTCGTCTTCAGGCTTTGCGCCCACCGTCGACCAACGATTGTGCACTCTCGCACCCCCTATAACTTTAGTCCACTTTGATGTGGACGCGCGCTTGAGCTTGCGCCAGCAGCAAGCATTCACAGGGGCAGGCAGCTACAATGAATACGTGCTGATTATTCTCGTCATTGGATGATGTTTTATGGAACAATTCTCGCAATCGGGCTCGCGCGGTCGACGCCGCACGGGCAACGAGCCGGCGCCGCACGAACGCGTGAAGGGCGAGCGCCGTGCCAACGAGCCGCGACGCACCGCGAGCCCCCATCGCGCTTCTGCCAACAACGCGGGCCGCGCCAACACTCCCGCCGCGGAGCAGACGCCTGCTCGCCCCAAGTCCCGCTACATCCCTGCGCTCGACGGTCTGCGCACGCTTGCCGTCGTCGCGGTGGTGCTCTATCACCTCAACCTCACGTGGGCTCAGGGCGGCCTGCTTGGCGTCACGATCTTCTTTGTGCTTTCGGGCTATCTGATCACGCGCTTGCTGCTCAACGAAGTCGCTAAGACCGGACGCATCGACCTCAAGAGCTTCTGGATTCGCCGCATCCGTCGCCTGGTCCCCGCCGTGGTAACGGTAGTGTTCGTGACCTGCGCGCTGTGCACCATCTTTAACCACGTGATGCTCACCAAGATGCGCCCTGACATCCTGCCGTCGCTGCTGTTCTTCAACAACTGGTGGCAGATTGCCCAAAACGTCTCGTACTTCAATGCCCTGGGCGATCCCTCGCCGCTTACGCACTTTTGGTCGCTCGCCATCGAGGAACAGTTCTACCTGGTTTGGCCCCCGCTGCTGCTCGCTATGGTATCCATGCACATGAGCAAGCCCAACACGCGCCGCATGGTTCTGGGACTGGCTGCTGTCTCCGCCATCGCCATGATGGTGCTCTATAACCCCGCCGCCGACCCCAGCCGCGTGTACTACGGCACCGACACCCGCGTCTTCTCGCTGCTGCTGGGCGCCTGGATGGCCTTTATCCCCGATCGCGACCTGGCGCCGGTGTGTCTCGCTCATCGTTTGGGGCTCAATCGCCTGGCTGGCGCCGCCAAGCACGGCAAGAACGCCGAAAGCAAGCATGACGCTACGACCGACGGCGCAGCCGAGACCGTCCCGGCACAGCCGAGCGCCCTCGTGCGCTTTTGGTCCTCGCCCGCATCCATCGATGTGTTGGGCGTCGTGGGTCTGGTTGGCCTTGCCGCCATGGTCGCGCTCACCAACGGCTACACCGCGTTCCAGTATCGCGGCGGCACGCTGTTATGCTCCATCCTCACGCTCATGGTCATCGCGGCCTGCGTGCAGCCCCAGGGAATGGTTGCCCGCGCGCTGTCCGCCGAGCCGCTCGTGTGGGTTGGCAAGCGCTCGTACAGCATCTACCTGTGGCACTATCCGCTACTGTTGCTCATGAACCCGGTCGCCAACATCAACGATACGCCGTGGTGGCAGTACATTTTGCAGGTGTTGTTGGTGGTCGCCGTAGCCGAATGCTCATATCGCTTTATCGAGACGCCGTTTAGAAAGGGTGCCTTTGGGGGCACCGTATCCGAATTCCGCGACGGCACCACCACGCCCGCCAACTGGGTGCGCGCGCATATTCCCGTGTGCGCCACTTGCGGGATCGTGCTGGTTATCGCGCTGGGCGG
>CAUHFS010000034.1 GCA_959605475.1 uncultured Collinsella sp. | reverse complement strand
AGCAGGCCGGTTGCGTTATTTCGAGCGATTTTTCTAGTCTAGACGACAAAAGGCAAAGGATTTGATGGGTATAAAACGCGGACGTTTGTGGGCGGATGCTCAAATCTATTGTGGCAATCGGGCGGTTGAAAAAGATATTTCAACCGCCCGATTGCCAGGTTCGTCGGAGGAGATGTCCGATTCCGACTCTCTTGTAGGAAGAGCTTGAGATCGTATTGGCCCAAGGCAATCTTAAAGCAGTCTCATTGGCAAATCTTCGCTCCTGTTGTGTTGAGGTGTAAGGTATCAGTGATTGATGTTTTGTGGCGGGTAGATTGGGGCCTTCCTTGATTCGATGCGTTCTCTCGAGGTTCATCAGAGCAAAAGGGGCTTTCGTCTTCATTGCTATCACGGTGATTGGAACCGCTCTCTCCTATGCCATGCCATACGTGAACGGGAAATTCTTAGATTTTCTTCTCGGTAACCGCAGCGAAAGAGACGCCGTACTCTTCGCGCTCCTGGTTGCGTCAATAGGAGTTTTCTCCACCCTCTTTACTTATTTTGCAGGAACACTTTCCATTCGCATAACCACGAGACTTTCCTTTGATCTTCTCAGGGAGGCCGTCTTGCGTTTTGAAAGAGACGATTACTTGGTGAGTCGGACCATCGATCCAGCCTATACAACGCAACGGATTATTTCCGACTCTAGCGTGGTCTCATCCTTCGTTTTGGCGAATTTTATCAGTGCGCCGCTGTCCATTGTAGCCATTCCCATCGTATTGCTTATCATATGGTCAATTGATTCAACTCTCGCGGTGTTTTCCATCATTCTCCTCATCGTGTATTTCTGTGTAATTACTGGGTTGAGGAAACTTTTGTATAGGGTCACGTATGAGAAGAAAGAGGCGGACAGCGCCTTTTACGCCGCAATTGCATCGCAGCTTAATCAGATTCTCAACATTCAACTGACATCTTCGTACGGCAAGAGCGAACAAGCGCTCGACGCTGGGTTTAAGAGCTATTTTCCCAAAGTTTTGCGCTCCGGAAAGCTATCATATTCTCTGACATCGCTCGATGGTCTTTTCGCAGCGTTGTTTCAAGCGGTGATACTTGTTGTTTCCGGAGTACGAATCATTAACGGAACTATGTCAATAGGCGAGTACACTATCATCGGTACATACTTCGCGGTTCTCTTTAAGACTTTGAAAAGTATGATGTCATTGTTCAAATCCTATCAAGATGCCAAAGCATCATGGGATAGGACGGCTATCGCGACGAGAGAAAAGGAGAGATCGGGGTGGAATCGGACCGATTTAGCTAAACTCGATGAAATAAATGACATTTCGGTATCTGATTTGGAATTCTCGGTTGCCCTTCCAGACGGATCTGTCCGAGAGGTCCTCGGCGGGTTTTCTTTCAAGTTTTCCGGTCCTGGTACATATTGCATAGTTGGGGAAAACGGAAGAGGCAAGACGTCACTTCTTTACTTGATGCTCGGGCTATACTCATCGAAAGGCAAAGTAAAATACAACGGCGTGCCAATCGAAGAATGCGACTTGGATTACATACGTGCGAGAGAGATATCGTGCTGCCCACAGTCGTGCTTCGCGCCGGACGAAACGGTGAAAGAGCTGTTAGAGTATTTCGACACGCCCTTTTCTTCCTATCACCGGGGTGTAGATGGCCTACTTTCGCTGGAAAACAGCGTGAAGGAGTTGCTCGGGAAACGTTGCTCCGCGCTTTCGGGCGGTGAGCTGCGCCGAGTGTACTTATGGTCGGCGATTTCACGCAAGTCGTCAGTTTTGGTACTCGACGAGCCCACGACTGGGTTAGACGCTGTAAGCCGCGCCGAGCTTGCGGCCTATGTTAAGCGCAACAAGCAAAGCCAGCTGATCATCATTGTCTCTCACGATGACGAGATGGTCGGCGCGGTAGAAGGGGTAGTGGATTTAGGCAGCATGTACCGGGGTAAATGCTGACAAGTGTAGTGCTACCCAACTGACAGAGATAACAAAAAAGCGATGCAGATGCACGTAGCATTCAGTCGGTTCGGACTCGGTGCCTTCACGCCATCGCAACGCTTTCAGATATAGTTCTCATTCTCTTACTAAAGGAAACTTTAGTCTACGTTGTCTTGTCGAGACAGAGGTGAAGCGAAGTGTTGTCGCGACGTATCTTATTCCAGGTGGCTCAGTATCATCGTGAGAATCACACCAAAGTGTACTTACAATTCTCGTGTCCCACGGACAACATGAGCTGAGCATTGAGGTTCCACCCTTTGCTGCAACTACACGGGGTTGGACGGCAATGAATATGCCGGGCCGCATGCCACGCGCAGCGGGGGTCCATGCCCCAGTATGTTGCCTACAGCAGCCTCGATGTCCACGCACACATCATCTCTGCCTTCGTGTTCAATCCGTTTGCCGGAGAGTGCGAGGGTTACAAGGCCGTAGAATACGAGCCGAACAAATGAAATGCGGTATCGACGCATAGGATTAAACTGACGATTGCTTTGCACCGAAAATACGCCCGGAAAGCCGCTATGGGTGGCGGCCCGGGTTAAATTGAGAGGCCCGTCCGATCACTTTCATGTGACGAACGGTCGGGCTTCTTATTCCACTTGCCAATGCTCGGCTCATATTGGAAGAAAGCTACGCTAATGTTTGCGTGATACTCCTATTTTTTCCGAAGAAAGAATCGGATAATGAAGAATAACAATAAAAAAGGTGCCAGATATAAAGCAAGTACAAAGGTTAATCCAACGAGACCTTGCAATAATGGCATAACTCCTCCCAGACACGAGATTTTGGTATTTGTCCCCATCTTATTTTGAATTGGACCAAATAGTTCCTAGACACAAAAACTACTCGTCAACTGGATCGCACCAATCTGCTGGCAAAACACAGCTTGATTCTTTATCGACATAGCACCAATCCGCAACAGGGCACTCGGCGATGTCGTAAAAATTGCATATATCAACTCCAAGACAACAAGGCTCAACGGGAGTATGTTCATTTGAACCAACAGGATGGATATGCTTCATAACAGCTCCTCACCTTAATCCAATTAGAGACTACGTTTGATCAATGCCACAGTGATCTACAACGCAGATGCTGCCGCCATCCATGTCATAGTCGCAGTAATCGTATGCACCACAGCCATCTGCTTTATCATAAACAGTACAGATGTCAGTAATGCCCAAGAGGCAGTCAAAAGACATCGGCTTCACGCCTGCCTCGTCGCCACTTCCTGGATTAATCGGATGAATATGCTTCACGACTACCTCCCTTTGAGTGCAGAAAAACCTCAATATTGTGTATAACAAACCAAGATGTCTAGTTCACCATATTTCTAGAATGGTTTCGGCGAACGTAGCAATAAGCTTCGCAGACGGTAATCAGAAGAACGAACACCTCCACAATGGTGACAGCAATGCGCTGAACCGCTTATTCCGATACAGTAGCTTCTCGTTGATTTTTCTCCTGCGAAGATGAGTGGCGGGAAATAAGGTCAAAAGCCATCTCGTAGCACATTTTTCTATATTCACATGATGCAGGGTGTAGACTCTTGGGCAAGTAGCCGTGCTCGTCTGCAGCCTCCCAGCTACAGCCCCCACCACAGAAAGACCGAGCCCAACAGTCCGTACAGTCAATTCTTTTTTCGACACCCTGACTCCAGTTTTCAATATACCTAGTTTCGTCAATTCCGGTGACGATGTTGCCCATTTTGAATCGCATCATCCCGACAAACCTGTGACAGGGGTATACGTCCCCTTCGGGAGTCACGGAAATAAAACGCCTGCCAGCCCCGCATCCGACAAAGGCGATCCTGTTGCTCATAATCAAATCAACTGCAGTTTTCAATGTTCTAAACAAGGGCTTTTCCCCTTGATCAATCTGTTTGAGATATTGATCCGCCAAATCTATTAGGCCCGCCCTGATTTTGTTTAATGAGTGTTCGTCGAGTTTGATATTCTCATCGAATGAGCTCACGGGCGAGAAGTAAATCCTTCTGAAGCCCATCTCTTTAAACTGAAGATAGTCTTCAACAAGGTTACAGTTATTATTTGTTAAGGTCGCTCTTGCGCCGAAGGGGAACGACTCGGAAAAACGACGAACGTTTTTGTCGATATCGGAGAAAGAGCCGCCTCCCGTCTTGTACGGGCGCGATGCATCGTGCTTGCATCCTGTACCATCGAGACTAATCAGAACAGAAAACCCGTGCTCCTTGAAAGAATTCACAGCAGTGTCATTCAAAAGCGTTCCGTTGGTCGTAATAGAATAGGTAAAGTTTCTATTGGGGTATATTCTTTTTGAATAGTCGACCGTTTTCCATATCAGCGGCTCGTTAATCATGGGTTCCCCACCAAAAAAGACGATTGCAAGCGTTTCGTTTTCCGATGAACTTGCGACGAGGTAGTCGACCGCCTTGAAGGCTATCTCGTCTGTCATCAGCAGAGGAGACGTTCCATAATCTCCTTTACCGGCAAAACAGTAACTACAACCAAGGTTGCATGCATGTGAAACGTGGAGTTCGATGGATCTAAGTTTTCGAGGCGTGTCTTTTGTTAAGAAAGTCCGCTCAGACAATCGTTGATACTCATCAATGTCGTCTTCAAGTTCTGCTATGGTCGTTTGGTCGTAGCCTTTCGCAGCAAGTGACTTTGTTAGCAACTTCGAGTTGACCGTTCTTCCCGATGCTTCAAATATGCGAAGCGCATCTTCTGATGCTTGGTCAACCTGAAAGCAATTGCGAGTGACCTCATCGAAGCAGTAACGACGATCACTTACTGAGAAAAAATGCATACGTTCCTCAATTTCATGCTGGACTGGCACTAACCTTGTTTATTGTTACGCAGCTATAAAAAACCACCAGCGGGGATTCGGTGTGCGGCCCAATCGGACTCCCAAAAGGTTCTATTTGAGACTGGCAAGCTTTGTGTTGTTGGCACTTCGACAGCGCTCTTTATTCCAACATGGAGCCTCGCAGTTTGAGTCGACTTGCCTCTGGAAGGTCCGATCTCAACTTGATTTAGGATGAAAACAGATTACAGGCGCGCTCCTCTAGAAAGAAAGGAAACCAATCGCCGCCTTTCACCAGGAAAGTTTTTATAGCCCACCTCGAGCAAAATGAAAGATGCGAGAGCGATTGGGGAACAACGCGAATCTCCCCTTTTGGGTGGGAGCGAGCCTTCAGCCACCGGCGAACGACTCGCCCTGGTCAGAATCTGGAAGTGGTGCCGGGCCGCTTGGGCCTCCCCGGTGACTTCGTGGGGCTTACCTGCCTGACGTCGAGGAGTACATCCGCAAGATTCGTTCCCTATGCCGTTTGCTCTCACGCCCGCCTTGGTTCCAAGTCGGGCGAGCACGAGGTCGCGCCGGCGCATCCGCTGGGACTGCTGCGCGTGCAAAACGGCTACGCGGTGAGCGTCCCGCGCTGGATTCAGCCGAGTGAGGAAGGCGTCGAGATCGGCGCGCTGGCAACGGGGGAGGGCGGCATCACCGATGTGGGCGATGACGTTTCGGCTCGCCATGCCCACGTGTGGTGCGATGACCAAAATGTCTGGTACGTTGAGGACCTGTCGTCCACCAACGGAACCGTGGTGGTAAACGACGCGACGAACGTCTGCACCCAGGTCGAGCCCGGCCGCTCCGCCCAGCTCAACCCCGGTGACGAGCTCAAGCTCGGAGAATCCACAACCTACGCCATCCTCCTCGGCGCCCTCTGACTCATCTCCTAAATAAGTTGCGGTGAAATAGGGGCTGTTTAAGGCTACGGCCGGCAAAAACAGTTCCTATTTCACCGCAGCTGCCATTTGGTCCCTCGGTGACGGAAGGATCAATTTTGCCCTTGATGGTCACCCAAGGTAAACCTTTACCGCCCGCCTATATTTGCCGAAATTACACTTGACGGCGGGGTACAATAAACCCGCATGCGGATTTCCGTTGCGGGCGCTTCCCATCGCCGGGGCGTGCCCGGGAGCATCCGGCATGCGGCCTTTGCGGCGCTCGGTCATGTGCAAGACGGGTAGCTGGGCTTGTGGAGCGCGTGCAGCCCTCCTCGCCTCGGCATGCCTTCTCTCCACGCCATGTACCTGCTGCTGAGCCTGCCTGCCAGATGATTGGAAGCAACAGCGAAAATCCCATCACGCCAACATCCCGGCGATCGCCGGGGCCTGTATACCTATATGAGAGGAGAGGGGTATATGGCGCGTAAGTTTAAGTCTATGGACGGCAACGAGGCGGCCGCATATGTTTCGTATGCGTACACCGAGGTAGCGGGAATCTATCCCATTACGCCGTCCAGCCCGATGGCCGACCATGTCGACCAGTGGGCGGCCCAGGGTCGCAAGAATATCTTCGGCACCCCGGTCAAGGTCGTCGAGATGGAGTCCGAGGCAGGTGCAGCCGGTACCGTTCACGGTTCGCTGGGCGCCGGTGCTCTGACCACCACCTACACGGCTTCTCAGGGTCTGCTCCTGATGATCCCGAACATGTACAAGATCGCGGGCGAGCAGCTCCCGGGCGTCTTCCACGTCTCCGCGCGTTGCGTCGCTTCCCACGCCCTGAACATCTTTGGCGATCACTCCGACGTCATGGCCTGCCGCCAGACCGGTTTCGCCATGCTCGCCGAGGGCAACGTCCAGGAGGTCATGGACCTCTCGCCGGTGGCTCACCTTGCCGCCATCGAGGGTAAGACCCCGTTCCTTAACTTCTTCGACGGCTTCCGCACCAGCCACGAGATCCAGAAGGTCGCCATGTGGGACTACAAGGATCTGGCCGAGATGTGCGACATGGACGCCGTCCAGGCTTTCCGCGACCACGCGCTCAACCCTGAGCACCCGCACACCCGCGGCAGCCACGAGAACGGCGATATCTTCTTCCAGAACCGTGAGGCCTGCAACAAGGTCTACGACGAGCTTCCCGCCGTCGTCGAGGGCTACATGAAGAAGATCAACGAGAAGCTCGGCACCGATTACGGCCTGTTCAACTACTACGGCGCTCCCGATGCCGACCGCGTCGTCGTGTGCATGGGCTCCTTCTGCGACGTGCTCGAGGAAGTCATCGACTACCTCAACGCTCACGGCGAGAAGGTCGGCCTGGTCAAGGTTCGCCTGTTCCGTCCGTTCTCCATCAAGCACTTTGTCGACGTTCTCCCCGAGACCGTCCAGAAGATTGCCGTCATGGACCGCACCAAGGAGCCGGGTTCCATCGGCGAGCCGCTCTACCAGGACGTCGTTTCTGCTCTCTACGAGGCCGGCAAGACGGGCATCAAGGTCGTCGGCGGCCGTTACGGCCTGGGCAGCAAGGACACGCCTCCCGCGTCCGCGTTCGCTGTCTTCGAGGAGCTCAAGAAGGACGAGCCCAAGCGCGAGTTCACCATCGGCATCGTCGATGACGTGACCAACCTGAGCCTGCCCGAGGCCGAGGATGCGCCCAACACCGCAGCCCCCGGCACCATCGAGTGCAAGTTCTGGGGTCTGGGTGGCGACGGTACCGTCGGCGCCAACAAGAACTCGATCAAGATCATCGGCGACCACACCGACAAGTACGTCCAGGCCTACTTCCAGTACGACTCCAAGAAGACCGGCGGCGTCACCGTCTCGCACCTGCGCTTTGGTGATTCCCCGATCCGTTCGCCGTACTACGTGACCAAGGCCGACTTTGTCGCTTGCCACAACCCCAGCTATATCGTCAAGGGCTTCAAGATGGTCCGCGACGTCAAGCCGGGCGGTACCTTCCTGGTCAACTGCCAGTGGAGCGACGAGGAGTTCGCCGAGCACATGCCCGCTGTGGCCAAGCGCTACATTGCGAACAACAACGTCAACGTCTACCTGATCGACGCTATCGACCTGGCCGCCAAGGTCGGCATGGGCAAGCGCACCAACACGGTGCTCCAGTCCGCCTTCTTCGCGCTGGCCAAGGTCCTGCCCGCCGAGGACGCCCTGCAGTACATGAAGGACGCGGCTACCAAGTCCTACATGAAGAAGGGCCAGGCCATCGTCGACGCCAACCACAAGGCTATCGATGCCGGCGCTACCGCCTTCCGTAAGTTCGAGGTTCCGGCCGACTGGGCAACTGCCGAGGATGCTGCCCCCATCGAGCTCTCCGAGGAGACCAAGTCTGCCATCGCCCAGCAGGTCAAGAACCTGCTCGAGCCCATCGATCGCATGGATGGCGACAGCCTGCCTGTTTCCGCCTTCGTCGATTGTGCCGACGGCCAGTTTGAGCTGGGCGCCTCCGCATACGAGAAGCGCGGCGTCGCCGTGGTCGTTCCCCACTGGGACGAGACCAAGTGCATTCAGTGCAACCAGTGCGCCTATGTGTGCCCGCATGCCACCATCCGTCCGTTCGCGATGACCGAGGACGAGGCTGCCGCCGCGCCCGAGGCTACCCGCACGCTCGACGCTATGGGCCCCAAGGCCAAGGGCATGAAGTTCACCATGGCCGTGTCCCCGCTCGACTGCATGGGCTGCACCAACTGCGTCAAGGTCTGCCCCAAGGGCGCCCTCGAGATGGTTCCCACCGAGCAGGAGATGGACCAGCAGCCCGTTTGGGACTACATGGTCGAGAACGTCTCCGAGAAGAAGGAACTCATCGCGGCCAACGTCAAGGGCAGCCAGTTTAAGCAGCCCTACCTGGAGTTCTCTGGCTCCTGCGCCGGCTGCGCCGAGACCGCCTATGCACGTCTGGTGACCCAGGTCGCCGGCGACCGCATGTTCATCTCCAACGCCACCGGCTGCTCCTCCATTTGGGGCAACCCCGCTGCCACCGCTCCTTACTGCAAGGACAAGGACGGTCACGGCCCGGCGTGGAACAACTCCCTGTTCGAGGACAATGCCGAGCACGGTCTGGGCATGGCCGTTGGCTATGAGGCCGTTCAGCACAAGCTGATCGCCGCTACCCAGGACATCATCGCTGCCGATGGTCCGTCCGATGAGCTCAAGGCCGCCGGTCAGGCTTGGATCGACTCCGTCAACGACGCCGAGGCCTCCAAGACCGCTGCCGCTGCCTACGTTGCCGAGCTCGAGAAGTGCGGCTGCGACGCTTCCAAGGCAATCCTCGCCGACAAGGCTTACCTCACCAAGAAGTCCTTCTGGATCTTCGGCGGCGACGGCTGGGCCTACGACATCGGCTTCGGTGGCCTGGACCACGTCCTGGCTTCCGGCCACAACGTCAACGTCTTCGTCTTCGACACCGAGGTCTACTCCAACACCGGCGGTCAGGCCTCCAAGGCCTCGAACCTGGGCCAGGTCGCTCAGTTCGCCGCTGCCGGTAAGGTGACCAAGAAGAAGTCTCTGGCCGAGATCGCCATGAGCTACGGCTACGTCTACGTGGCACAGGTTGCCATGGGCGCCAACCCGGCTCAGACCCTCAAGGCCATTCACGAGGCCGAGGCCTACGACGGCCCGTCCCTCATCATCGGCTACAGCCCCTGCGAGATGCACTCCATCAAGAAGGGCGGCATGCAGAACTGCCAAGCCGAGATGAAGAAGGCTGTCGAGTGCGGTTACTGGAACCTCTTCCGCTTCAACCCCGAGGCTGCTGCCGGCAAGAAGTTCTCGCTCGATTCCAAGGAGCCCGCGGGCGGTTATCAGGAGTTCCTGATGAACGAGGCCCGTTACGCTTCGCTGACGCGTTCCTTCCCCGAGCGCGCCGAGGAGCTCTTCAAGGAGAACGAGCAGGCCGCTATGGACCGCTATCAGCACCTGCTGAAGCTCAAGACGGTGTACAACGAGGCTTAAGTCTCCCACCGCAGGATCTGAGGGCTGACCTTCGCGGACGTCCTCGGACATGAAAGAACCCCCGCTGCGCACTACGTGCGACGGGGGTTCTTTCGTCCTGCGGAGTGTCCGCGAAGGTTAGCCCTCAGATCCTGCTACGACTACGTCCTCGGATTGTGGGGCTGAATGAAGGACGTGGCTGTGGGGGTGCCTTGTCCCGGTCGCTGTTTCGCGGCGTGGCCGCGAAACCACGCGCCACTTTGGGCATGGAGGGCTAGCTGATTGTGGCCTTCTGCTGCCCCAGTGCTGTTTCGCGCTTTGCGCGAAACATCGCAGCACTTTGGGCATAGTGGGGGAGTTGGTTGTCGCTGCCTTCTATCCCCTTGCTGTTTCGCGCCTTTGGCGCGAAAGGCGCAGTACTTTGGGCGTGGGGGCTGGCTTGCGGACTCAGATGACCTAGAGAGATATGGGTGCAAACGAGAAATCGTTGTTGGGGTCGTCCTTTTCCATAAACTCATCGAGACAGAATGTCATATAGATTGGAACGTAAAGGATCTTGCCCTCTTTGCAAAGGTTTTCGTGGCTCAGCACAACGGCCTCGGGAATTTTGTACTCGCCCACACTCATCAAACGGTCGAGGGCTGCATGTGCTCGAACTTTCTTGCCCGATTTGACTTCGATTGGGACAACATGCCCGCGGGCACCTTCGATTACAAAGTCGACTTCACCGACCTCACGCGTTTGGTAGTACCACGTATCTGCTCCGAGGGCAACGAGTTCCTGTGCGACCACGTTCTCATAGAGGCCGCCGAGGTTGGGGGTTTTCATGTCAAGGTAGACGGCGCGTGCCGTGCTGCCGGGATACCGCGATGCGAGCATACCTGTATCGGACTCGTATAGTTTAAAGGCCGTCGTTTTCTCCGTCCTCTTGAGAGGACTTCGTGCCTCCGTCACCTGGGGGACCATCAATCCAACGCCTGCGTTCACCAGCCATAGGAAATCCTGCTCGTATTTTTGAAGACGAGCTCCCTCGCCTAGAGACGAGACGATAAAGCGATGGGACTCCGCCTCAAGCTGAACGGGAATTTGCTCGAAAATGGAGCGAACGTTAAACGCTCGAGTCGATGCATATTTAGAGATATCGCTTTTGTACTGATCGACTAGCTGAATTTGAAGCTCACGCGTTCTCACGAGCGAATAGCCCGAATCGATATAGTTCTGAACGACCTCCGGCATGCCGCCGCAAACGATATAAGCTCTAAAGTTTTTGAGCATCGCCTCATGAATAAAATTTTCGACGGGACGCCTCTCGACAAGGCAGCTGCGGATGTCTGCAAGCACATTCTCGCTGATGCTGTTTGCCCAACAAAACTCTTCAAAATCCATTGGCCGCATAACAATGTGCTCGACATACCCCACCGGGAAAGAAGAGATCCCCTTAAACTCAGTCCCAAGCATAGACCCCGAGAAGACATAGCTAAAGCGTCCGTCCTCGACCAGCGCCTTCATAAGTGTAACGATCTGCGGATACTCCTGAATCTCATCGACGAAGATAAGCGTGTCTCCTTCAACAAGCGGTGCATCCGCAAGAAGGGCCACACGGTTGATGAAGTCAATGGAGTTCTTAGCGCCAACAAGTACGTCTCTTGCCTCGGCATCAAGTAGCAGATTGACCTCATAATACGAAGCGTAGTTGCTCTTTCCAAACGCGCGAATCGCATAGCTCTTGCCAATCTGACGCGCACCGGTAACAAGCAGGGCCTTATGGGAGTTATTCTTCCAGCTCAAAAGCCTATCAGTGACCTTGCGGCGTAGCATTAAAACACCTCATTGACAAAAATTGGCAAATAGATTTGCCCCTAATCATACAAAAATTGACAAATAGATTTGACCCAAATCATACAAAAATTGGCAAATAGCAAAGCTCACTTAGGCCTCAAAGCCAGCGAACCAGCACGGTACTTTGCGAAAAGGCTGGCGGCGCCGTTGTTGAGGGTGGCCAGGTTGACAGTGGCGCCGTTAGCGTTCTCGGCTGCTTGGGCGCGCAGGAGCGAAAGGGCGTCGGCAGCGTTCATGCAGAAGCCGACGGTAAAGTTCCATACTGCGAACTCGCAGTCGCTTGCCGCGGGGTGAAGCGCGATCGGCTATCCCTTATGTTGGATGAAAAGCCCCATGTTTTTGCAGGGGTGCATACTCGTCAAATTAATGTATAGAATCGCGTATAGTGCGAGTAAGATATTGCGCTGTCCGTTTTGTGTTTAGCAAAGATATAGTTTGCATAATCTGGTCTAATCCCTGCTCTATTTAAATAAAGTTGCACGTAAATGGCGTAGATATGCCTGAACTGGGCTTCTTTACGCTGAGCGGGTAAAATCGACCGTTCGCCGCTTAGGTATTTTCAAAATGAATAAAATGAGCGATAAAGAGAATATAAACCTTAATAAACTCGCGTATCGCACGGACGCGGGTTATTAATGGGTTGTAGGCCTTTTACAGAAAGGATTCCAGCAATGTCTAAGCCTCTTGGCAAGCCCGATCGTATTGTCGTCGCCCTCGGCGGCAACGCCCTCGGCAACAACCCCGTCGAGCAGATCGAGGCCGTGAGCAACACCGCCCACGCTCTCCTTGGTCTTATCGAGCAGGGCAACGAGATCATCATCACCCACGGCAACGGCCCGCAGGTCGGCATGATCCAGAACGCCTTCGCTGCTGCCCACGATGCCATCGGCACCCCCGAGATGCCGCTGCCCGAGTGCGGCGCCATGTCCCAGGGCTACATCGGCTACCACCTGCAGCAGGGCATCGGCCGCGAGATGCACAAGCGCTATAAGCGTTGGCACGCCGCCACCGTCGTCACCCAGATCGAGTGCGATCCCGACGATCCCGCGTTCAAGAACCCGACCAAGCCGATCGGCCCCTTCTACACCGAGGAGCAGGCCAAGGAGTTCATGGCCGAGGATCCCTCCAAGGTCTTCGTCGAGGATTCCGGCCGCGGCTGGCGTCGCGTCGTCGCCTCCCCCGATCCCAAGAAGATCGTCGAGGCCGACTCCATCCTCAACCTGCTCGACAACGAGTTCATCGTCATCGCCTGCGGTGGCGGCGGCATCCCCGTCGTCCGCGACTACGAGAACAAGGGCTGCTACAAGGGCGTTCCCGCCGTCATCGACAAGGACCTGGGCGGCGAGCTGCTGGCTGAGGACTGCGACGCCGACGTTCTGTTCCTGCTGACCGCCGTTGAGCATGTCGCCATCAACTTTGGCAAGCCCAACCAGGAGGAGCTCGAGGACCTCACCGCCGACGAGGCCGAGCGTCTGGCCGACGAGGGTCAGTTCGGCAAGGGCTCCATGGAGCCCAAGGTCCGCGCCGCCATCAAGTTCGCCCGCTCCCGCAAGGGCCGCACCTGCATCATCGGCGCCCTGGACAAGGCCGCCGAGACCATGGCCGGCCTCTCCGGTACCCGCATCCACGAGTAGTCCCTACTCCGTTGCCTCTCCCGTGGGCGCCAGGCAAAGCGCCCACAAACTAGCCTCTCTTCATGAGCCCTGCAGTCCGCTCCGACTGCGGGGCTTTTGCTATTGAGGTCGCTGTTCATGAGGAGTGCTGCGCGCCGCGCCCAAATCACGAGAGTGGATAATCTCCCACTTTGAGCCTGCGTACAGGCCAAAAGTGGGAGATTATCCATTCTCATTCCGGGTAGTCATTGGGGACGTTCTTAAACGACTAGTTAAACAAGAACGTCTCCAACGACTACTCATTTAAGTCTGTCCCCAATGACTAGTAGTAGGCCCACATGGCTTCGATTTCGTTGAGGACCTCCACCACGCCCCAGCGGCGGGCGCTGCGGCTGGCCGAGTTGGGATCGAAGACTTCAATCTGGTCGGCGTCGTCAATACCGTAAAGCACAATGTAGTGGCCCACGTTGGTAAAGGTGCCCGGCCGAACGGCGGCGATGACGGGCGCTCCCGAACGCAGCACCTGAGTCATCGAGTCGCGATCGTTATGAAGCTCCGTTCCGTTAAGGCCCAGCTGCCATGCGCCGCGCGTCATAAATGACCATTCGGTGGCGCCGGTGGGGGCATAGTTGCCCGCCTCGGAAAGGGCGCACATGTCGACCGGTGTCATATCGGTGCGGCCGGTCTTAAAGATATAGACCATGGTGAGGCAAGTGGGACCGCAAGCGTTTTCGCGAATAGTGCCACCGGCATAGGGCAGCTCCGACCACGCAGGGTCGATCTGATAGATATGGGGCATCGTGCCGGCTTGCCATTGCGAGCGCGGAGTCGAAAAGGCGAAAGAATAACCGGGCGCGACGGGGGCCTTGAGCAGCTTGTCCTCGGCGGTGGGCTCGAGACCGGCCGAGCCGTGGGACATACAGGAGCTCATAAGCACAAAGACCAGACAGATGAGGATAGAGCACAGTGCGAGGCAAAGCCGACGAGCCGGCAGGGCGGGGGCATTCACGTACGATGTCGAGCGGTAGGGCTTGCCGTCGCGTCCGCCTTGGGGATGCGAAAAGAAGCGGTTGATATGGATGCCGGGCTGACGTGCGCCGTTGCGGCGCAGTTGCGGAACCTCGGCTTGGCGCTGTCGAGTGCGCGCGCCCAAGCGGCTATCTTGCTGTGCGCTTGTGCCCGTGCTCGGACGGCCGCTCTGCCGTGTTCTGTTTGTCTGCTGCCGAGACGAAGGCCCGGGTTGCTCTTGAGGGCGTTGCGGATTGCTGCTCGTGGCACTTCTGGGCATCGGCGTGGTGCGGCCAGCAAGGCGAACGCTTTGTCGCCGTTGATCACCGTCGTTGTATCCGTATGCCATTCGTACCGCCTTGTCTCATGTATAACCTGTCTATCCTACAAAAAGGATGTGCAACAAATGGGTCCGAGCGTCAAAAGCTCGGTAAACGGTACGAAAGGCGCAAAACACACGGCCTCAAAAACATTTCTATATGCGTCCAATGAGCGTACGCCCGTCGGACGGGCGACAACAATGAGCGGCAAACCGTGCCGTTCGTCCCAAAAACGGCGCCACTCATATGCGAGTTCTGCCTTCGGTCGAGCCATAAGCGGTAGCGCGACGCCGAGGCCGTATCTTAAAGCCACGAAATAAAAGTGCGCGGCAAAACAGACCGCGCAAGGGGTGACGCCAAAGAGGCGTCAATAAGGAAAGGAGGGGAACAATGGCGGACAAGAACGCAGAAGTTGCAGTCGAAGGTAACGGCGGCATGAAGAAAACGCTTTCGCTCTGGAACTTCTTCACCATCGGTTTCGGTGCCATCATCGGTACTGGTTGGGTCCTGCAGGTCGGCGACTGGATGGTCGTGGGCGGCGGTCCCGTTCCCGCTATGATCGCATTCCTCTTGGGTGCAATCTTCCTCGTGCCCGTCGGAGCTGTTTTCGGTGAGCTCACGGCTGCTATCCCCATCTCGGGCGGCATCGTCGAGTATGTCGACCGTAGCTTTGGCCGTACGCTGAGCTACATCACCGGATGGCTTTTGGCCCTGGGCAACGGCATCCTGTGCCCGTGGGAGGCCATCGCCATTTCGACCCTCGTGTCCGAGATGTTCGGCAGCCTGCCCGGTCTTGAGTGGCTGCGCGCCGTCAAGCTCTACACCATCTTGGGCGCCGACGTTTACTTGTTCCCGACGCTAATCGCGCTCGGCTTTGCAGTCTACGTCATCTTCCTCAACTTCCGCGGTGCCAGCTCGGCCGCCAAGCTCCAGGCCTTCCTGACCAAGGCCCTGCTCTGCGGCATGCTGCTCGCCATGGGTGTCTCGCTGTTCACCGGTTCGCCGGAACACGCCATGCCCGTGTTCTCCCAGGTCACCGGTGCTGGCGGCGGCAAGCCCGCTACCGAGGGCACCAGCCTGTTCGCCGGCATCGTGTCGGTCCTGGTTTTGACCCCGTTCTTCTACGCCGGCTTCGATACCATTCCTCAGCAGGCTGAGGAAGCAGCCGAGGGCCTCAACTGGAACAAGTTCGGCAAGATCATCTCCCTGGCCCTGCTGGCCGCCGGCGGCTTCTACATGGTCTGCATCTACTCGTTCGGCACCATCCTCGACTGGCATGAGTTTGTTAAGAGCCCGGTTCCCGCGCTTGCCTGCCTCAAGGGCATCAACATGCTCCTGTACCTGGCCATGCTCGTCATCGCCACGCTTGGACCCATGGGCCCGATGAACTCCTTCTACGGCGCCACGAGCCGCATCATGCTCGCCATGGGCCGCAAGGGCCAGCTGCCCGAGAAGTTCGCCGAGGTCGATCCCAAGTCCGGCGCTCCCAAGCTCGCCTGCGCCGTTCTGGGCGTCATCACCGTCATCGGTCCGTTCCTGGGCAAGAACATGCTCATCCCTCTGACCAACGTGTCGGCTCTCGCCTTCATCTTCTCCTGCGGCATGGTCGCCCTCGCTTGCCTGCGCATGCGCTTCACCGAGCCCGACCTGCCTCGTCCCTACGAGGTGCCCGGCGGCAAGTTTGGCATCAGCCTCGCTGTCGCTGCCTGCGCCGTCATCATTGGCCTGCTCGTGGTCCCGTTCTCTCCCGCCTCCCTCAACATGGTGGAGTGGAGCATCGTGATCGGCTGGCTGGCCGTTGGCCTGGCCCTCATGGCCTTCACCAATTCCCGCAAAAAATAACGCCTAGCCGGGGCGGATCGGGTGCGCGGACCCCTCTCTTCCGCGCACCGAACCCGGCACCACTTGGGTAGCTTTGTGAGGCCATAACCCAACATGGCCTCGCCCACTATATGGATTCATAAGGAGGAACCATGTCCACTAAGTACGCAATCGTTGGCGGCAAGCTCATCGACGGTACCGGTGCCGAGCCGGTCGAGAACTCCCTCGTTCTCGTCGACGACAACGGCAAGATCGAGTATGCCGGTGCTATGCAGGACCTTCCCGAGGGCGTTGAGGTTATCGATGCCGCCGGCAAGACCGTCCTTCCCGGCCTGATCGACACCCACCTGCACTTCTCGGGCAACCTGACCGACGATGACACCGACTGGGTCATGCAGCCGCTCCTCGAGAAGCAAGCCGTCGCCGTCAAGCAGGCCTACGACTGCCTCACCCACGGCCTCACCACCGTCTGCGAGATCGGCCGCTTTGGTATCCAGATTCGCGACTGCATCGACAAGGGCGTCTTCAAGGGCCCGCGCGTTCTGGCCACTGGTCTTGGCTTCTGCCGCGTTGCCGGCCACGGTGACTCCCACCACTGCACTCAGGAGCTCAACAAGGAATCCCATCCCTGGGGCGACCAGGTCGATGGTCCTTGGGATCTGCGCAAGGCCGTCCGTCGTCGCCTGCGCGAGAACCCCGATGCCATCAAGATCTGGGCTACCGGTGGCGGCATCTGGCGTTGGGATTCCGGTCGCGACCAGCACTATTGCTCCGAGGAGATCCAGGCCGTGGTCGAAGAGGCAAAGATGGTCGGCATACCCGTGTGGAGCCACTGCTACAACAACCACGCCGCTGCCTACGATTCCGTCCGTTTTGGCTGCGAGCAGCTGATTCACGGCTTCGATATCGATGAGCGCACCATGGACCTCATGGCCGAGCAGGGCACCTTCTTCACCCCGACGATCGCCTTCCTGCCCACCTGGTACGCCACCTATCCGCCCGTCTACGTCCCCGAGCTGCACGACAAGTACGAGGGCACCCTGGTCGAGAAGGAGCTGCAGCGCAACTACGACTGCCTGCGCGAGGCCAAGAAGCGCGGCGTCGTCATGACGATCGGCTCCGACTCCTTCTCCTTCGTCACCCCGTACGGCACCTGCTCCATCGAGGAGATGTACGAGTTCGTCGACAAGATCGGTTTCACCCCGGTCGAGACCATCACCTGCGCCACCCTCAACGGTGCCAAGATGTGTCACATCGAGGACGAGACCGGTTCCATCGAGGCCGGCAAGTGCGCCGACCTGCTGGTCGTCAACGGTGACGTCGCCGCCGACATCCACGTGCTCAACACCGACAACATGGACGTCATCATGAAGGACGGCTGGATTGTCGAGGCCGGCACTTTTGGTGAGGCTAACAAATACAGCGCCTAAGATACCGTTTGTCGATGGCTTGATGTAAAACACAGTTTTTGATTGCATAATGCAATGGAGAGGGTCGCTTGCGGCCCTCTTTATTGCTATGGGTGCTACGGACAAGAGGGGATGACGGTGGATTTAAACAGGCTGATTCTGGGCAAGAGCTACAACTCTACCAAGGTCTTTCGTACGGCCCAGCATGTGGTTCAGGCCATCCTGCTCGGTATTGTCGTTCCGGCGCTTATCCTGCTGCTTATCTGGGATTTAACCGATAATCCCAATCCCGTTCCGGGCGTTGTCGTTATTGCCGGCCTGGTCATGCTGTGCTTCTTTTTCTCGTACGTCTTTGTGGTCCCCGACGACCTCACATCGAGCGCAACCGACCGTACGCTCGCCATCGCATCAAAAATATTCGCCTACACGTCGCGCGGCCTTACGCCCGAAGCTGCCCTGGGCGCCTCTAAAATTATCCTGTCCGAGACCATCGCCTCTGCCATCTGCTTTACCGATGGCAAACAGGTGTTGGCAAGCTGGGGCGAGGACTCGGCAAAATGCCCCGCGGGCACTCCGGTTGTGCTGCGGACTACGCTCAACGTGATCAACAGCGGTGAGCAAAGCGTATTTTCGCGCGATGCCTCGACTGAGACGGGTGGCTATTTTCCGCGCCTGCGCGCCGGTATCGTCGCACCGCTCACCGTGCGCGGGCATTGCGTGGGCACGCTCGAGCTGTATTATCCCCGTCTGAGCAGCATCGATATGCGCCAGACGGCGCTTGCCTCGGGCTTTGCCGACCTCATTTCCACGCAGCTTGCAAGCTTTGAGCTCGAGCGCCAGGACGAGCTTACGGCCCGCGTGGAGCTGCGCGCCTTGCAATCGCAGGTCGATCCTCATTTTCTATTCAATACCATCAGCACCATCGTGTCGCTCGTACGTACCGAGCCGGACAAGGCCAGGTCGCTGCTGATCGACTTTTCCAATTACTACCGTCAGACGCTTTCTGATTCCGATACCCTCACAACGCTCGAGCACGAGGTGGAACAGGGCACTCGTTATATCAATCTTATGCAGGCCCGGTATGGCGACGGCCGTCTGCGCGTCTCGGTCGACATCGACTTTGAGGTGCGCGACAGCATGGTGCCGCCGTTTATCTTGCAGCCGCTGCTCGAAAACTGCATCAAGCATGCGCAGCGCGAGACCGAGCCGCTTTCTATTCGTGTTAGGGCTTTTGAGACCGATGACGGTCTGGAGATCATCGTCGAAGATGACGGCATCGGTATGAGCGAAGAAGTCTGCGCGCACCTGTTTGAGCAGCATCGCCGAGAGGAGCCCGAGAGCATTACCGCCGACGGCTCCATCAAGCGAGGCTGCGGCCTGGCGCTCTTCAACGTGCTTCAGCGCATCCATTTCTTTTACGGGGAAGATTCTGGCATGCGCGTGAAGTCCCAGGAGGGCGTGGGAACGCAGGTCATCGTCGAGCTGAACGGCGAGCCGCATGAGCCGGCGCCGATGAAGGTGTAGCGCGCGGTTGGATTGAGAGAAAAAAGAGGGGAAGCGCATATGTCCGAGGGATGGAACATCTTGGTGGTTGATGACGAGCCTCCTATTAGGGCTGAGCTACGTTATCTGCTGGAAAAGGATGCACGTGTGGGACAGATTGCCGAGGCGGGCAATGTCACCGAGGCCGTGGAGTCGATTCTGTCGAACAAGCCCGACGTGCTGTTTTTGGATATCACGATGCCCGGCCGCTCGGGAATCGAGCTTGCCGAGACGCTGCAGAACCTAAAAACGCCGCCGGTCGTGGTGTTTGTGACGGCATTTGCCGAGTATGCGGCCGATGCCTATAATCTCGATGCCATTGATTATGTCGTCAAGCCGGTTGAGGACGCACGCCTGTCAAAGGCACTCGACAAGATCGAGGCGGCCTTGGGTGCCCGTCGTGTTATCCACGCTCCGCGCCAGCCTTTGCGTCTGACGGTGGACCGCGGGGGCAAAAAGGTGTTCATTCCCGCCGCAGACGTCTGTTACTTTGAGGCGCGCGCCGATTTTTGCAACGCCATCTGCGCCGAGGGAACGTACCTGATCAATGAGTCGATCTCTTCGCTCGAGCGTCGCTTGGACTCCGAGGGCTTTATTCGCGTTCATCGCAGCTACCTGGTCAATTTGGAAGACGTGCACAATGTTGAGATTGGCTCCACGGGGTTGATGGAGCTCAGGCTCGACCGCGTGAACTCGACGGTACCGGTGTCCCGTCGTCGTGCCGCCGAGGTCAAGTCGCACCTGGGGCTTGCGTAAGAGGCCTGCGTGTCGTCGTTTACCATCGCAGGTTTGGCATGGGCGCGCGGTGGGCATAATGGGTGGCATCGAATGAAATCGAAAGGATCATTATGCCCGCGCTTATCACCCATCATCTGTTTGGCGAGGAAAGCATCGACCGTCTTCCGCAGGGCGTCATCACGTCCGATGAAGAGCGCATTGCCTTTATCTTGGGCAACCAAGGCCCCGACCCGTTTTTCTTTCACATTCTGACACCGCGTGTTTCCGACTGCACGCTGCTGGCACAGGTCATGCATCGGTCGCGCATGTCTCGCCAGTTCGCGTGCCTGCGCGACGGCGTGTCGCATCTGCTGCCGCGCGACGCCAGCTTGGGTCGTGCCTTTGCGCTGGGCCTGCTGTCTCATTACGTGCTCGACCGCAACGCCCACCCCTTTGTCTATGAGCAGCAGTTTGGCATCGTGGAGTCCGATTCAGAGCTTGAGGATTCGAGCAGTCAGGTCCATGCCGTGATCGAGAGCGACCTGGATGTACTGATGCTGCAGCTTAAACGCGATGGCGCTACGGTTGACGATTACCCGCCGGCGGGCGAGATCGTCACCACCGATCGCATCAATCGCGTGGCCGGCGTGCTGATGAGCTATGTTGCCGGACGCGTGTACGGCATTGACATTCCGGTGGGGGAGTTCGGTGCTGCCGTTGCCAATATGCAGCGACTTTACCGCGCGATTGAGCCGGCCGGCTCCGCAAAGACGCGCGCGATCTCGCTGGTTGAGGGCTTGGTGCACGACTACTCGCTGCTCGACGGCCTTGCCCATCGCGTGACGACGGAGCTGCCCGAGCGCACCGGTAACCTGGGCCATCTGACATGGAAGAATCCCTTTACCGACGAGGTCTCGAACGAGAGTTTCCCCGAGGTTTTTGATCGTGCGCTGGTCGATTACGAATGCACGGTCGCACGTTTTATCGAGACCGGTGACATGGATGCCGTTACCAGTCACGTCAACTACAGCGGTCGCGTGCTCAATGCCGATGAGGAGTTCGACCGCGAGGAATAGGGCCCGTGAGTGCCCCTTTGCCGAATCCTTACCGGCGGTTCTGGACAATTGGGGTACGATGAACTAACTGCATATCGGGCGAATACGAAGGGTCCCTGTCCATGAAATACACCAAGCTCGAACGTAACTGGGTTATGTATGATGTGGGCAATTCGGCCCTCGTGCTGCTCAATACCTCGGTGGTGCCCATTTACTTTAACGCCATCAATACCGGCGCTTCCTCGGCCGACCTGGTGGTCGCCTGGGGCAATGCACAGACGATCGCCTCGCTGGTCATCGCCATGCTCATGCCCATTCTGGGCGCGCTTGCCGACTACGCTGGCAACAAGATCAAGTTCTTCTTGGGCTTCTTCCTCACGGGCCTGGTGCTTTGCCTGGCGCAGGCTATCCCAATGTCCGCCATGGCATTTTTGACCGTGTACGTGCTGTGCACCATCGGACTTAACTCTTCTATGACGTTCTACGACGCCATGCTGCCCGACATTACCACCGACGAGCGCATGGACGCCGTGTCCAGCTCGGGCTATGCCTGGGGCTACATCGGTTCCACCGTGCCGTTCGTCATCTGCCTGGCGCTCATCATGGGTGGTCCCGCTCTTGGCGTCCCCACCATGCTGGCAACGCGTCTGTCGTTTATCATCACTGGTGCCTGGTGGCTCATCTTTACCCTGCCGCTCATTCGCACCTATAAGCAAAAATACGGTCGCGAGCGCGGCCCCGAGGACACTATCGGCCACATCGTGGGCGGTGTGTTCTCCGAGGTCGGACACACCATGCGCGAGATCGCCCACAACAAGACCGTGCTGGTCTACATGATCGCGTTCTTCTTCTATATCGACGGTGTGCACACGGTCATTTCCATGGCAACCAGCTATGGATCGGCTTTGGGCATCGACTCGACCCAACTGGTGCTGGCTCTGCTCGTTACGCAGTTTGTGGCCTTCCCGTCCGCCATCATTTACGGCAAGCTCGCCGGCCGCGTGGGCACGCTCAACATGATCTTGGTGGCAGTCGCCGCCTACATGGGCATTGTGCTGTTCGCCGCGTTCTTCCTCAAGACTGCCTTTGAGTTTTGGGTGCTTGCCATTTTGGTCGGCCTGTTCCAGGGCGGCGTGCAGGCGCTCAGCCGCAGCTACTTTGGCCGCATTATCCCCAAGGAAAAGTCCAACGAGTACTACGGCTTCTTTGATATCTTTGGTCGTTATGCAAGCGTTATGGGCACCTTCCTGGTGTCGGTCGTCACCTCGCTGACCGGCAACCCCTCGCTGGGCGTCCTGTCTATCGGCGTGCTGCTGGTGGTGGGCTTTATGCTGCTGGTCCGCCTGTCCCGCATGACTCGGGCGGCAGGGCATGCCGCATAGGAGCGAGCGGCTATTGTGCCTGTCCACGGTACTCTTTTGGGGTTATCCGCAATAAACATTGCGACTTGCGAGCAATGATTTGTCCAAGTGGGTATGATGGAATCAGCTAGGTCGCGGGGCGTCGCCTGTGTTTGGCGGCGTCCCGTTTTTGTGTTGCAGGGAGGGTAAGGCATGAACGCCACGGTTGTGATTCCAACGTATTGGGCGGGCGATGACGCTTGCGCAAACGCCCCTGGCACCTATGACCATTCGACGCGACTCAACGCCGACAATCCCGAACTCGACCGCTGCCTGGCCTCGCTTGAGCAGGTACGTGACATCCCGCGCATCATCCTTTTGGTGGTCTGTCCCGTTTCTGCCACAGCCGATGTGTCGCTGCGCGTGCGCGAGATTGTCGACGCGCATCCCACGCTCAAGGTCACCGTTGTCACCAACACCCAGGCCTCGCGCATCGCAGACCGGGTTGCTCAGATCGCGCCCAAGGGTTCGGGCGAGTGCGTGAGCCTGCGAGGCTACGGTGCCATCCGCAATATGGGGCTAGCCTGTGCCGCTGTGCTGGGGCATGACGCGGTTATCTTTTTGGATGACGATGAGACTGTCATCGACGCCGACTTTATGAAGCGCGCGACCTATGCGTTGGGGCAGCAGACGCGTCAGGGCTTGCCGATCTTGGTCAAGAGCGGCTATTTCTACGATCGCGACGGCTCGCCGCTGGCTCCCACGGACAAGGCGGGCATCTGCCATCGTTGGTGGACCAAGCGCATCGAGTTCAACCGTTGGATGAAAAAGGCGCTCTCGGGCACCCGCATCTCGCGCTCCAACTACGTGTGCGGCGGCCTGATGGCCCTGCACGCCCGCGCCTTTACGCGTGTGGCCTTTGACCCGTTTATCACCCGCGGCGAGGACTTGGATTACCTCTTTAACATGCGTATGTTTGGCTACGACGTGTGGTTTGATAACGAGTGGACCGTGCGCCATCTGCCTCCGGAGTCCGAAAAGCGCTCACCGCGCTTTATGCAGGATGTATACCGTTGGTACTACGAACGGGCCAAGTTGACGTTCGCCGCGCATCAAAAGGAGCTCATCCCCGTTACGGCGGCATCGCTCATGCCCTACCCGGGCCCGTGGATTTCGCGCGAGCTCGACGACCGCGTGCGCAAGACCGCTATGGTCCGCAGCGTGTTTACCCGCGAGCATGAGGGCTACCTGCGCATTTGGCGCCATGGTATCGGCGAGGCAAAGGCCTATGCGCGCCAAAACGCTGCAAGCTACCTGCGTTTCCAGAGCTTTTGGCCCAAGATCATGGACGGGCTTTGGCGTGACGCACAACTGATCAGTATCCTGGAGGGGGCCGAATGATCGACCGCCGCGCCCAGCGCGATAGTTCAATATCAATCTTTCGCATCATTGCCGTTGCCTGCGCCATTTGCGTGCTGGTGTACTTTATTTTTGCCTTGGTGACCGGTATCGAGCCGATCGCCACGGTGATTGCCTGCGCGCTGCTGTGCATCTTCCTGTGCATCTTTATCTTTTTGACGCTCAATCCCGATTCGGTGCGCTCCCAGTACACCGAGGAGACGCTCTCGGTGGCCTCGGCCATGCTCGAGGACATTAAGGGCGGTCTGACGCAGGAGTCGGCGCGTTTGGTGTGCCGGCGCATTTTGCCCGAGACGCGCGCCATGACGGTGGCCATCACCGACGAGGGCAACGTGCTTGCCTGCGCGGGAGAGTTTGAGGAAAAACTACTGCCAGATTCTCCCATCCACACGCTTGCCACACGCTACGTTATCGAACATGGCATCGTGCAGTCGTTCAACCGTATGGTGGATGTCGTGGGCTCGGACGGCTCGCACAACCAAGTTCCCGCCGGCATTATCGCCCCCATCAAGGTGGGCGATCGTACCGTCGGCACGCTCAAGTTCTACTACAAGACCCCGCGCGCCGTCGACCGTACCCAGTATGCGCTTGCCTCGGGCTTTGCCGAGATCTTGTCCACGCAGCTCGCCATCCACGAGCTCGAGGTGCAAAAGGAACTCACGGCGCGCGCCGAGGTGCGTGCGCTGCAGGCGCAGATTAACCCGCACTTCCTGTTCAACACGCTGAACACCATTGCATCGTTTACGCGCACCGATCCGCTGCGGGCCCGCGAACTGCTTCGTGAGTTCTCATCGTTCTATCGTGCCACGCTCGACAACTCGGGATCGCTTATTCCGGTCTCGCGCGAGGTTGCACAGACCAAGCGCTACCTTACCTTTGAGAAGGCCCGCTTTGGCGAGGACCGCGTGCTTGCGACGTTCGATGTGTCCGAGGACGTGGAAGATACGCTGGTGCCGGCGTTCGTGATCCAGCCGATTGTCGAGAACGCCGTACGTCATGGTATGGGCGATGACGACGCCCTGAGGATCGACGTGACCGTTCACCAAGACGGCGAGGATGCAATCTTGATTGCCGTGGCCGATAATGGCGTGGGCATGGATGAGGGTACCGCCGCCAGGCTGTTTGACGAGCGCTCTGCCCGTCCCGACGCCAGCTCTCCCCAGGGTGGCGGCGCCGGTGTGGCCATGCACAATATTTCGGAGCGCATTCACCGCTTTTATGGGCCGCATTCCTATACGCGTGTCGAATCGGCGCCGGGCAAGGGCACTAAAGTGCTCCTTCATCTTGATTTGTCAGAGAGCATCTTTGACATTCAAGAGTAAAATAAAAGGCTACGGGTTCAACGTCATGCGACGGATGCCCGGCGTAGTTAGTTGACGAAAGGTTTTATCCCTATGCTGCGTGCGATGATTGTGGATGATGAGGCGCCGGCTCGCTCGGAGCTTCGCTTCCTGCTCGAGCAAACGGGCAAGATCGGCACGATCACGGAGGCGTCGAGCGTTCGCTCCGCCATCGAGATGCTTATGGAAAGTCGCGTGGATGTCGTGTTTCTCGATATCTCGATGCCCGGTGCCTCGGGCCTGCAACTTGCCGAGGCGCTGCATAAGCTCAAAAATCCGCCGGCGATCGTGTTTGTGACTGCGTATAGTGACCATGCGGTCGAGGCATTCGACGTGGATGCCGTCGATTATCTGATGAAGCCGGTCGAGGAAGCTCGCTTGGATCGCGCAATCGAGAAGGTCATGCAACGCGCCAAGCCGGTCACGGACAGCAAGGTGACCATCGAGCGTATCCCGGTGGAAAAGGGCGGCCGCAAGGTGCTCATTCCCGTGGACGACATTCGCTTTATCATGGCCAAGGACGATTACTCCTGCATCTATACCGTCGACGATCGTTTTTTGTCGACGACCTCGTTGGCGCAGTTTGAGGCTAAGCTCTGCGACTTTGGCTTCTTCCGTGTTCACCGCCGCTATATCGTCAACTTGGCGTGCGTCACGGACGTCGAGACGGTGCCCTCGGGTGCCATCCAACTGGGCATTACGGGCGTCGACGAACGCGTGCCGGTTTCGCGCCGCCGCGTCGTGCCGCTCAAGAAGGCTCTGAGTCTCTAGCACACTGGCCCCGCAGCCCTGTAGACCCATCGTCTGCGGAGCCGTGGGGCCTTTTTTGTATGTATCTGCCGAATCGTTTTTTGCGGAAGGGATCCCATGAACAGTGCAAGCGCCAAGCGCATCGACATCATCTCGGACACCCACGGCTATCTTTCGCCTGCGCTCCTGGATGAGCTTGAAGGCGCAGACCTGATTATCCACGCCGGCGACCTTACGTCGGAGATGGACTACGAGCACCTATGCACCATCGCCCCCGTGCGGGCCGTACTGGGCAACAACGATTACTACCGCGACTACGGCCCCGATGTAGACCGTCTTGCACTCTTTACCTACGAAGGCCTCAAATTCGCCGTAGCCCACTACCGCGAAGACCTTCCGGTGGGATCCGTAGACGTAGCCATCAACGGCC
>CAUHFS010000033.1 GCA_959605475.1 uncultured Collinsella sp. | reverse complement strand
TGTGACCTCCCGGTTATCAGCCGGACGCTCTAACCAACTGAGCTACAGGTCCATCGCGCAAGGGATATATTAGACGAGTCGTTACGCGCGCGTCAACAACTTTTTTGAAAAACTTTGAAGGGTGCCTGCCGAGTGGGCGAGATGGGTTAGGTTTGCTGCCCGGACAGTCCTGCGCAAGACGAAGGCCACATTAAGTGGCCTTCTTTGCGTGCGGAACTCGCGACAAACCTAACCCATCTCGCCCACTCGGCGGGCACGGGGTCCAAGGTTGTCAAAAAAGCGGTCGGCGCGCGGGTGCGCCGACCGCCGAGATATGGGGTCTGATATTTTCTACCAGCTAGTTCCTCTTACTCGTCTAGGAGATCTTCTGGTATGTCGTTGCCGTCGCCTAGGTCGACTGGGGTTTCTTCGGGGGCAGAGCTGTCTTCTGCGGCTTCGCCTTCGGGCTTCTCCTTGGCGGCTGTCATGCGGGCTACGGCGCATACGCGGTCGTTGTCGTCGACGGTCATCATCTTGACGCCCTGGGTGGCGCGACCGGTTTGGCTGATCTCGTCGGTCTTGACGCGAATGACCGTCGCACCCTCCGTCACGATAAACAGCTCATGCTGCGGACCCACCGTCTTCATGGCTGCGAGGTTACCCTTGCGCTCGGTCATCTGGATGGTGTAGACGCCCTGGCCGCCGCGGTTCTGCTCCGGGTAGTCCGCAACCGGCGTGCGCTTGCCGTAGCCGCGCTCGGTAATGACAAACAGGTCACCATTGCCGTTGGTAACCTCCATACCCAAAACGCTCACGCCATCCTTCATGCCAATGCCGCGGACGCCGCTGGTATCGCGACCGGTGGCGCGCACCTGGTCCTCGGGGAACATAATCGCCTTGCCCGCGGTGGTTGCCATGATGATCTTGTCACCCTCACGCACGCGGCGTACAGCGAGCAGCGCGTCGTCGTCCCTCAGGTTGATGGCGATCAGGCCATCACGGCGGCTACGGTCGTAGGCGCTCATCACGGTCTTCTTGACCATGCCGCTCTTGGTGGCAAACATCAGATACTCGTCGGCGGGGAACTCGCGGCAGCTGATGACACTCGCAATCTTCTCGCCCTCCTCGAAAGGCAACAGGTTGACGATCGCGGTGCCGCGCGCCTGGCGCGTACCCACCGGCAGCTCGTGCACCTTCAGGCGATAGACCTTGCCCTTGCTCGAGAAGAACAGCACGTACTCGTGCGTGGACGCGATGAACATCTCATCGATGACGTCGTCCTCTTTGAGGTTGACGCCCGACACGCCCTTGCCGCCGCGCTTTTGGGCGCGGTAGGCGGCAACCGGGATACGCTTAACGTAGCCGGTGTGGGTGATGGTCACGACCATATCCTCGTCGGCGATGAGATCCTCGACATCCAGGTCCTTCTCAACCTGGCTGATCTCGGTGCGGCGCTTGTCGCCAAACTTCTTGGAGATCTCGCGCATCTCTTCCTTGATGACGCCCAGGATCTTCTCCTCATGCGCCAGCAGGTCCTCGTAGTAGGCGATGGCGCGGCGCAGACCGTCCAACTCTTCCTGGATCTTGTCGCGCTCCAGGCCGGTCAGGCGGCGCAGCTTCATCTCGAGGATGGCCGTGGTCTGCTCGGGCGTAAAGCCAAAGCGCTCGATCAAGCGGCTGCTGGCCTCGGAGTCGGTCTGCGAGGAGCGGATGATGCTAATGACCTCGTCGATATGGTCGAGGGCCATCAAGTAGCCCTCAAGGATATGCGCGCGGGCCTGGGCCTTCTTAAGGTCGAAGCGGGTGCGGCGGGTGACGACGTCGACCTGGTGGTCGATATAGTGCTGCAGCATCTCGCGCAGGCTCAGGCATTTTGGAACGCCGTTGACAAGCGCCAGGTTGTTGGCGCCAAAGGTCGTCTGCAGCGAGGTGTACTTATACAGGTTGTTGAGCACGACCTGCGGAATGACGCCCTTCTTGAGCTCGATAACCAGACGGATGCCCTTCTGGTTGGACTCATCGCGCATATCCGAGATGCCCTCGATGCGCTTGTCGTTGACGAGCTGGGCGATCTTCTCCTGCAGGGTGCCTTTGTTGACCATGTAGGGAATCTCGGTAAAGACCAGGCGGCTGCGACCGGTCTTGGTGGACTCCATGTGTGCCTTGGCACGCACGGTAATGGAGCCGCGGCCGGTCTCGTAGCTCTGCTTAATGCCGGCGCTGCCCATGATGATGGCGCCGGTGGGGAAGTCCGGACCGGGCATGATCTGCATGAGCTCGTCGACGGTGGCGTCGGGGTTGTCGATCAGGTAGCAGGTGGCCTCGATCGCCTCGGCGAGGTTATGCGGGGCGATGTTGGTGGCCATGCCGACGGCGATGCCTTGGCTGCCGTTGACCAGCAAATTGGGGAAGCGCGCAGGCAGTGCCACGGGCTCGGCGAGCGATTCGTCGTAGTTGGGCTGCCAGTCGACGGTATCCTTCTGCAAGTCACGCAGCAGTTCCATGGCGGGCTTGGCCAGGCGGCTCTCGGTGTAACGCATGGCGGCGGCGCCGTCGCCGTCGATGTTGCCGAAGTTGCCGTGACCGTCGATGAGCGGCGTACGCATGGAGAACCACTGCGCCAGGCGGACCATGGCTTCATAGACCGCGAAGTCGCCATGCGGGTGGTACTTACCGATAACTTCGCCGACCGTCCAGGCCGACTTCTTATGTGGGCGGTTGGGGTAGATGCCGCTCTCGTTCATCGCATACAGGATGCGGCGGTGCACTGGCTTTAAGCCGTCGCGCACGTCCGGCAGGGCGCGCGCCGTGATAACCGACATCGAATACTCGATAAACGACTGCTTCATCTCGCGACCGAACTCCGAAATCTGGAGCTGACCGCCGTTGATATCCTCGCCGGCCGAGGCGCCACGGTCGACTTCGCCAAAGCTCTCCTCGAGCTCGGCGTCGTCTTCTTCCTCATCATCATCGGCATCGGGGTTATAGGCGTCCGGGTCGCCGTCCTCGCCCTGCTCAGCGCGGGCGAGCAGGCGCTTCAGATCGTCGGGCATGCCGGCATCGCCGGCCTCGTCCATACCCTCGTTATTGTTGATATCGTCTGCCACGCTACCTCCTCTTAAGCGTCAAGGAATCGTGCATCATGCGCGTGTTTTTCAATGTACTCGCGGCGATAGCCGACCTCGGAACCCATGAGCTCGCGCACGGCGCGGTCCGCCACCACGGCGTCCTCGATCGACACACGCTGCAGAATGCGGGTCTTGGGGTCCATCGTCGTCGAGGCAAGCTGCTTGGGGTCCATCTCGCCCAGGCCCTTATAGCGCTGGACGGTGTAACCCTTGCGCTTCTTAGTGATCTTGCCGTCCTTGGCTTTGCCGTCCTCGTCGTTGTCGTCGGGGTTCAGTCCCAGGCTCTGGATGGTGTCGCGCAGGATCTCGTCTTCGGGCTGGCGGCCGTTGGGATACACGTAGTGAATCTTGTTGCGAACCTTGATGCCAAAGATGGGCGGGCACGCGACGTAAACGTAGCCGGCATCAATCAACGGGCGCATGTACTTGTAGAAGAACGTCAGCAGCAGGATGCGGATATGTGCACCGTCGACGTCTGCGTCGGTCATGATGATAATCTTGTGGTAGCGCGCCTTGGTGATGTCGAAGTCGCCGCCGTCACCGGCGCTCGTCGTGACGCCGCAGCCGATCGCGGTGATGAGCGACTGGATGGTGTCGCTCGAGAACGCACGATGATCGCCCACGCGCTCGACGTTCAAAATCTTGCCGCGCAGGGGCAGGATCGCCTGGATGTCTCGGCGACGGCCGTCCTTGGCCGAACCGCCTGCCGAGTCGCCCTCTACGATAAAGAGCTCAGTCAGCTCGGCATCGCGCACCGAACAGTCGGCGAGCTTGCCGGGCAGCGACGCCGTCTCGAGCAGGCTCTTGCGGCGGGTCGCCTCGCGTGCCTTGCGGGCGGCGTTGCGTGCCTTGCAGGCCTGCTGGGCTTTCTTGACGATCTCGCGAGCAGGCTTGGGATGCTCCTCGAGGTAATCGGCAAGCCCGTCGGTCACGATCTTGAGCGTCAGCGCGCGCATATAGGAGCTGCCGAGCTTGGCCTTGGTCTGGCCCTCAAACTGCGGATCGGGCAGTTTGACCGAGATAACGGCCGATAGGCCCTCGCGCACATCGTCGCCGGTCAGGTTGGCGTCTTTTTCCTTGAGCAGGTTCTGCTTGCGAGCGTAATCGTTAATCACGCGGGTAAGTGCGGTACGGAAGCCCTCGAGGTGCATGCCGCCCTCGGGGGTGTAGATGTCGTTGGCAAACGACATGACGTTCTCGCCGTAGCCGCTATTCCACTGCAAGGACACCTCGACCTCGCCCATCTTGGTCACGGGCGCATCCGGATCCGATTTGCCCTCAATATAGATGGGCTCCTTAAAGGTCTCGGGGACATCCTTGCCCTCGTTGAGGAACTTGACGAAGTCGATGATGCCGCCGGCATAGCAAAACTCCTCCACATGGGGAGTCGCCTCGCGCTCGTCGGTCAGCACAATCTTGAGGTTCTTGTTGAGGAATGCCGTCTCCTGCAGACGGTTGTGCAGCGTGTCGAAATCGTAGATGCAGGTCTCGAAGATCTCGTCGTCGGGCCAGAAGCTGACAGTGGTGCCCGTCGTCTCCGAAGTGCCCACGACCTCCATCTTCTTGACGGTCTTGCCGCGCGAGAACTCCATCTCGTAGATGTTGCCATCGCGGCATACCTGTACGACCACACGCTTGGACAGGGCGTTGACGACGGAGATGCCCACGCCGTGCAGGCCGCCCGAGACCTTGTAGGCCGAGTTATCGAACTTACCGCCGGCGTGCAGGATCGTCATGACGACCTCGAGCGTCGGGATCTTTTTGATAGGATGCTCGTCGACGGGGATGCCGCGCCCGTTGTCGACGACCGTGATGGAGTTGTCGGCGTGGACCGTCACCTGAATCTCGGTGCAGAAACCGGCCATGGCCTCGTCGACGGAATTGTCAACGATCTCCCACACCAGGTGATGAAGACCGCTGGCGCTCGTCGAGCCAATGTACATGCCCGGGCGCTTACGAACGGCCTCGAGACCTTCGAGAATCTTAATCTCGCCGCCATCGTAATCGTTTTCGTTTGCCACACGTCCTCCTTCAGTTAAGAAAATGTGTATAGCCTTACTAGTTTATCGTAAAAAAATACCCTCGGGAACGAGGGTATTTGGCTCTACAAGGCCACCAGATGCGATTTAAGGCTCTTTTTTGCCCTGCACGCCCTTGGCCCACTCGGCACTGGCTCTCATGGCGTTCTCGAGGGCCTCGCGCAGTTTTTGGTCCTCGATGGGCGCCACTTGGTGCTCGATCTCGGCACGCTCGGCATCGCTGAGGTCGGCATGCGGAGCCGGCGGACACTCGGCCACGGCCGGACGCAGGCGCTCTTTTGCAGCGGGCGGTGTGTGGCCGGGGGCGGTCGTCTTGAACACCAGGCCGTCGACGTGCGCGCCGGCGCGCTCCATGCGCGCGCGGATAATCTCGCGCAAAAGTGTCATCTCCTGCGTCCATGAGGGCGAATCGAGGTACACCAGCAGTTCGTTGGACTCGGGCAGGTAGCGCAGCCCCGTCACATGGCGTCCCTCGCGCGTGCCCGAGCACACTGCATTCCAGGCGTGATAGACCGCACGAGACTCCTCTGCAGCCTCCATCTGCGCGCGGCGCTCAGGTGTCGCGGCCGCCAGGATACGCTGACGCTCGGCATCCAAAAAGCCGCCAAAGGCAACCGTTCCGTTCTCGCGCTCGTAATTAGCACGTCTCACCCATGCTCACCACCTTGGCTCGATCAAGCAGGTCATCGGTAAAATACCCCAGATTGGTGGTGGTTATGACTGTCTGGATATCATCACCGATCAGCTGCAGGAAAGCGCCTCGGCGCCCGGCGTCGAGCTCGCTCATCACGTCGTCCAAGAGCAGCAGCGGCGCAGTGCCCAGGATATCGCGCGCCACGGCCACTTCTGCCACCTTCCAGGCAAGCACCAGCGTTCGCTGCTGGCCCTGGCTGGCAAATGAACGAGCCGATCGGCCCGCGACGGAAAACTCTATCTCGTCGCGATGCGGACCCACGAGCGTCACGCCGCGGCGGATCTCCTCGTCGGCGCGCTCATCGAGCGCCGAGAGCATGTGCTCATACGCCCAGCCCCTGAGCTCGTCGCGATCCTCGGTGCGAGGCAGGTCGCCAAGCGTGGACACATAGGCCACACCGGCGGGCTCGCCAGATGCCACGCGGCCATAGGCGTCGCGCACATGGCCCGACAGCCGGTCGAGCAGGGCCAGACGATGCACGAGCAGGGCCGAACCGGCGCGGGCGATAGATTCGTTCCAGGCGCCAAGCATCTCGCGGCAGCACCAGGTCTCCTTGAGCAGGGCGTTGCGCTGGGTCACGCAGCGCCCGTAGGCACTAGCCAGATCGGCATAGCGTGCACTCAGCTGAACGCCAAAGTCGTCAAGTGCGGTGCGGCGCACGCTGGCACCCCGCTTGACCATATCCAGGTGGTCCGGGCAAAACAGAACGCTCGGCAGCACCCCGCGCACGCCGGACGCAGCGCAGCGCTTGCCGTTGCGACTAAACGAACGCTTGCCATCTTCCACGCTCAGTCCCATGTCCAGCACGCGCCCATCGCCTTCGAGCCTCAGCTCGACCTTGCATGAGCCCACGCCGTCGTGCACGAGCTCGGCTGCGGTCGGATGCCTAAACGAGGCGCCACTCGTCAAAAGCTGCAGCGCCTCTATGAGGTTGGTCTTTCCCGCCGCGTTGGGACCTGCGAGCACTGTCACACCGTCGCTCAGGGCAAGGCGGTAACTGTCGAAGCTGCGATAGCGCGCAACGGAAAGATCGCGTGCGAACATGGTCATGGGCAGCGCTAGATGCGTACCGGCATGACCAGGTACAGGTAGTTGATCTTGTCGTAGGACTTGAAGATGCCAGCCTGCGAATAGCTCTTGAGCTCCAGCGTGATCTCCTTCTCCTTGGACAGGGCATTGAGGCAGCCAAAGATGTAGTGGTAGTTGAAGGCGATGGTGCCCGACTCGCCCTCGGCCTCGACATCGATCGTCTCCTGCGCCAGGTCCTGGTCGTTGGAAATGGAGGACAGGCCCATCTGGCCGTTCTCGACGTCAATCTCAAACTTGACGGCGGGGTTGGCGCTCGCGATAACGGCCACACGCTTAAGGGCGGCGTTAAAGGCGGCGACGTCGATCTTGACGCTCGTCACGCACGAATCGGGGATGAGCTGCTTGTAATTGGGATATACGCCCTCGATGCGGCGCGACACGTAGGTGGTGTTGCCGGCCTCAAAGACAACCTGGGTGTCGGTGGCGCCGATCATGATGGTCGCCTGGCTGGCCATGATGCTCAGCGCGTCGTTGAAGGCGTCGGCAGGCACGTTGAGCTCAAAGGAACCTTCGAGGGTCGAGGTCTCGACCTGCGTATCGCACACGGCCAGTCGGAAGGAATCGGTCGCGACCAGGCGCACGGTGTTGTTCTCGACCTTCATGTGCACGCCACCCAGGATGGGACGGGCCTTGTCAGTCGAGGTGACGCGCCATACGCGGCTTACCATTTCGGACAGGATATCGGTCGGCAGCTCGACGGCGCTCTCGATGGCGTATGCCGGGAACTCGGGAAAGTCGTTGGCATCGAGCGTGTTGAGGCGGAAAGAGCTCTTCTCGCAGCCAATCAAAACCTGACGCTCGGACAGCTCAAAGGTGACCGGGGCATCGGGAAGGGTCTTAGTGATGTTGGAGAGCATCTTGCAGGGAATCACCATCTCGCCCTCCTCTTCGACATGAGCCGCAATGCGGTGACGAATCGAGATGGTGTAGTTGGAGGTCTGGAATTCCAAGATGCCGTCTTGTGCCTTAACGAGCACGCCCGACAGAATGGGAAGGGTGGATGCCGAAGCGACGCCTTTCATAACGACGCCGATGGCTTGCGTAAGCGAGCTCTGGCTGACGGTGAACTTCATCTTTTAATACCTTTCTATAGATATAAATATCTCAATAATAGTAATAGTACTGACGAAACTGTTGATTACTCCTAAAAGTGCAGGTCAGCCCTAAAAAGAGAATCGACAGGAACCTGTGTGCAACCGGGTATGTTTTCCACGTTCAAAACCTGCGCAAAACTTTTCATCACCGCGGCTCGAGTTTTTGACACCTTATAACCGCCGTTTCGACAGGTTTTCAACAGGTGTGTCCATTTACCTACGAGCGCAGTGTAATTTTATCGCGCAGCGACTTGAGGTCTTCGGTAACAGTCCGGTCTTCCTGAATCATCTTCTGAACCTTTTTATAGCTCGTGCTGACGGTCGAGTGGTTGCGGTTGCCAAACTCGGCGCCCACGGCCGTCGTCGTCATCTCGCACATCTCGATCGCCAGGTAGATAGCGATATGGCGCGCCTTGGCGATATTGGCGTTGCGGCGAGGCCCGATGAGCTCCTCGTGCGTCACACCGTATTGCTCCTCGATGACGGACTGGACCGTCTGCACATTGATCTTCTTGGCCGATGTGTCGAAGTATTGGTTGGCGATTGCGTCGATGTCGTCAAAGGTGAGCTCCCCGCCCTCGCGCTCGCGATCGCCCGCTTCGCCGGCACAACGCTCGCAAAAGCTCTCGAGCTCGCGAATGTTGGTGCCCGAGACCTCGGCCATGTGTTTAAAGTGCGCGTCGGTCAGATGTCCGCCGTCGCCTCCGTAGGCCGCCAGCAGCGAGTCGTTGCCTGCCTCGGGTGCGGCGGCGATCGTGTTCTCGTAATAACGCTGCAAAATCTTGTACTTCATCTCGTAGCTGGGCTCCGCCACCAGGCACAGCAGACCGGCATTAAAGCGACTGGTCAGGCGCTCGTCCATATTAAGGTCCTTGGGGGCGCGGTCGGCGGCGATCACGACCTTCTTGTTGTTACGGATAAATTCGTCCATCAACTGGAAGAAGTAATCCACGCTCGCGCGCTTGCCGATGATGTTCTGGATGTCATCGATGATAAGCACGTCGACGCCGTGATACGCCTGCATAATGGGGGCGTTGCTCTTCTTTTGGCGGTCGAATTCCGTCATCAAGTCGTCCAGATATGCCTGCGAGTTGGCGTACTTCACCTTGATCTCGGGCGATTTCTCTGCCAGCTCATTTTTGATGGCGAGTAGCAGGTGCGTCTTGCCCAGGCCCGATTTGCCGTAGATGAACAGCGACGTGCAGGTACCGGGCGTGTCTGCAAGCATGGCGAATTTGAGCGCCGATCGGTAGGCAAGGCTGTTCTCCGGCCCGAAGACGAAGTTTTCAAACGTGAATTTCGAATTCGCTGCGAGGGGTGCCCCATCCGCGTTTTTCTCGACTGCCGCCGGGGCCGCCGCCGAAGGTGCTGCCGGCGCTGCGGACGAACTCGCGCTTTTCGCCGGTGGCCTGCCATTCATTTGTGTCATCATGCGGCGGAAATCGTCGGCGGACAGCGTGTTTTTGATTGCAATGCCCGATTCCTCGCCGGGTGTCGCCTCGTGTGCGACGGGCATGTGCGTGGCGGTCGGGATGGGCGAGGGGGCTGGCTCTACCGCCGATGCGACCGAAGCGGTCGGCTGGGGTGCCATGGTTTCACGGGAAACATCGTCGCGTCGAGGCTCGGGCGCCGTAGTTGCCGCTGCGGTGGCGGTCGCTACCGGGTGAGTGACCGGGGCCGTATTTGCCGAGGCGCCCTGCGGTGCCACGATATTGAGCGCGATCGGCGCAAAGGCGATGTCTTCCAGATAGGCCTCGATGGTCGGCTGATGCTTTTTGAGCTGAGCGATGGCAAAGCGTGAAGGGGCCTCAATCGTCAGAGTGTCCTCGGTTAAGCTCACGGCGCGCGATTGTCCCAGCATATTGATGAGGCGTGCATCTTGGCCGTCGCGCTGGCAAAAGGCGATGGCATCTCCCAGGATGATGCTTGCTTCCTCGTCCACTGTTTCTCCCGTTCCTTAACTTTGGGCTCGCACGCGAGCGCTGCCTATTTCGGTCAGATGATATTTCTGGCCATGTTTGATTACCAAGCCGGCTTGTGCCAAGTCGTTGAGCGTTCGCGACCACGTGGGCGCTGAGTTTCCAAACGCTCGTGCCAGGTCGGTTGCGCCACACTCTTGGTTTTGAGCCAGATAGCCCAGTGCCGCTTCGCCGCGCTCGCTCACAAATACGTCTTGCTGCGGCTGTGCATATTGATTCGCCGCATTAGGATACATCATTTGAGCTGCTGGTTGTTGAGAACTCTGCATGGGCAGCAGCTGCTGTTGAAAACTTTGCGGCCACTGTTGATAAGGCTGCGGAGGCATCTGCTGGGCCCATGGGTTGTACTGCGCCTGTGGCATCTGTTGGTATGGCTGCTGGTATCCAAGCGGGTATTGCTGGGGGTATGCCTGTGCATATCCCGTTTGCGGCGCGTATTGAGCCGGATACTCTTGTGGGTTCGGTTGATAGGATATCTGCTGTGCAGTCGATGCACCCGCCATCTGCTGCAAGGTTCCCACATCCTGGCCCATCGCTGGCTTTACATCGGGTATGTTCTGCGGAATCGCGCCCGAGGGTGCCTGGGGCTCTTGCATGGGGGCCATGCCAGGCTGCTGCATGGGGGCCATTTGCTGTTGCACCTGCTGCATCGTTGCGGGTTGCTGCGTGAAGGCACCCGGCATGGGATATGCCGGCTGCTCCGTTTCGGGTCGCACGGCTGCCCCGCGCCCGCCGGCACGCTCGATTTCCTGCACGCGCTTGGGGTTCAGACTTACCGTCACGACGGTGCCGTTGCCCATGTTGTCCTCGATGGAGACGGCGCCGCCGGCGTTTTCCAAGTACTCCTGTACCATGGGAAACCCGGCTCCGGTGCCGCGGATATACCGTTTCATTTTGCTGTTTGCACTGGTTACGCCAAAGTCGAAGGCGCGTTCTTTGTCTTCGATCCCCGGCCCCTGGTCTGCGAATCGGATGGTGTCGCCGCCGTCCAGGATCGAGATGATGGGCTCTGCAAAATGCGCGTGGATAAAGTTTTCGACAATCTCGCGGATAACCATCAGCGAGATGCGTCCTCCCTGCTCTTTCATGCACTGGTAGACGGTGTTGGTTGTCTCTTCCAAGTAGGTGCGGACGTCTTGCGGTTCGATGACGATGACACGCGGTGTCGACAGCATGTCATCGTAGACCGCGATGCGCGCTGCATACATGGCCTTCGGTGCTTGTGCGGTGACCTGCTCGCTCTCGTTGCGTTTTTCGCGCACGCCGGTGATGTGCTCGTTGTCGGGTGCCGGATCACCGGAATCGACCATGGTGTAGAAGTCGTCAGACATGCCGCTCGCAATCTTTCAAAAGGTTTTGAACAAATAGTAGCTCACCGCGCAATGTTTCTCATCTTTCGACAAGTTTTCAAAACCTGTTGAAAACTTTGGAAAACGGACGAAAAGTTCTCAACATTTCCAACACGACCTGTTGAAAACTCGATGAAATTTCGTGAAAAGTTGCCTGCAGCCTCAAATGCCGGTTCTGCTTATGGGGGAACCGTGTACTCTTTGCAACCTTTTACCTTTGATTTCTTGACATTTGAACATTGATTTCCCTACAATCTTCAAGCTCACGTGTCTATATCTGCGTCCGCGTCCCCGCGGACACTCGAAATGCAGCAGGAGGAACTTAAGATGAAGCGTACGTATCAGCCTAATAAGCGTAAGCGTGCCAAGACCCATGGCTTCCGTGCCCGTATGGCCACTAAGGGTGGTCGTGCCGTGCTCGCCCGTCGTCGCGCCAAGGGCCGCAAGCGTCTCACTGTCTAGCAGCGATACACACATCTCGCATGAAGACTATTAAGTCTCGGCAAGATTTCGAGCATGTGTTCAGTCGGGGGCGTCGTTTCAATCACCCTCTGATTCGAATGACCATATGTGAATCGGTTGGCGAAGGCGACTCCGGAAGGGTCGCCTTCGTTGGTGCTAAACGACTCGGTTGTGCTGTCGTGCGCAACCGATCTAAGCGTGTGATGCGCGAGGCCGCCCGCAGCTGTGGATTTCCCGTTGCGGGTTATGACATCATCTTGTTCGCGACTCCCAAGACGAGGGTTTCCTCGCCGGAGGAGATGGACAAGGCGTTGCGTTCGCTTATGAAACGCGCCGGCGTTGCCGGGGAGGAGCGATGAGCAATCACGTTTTGCGACGTGTTGCCATCGCTCCTATTCGCATATATCAACAGGTTGTTTCGCCCTTATTACCTGACGCCTGCATTTATTACCCAACGTGCTCGCAATACGCCGTTCAGGCGATTGAGAAGTACGGTGTTTTGAGAGGCTGCTGGCTTGCCGTGAGGCGCATCGCTCGCTGCAATCCCCTGCACGTCGGCGGTTATGACCCTGTGCCTTAGCGGGCACTCGCTATCGGAGGAAAACTTACATGTGGGATTGGATCGTTAACATCCTTTTCGAGCTGCTCAAGCTCATCCAGACCTTTGCGGTCGACTGGGGCCTGTCCATCATCATCCTGGTGGTCATCATCCGTCTGCTGCTGACGCCGCTCATGCTCAAGTCGACCAAGTCGACGGCTCGCATGCAGGTGCTGCAGCCCAAGATGCTCGAGATCCAGGAGCGCTACGCCGACGACCCCCAGCGTCAGGCCGAGGAGATGCAGAAGTTCTACAGCGAGAACAAGTTCAATCCGCTGGCCGGCTGCCTGCCGCTTCTGATTCAGATGCCCATCCTTATCGCCCTGTTCACGCTTCTGCGCAACCTGCCGCAGTACTTTAACGAGGGCACGTTCTCGTTCTTTAACATCCTGCCCGATCTGACCACCACGCCGAGCGCCTCTTTTGCCGATGGCTTTATGGTTGCGCTGCCTGCGCTGATCTGCCTGATCCTGTTTGCTGTCTTGACCCTGATTCCGCAGCTGTATATGTCCCGCAATCAGACTGGTCAGCAGGCCCAGAGCATGCGCATGATGGCTGTCGTCATGACCGTCATGATGCTTTGGATGGGCTGGAGCCTGCCCGTCGGCGTTCTGCTGTACTACGATGTGTCTTCTGCCTGGCAGGTTATCCAGCAGATCTTCGTGACGCAGAAGGTTATCGACAAGGCCAAGGCCGATGAGGAGGAGCGCCTCAAGAACGCTCCGCTGCAGGTCGAGGTTACCCGTCGCGAGAAGAAGCCGCGTCCGCACAAGAAGAAGTAGTCGGGATATCAATCTTATTTAGGTACCTAACTTTTGGAGTACGTTATGTCTGAAGAGATCATCGAGGATATGCTTGAGGAGGTTGCCCCGCAGATTGCGGGCGATTATCCCGAGATTGCACAGCGCTACAAGGCCGGTGAAGAGCTGACCGATGAGGAGCTCGACACCATTGCCGATGTTGCGATTTCCATTCTGCGTTCCATCCTTTCGCACTTCGATGCCGCCAACTCTCCTATTGATGAGTACGAAGGCGACGAGGGTGAGCTGATTTTGGATGTTACGGCTCCTGATCTTGCTGTTCTCATTGGCCGTCATGGTCGTACCCTTGATGCCCTTCAGGTTATGTTCTCTTTGCTGGTGAGCCGCAAGCTTGGCTTTAGGTATCCGGTTGTGGTTGACGTTGAGGGCTACAAGAGCCGTCGTCAGGACAAGGTTGCCTCTATGGCTCAGTCTGCCGCCGAGCGTGCCATCCGCAGTCATAAGACTGTTTCGCTTCCGCCCATGAATGCCTATGAGCGCCGACTGGTTCATATTGCACTTCGTGGCAATGATGCTGTCGATACCCATTCTGAGGGTTCTGACCCTGACCGCCATGTGGTGATTGTTGCTCGATAATCTACTCGAGCTTATTCTTAGGGGGCGTGGTTTCCACGTCCCCTTTTTTTGTCAAAAGTTCTCGATACACTGATTTTTGTCAGAAAGGAGCTTCTGTTGTTGGTACTTACTGATCAGCAGGCTGACGAGATGCTCAGCCGTCTAACTTTCTATTGCAAAGAGTATTCTTTGACCGTAACTGATACTGAGCTAAGGAAATGTATTCAGCATTTGGATTTAGTTCTGGAAACAAATAAGACAACCAATCTCACTCGTATTCTTAACGTAGAAGATGCTGCGGTACTTCATATTCTCGACTCACTTGTTTTGCTCCCTTATGTCAATAAGGCTCCTGAGGGAGCTTTGCTTGATATGGGAACAGGCGCTGGCTTCCCTGGTATCCCATTAACGATAACCACGCATCGTAAAGCTACTTATATTGACTCTGTTGGCAAGAAGGTTGATGCTGTCAACTCTTTTGTTCATGCTCTTGGATTGAAATATGGACATGCAGTCCATGATCGCCTTGAAGAATATGCTCGAAGCCATAAGAAGCAGTTCTCTGTCGTAACCGCCCGTGCGCTGGCCCCTCTACCGATTCTTGTTGAGTATGCAGCTCCATACCTCAAGGATGGAGGGTTATTTGTTATCACGAAGGGTAATCCATCGGATGAGGAGCTTGCCTCCGGCATGTCAGCAGCAAAGATCTGCGGCTTCACTTTGCTTCTTAATGACGCAATTGATTTGCCTGATGGCTTGGGCCACAGGGAGTTTATTGTTCTTAAAAAGAGTCATCCAGCATCCGTCTCATTGCCTCGTGCAAATGGCATGGCAAAGAAGAATCCGCTTGCCTAGATGTTTCACGTGAAACATAATGGATAGTAACAACTTGCGGTGTTTCACGTGAAACATGGCGGTTGATATCGAATCGGAATGTTTCACGTGAAACATCCTCCGTTTGACAGCTTTAATACACACCAGGAGGGACCGTGGGATTTCGCGACGTTAAGCGTTCAAAGAGCGCAAAAGACACGCGTATTATTGCAATCATCAATCAAAAAGGCGGCGTTGGTAAGTCAACGACGGCTGTAAACCTTGCAGCAGCACTGGGTGAACAGGGACGCAAGACACTGATTGTCGATTTTGATCCGCAGGGAAACAGCACCAGTGGATTTGGAATTGAAAAAGAAGACCTTGATCAATGCATCTATGATGCGTTGCTGAATGATGTGCCGGCGGAATCACTTGTTCTTGATACAAATTGCAAAAAGGTATTCGTTATTCCGGCGACAATTCAGCTTGCAGGTGCCGAAATTGAGCTCGTAAGCGCAATTGCTCGTGAAACCCGCCTCAAAGATTTGCTTGAGCCGATTCAGGATGAGTTCGATTTTATATTCATTGACTGTCCTCCTTCGCTCGGCCTGCTTACTATCAACGCCCTGACCGCAGCAGATAGCGTTTTGATTCCGATCCAGTGCGAGTATTACGCACTCGAGGGCGTTACGAAGCTGCTTGAGTCAATGAAGATGGTTAAATCACGTCTGAACAAGGGCTTAGACACCTATGGCGTGCTTATGACGATGTATGACTCGCGTACTTCACTGTCGAATCAGGTCGTTGAGGAAGTTCAGTCGTACTTTGGTGATAAGGCTTTTAAGACCCTAATTCCTCGCACCGTAAAAATCTCTGAGGCTCCGTCTTTTGGAGAGCCGGTAATTACCTATGCACCTCAAAATAAGGGTGCAAAAGCGTATATGAACCTAGCAAAAGAGGTGATCAAGCGTGCCTAGTGCAAAAAAACGTGGCGGATTGGGACGTGGACTCAATGCTTTGGTCTCAGAAGCCGAGTATGAGACCGGTGGATCGGCTGCATCGTCTTCAAATGCCACATCTGAAACAAAACTTCCTATTGAGGATATCGTTCCCAACCCTAATCAGCCACGAATTCATTTTAATGAAACTGAACTTCGCGAGTTAAGCGAGTCAATCCAAGAACATGGCGTTTTGCAGCCACTTTTGGTTCGCAAGCATGGAAACGGCTATGAGATTATTGCAGGCGAGCGCCGTTACCAGGCGTCAAAGCTTGCTGGTCTTGAGGAACTGCCTGTCATCATTAAAGAAGTTAATGATGAGGAGATGCTCGCTCTTGCACTTATCGAGAATCTTCAGCGTTCTGATTTGAATCCGGTCGAAGAGGCTAAGGGTTATCGTCAGCTCATTGATGCCAGTGGTATGACGCAAGAGGCGTTATCAAAGGCTGTCAGTAAGTCTCGTTCCGCAATTACAAATTCACTTCGTTTGTTAGATCTTCCCGAAGTCGTACAGCAGATGATTTTTGAGGGCAAACTTACTGCTGGTCATGCACGTGCGATTCTTGCAGTTCCCTATGAGGATGCAAGGATTCGACTTGCTGAGAAGGTTGTCGCAGAAGGTCTATCCGTTAGAGCGACAGAAAATCTTGCTCCGTTGTTTTCTGCCGGAGAGACGCCAAGGACTCCGAGGCCAGCAACGCCTCAATCATTTAAAAAGGCCGCTCGAGTCCTTCGTCAAGTTTTTAACACGAATGTACGCGTGAAGAGCTCGCGTGGCAAGAACAAAATTGAAATTGAGTTCAAAGACGAAGAAGAGCTCTCCCGTATCCTTGGCGAAATGATTCAATTTGGGCAGGAGGATCAGGATGAAGAATAAGGTTCTCGCGGCCATTGCGCTGGCAACCACCGTTGCCGCTGGTGCTTTTGCTGGATATAAGATTGCGACAGATGATGAACTACGCGGTCGACTGCTGCGTGGAGCTCAGGATATCGTCGATACATCCAAGAAGAAAATGGATGTGATGACCGAAGATGTCGCCATGCGTACCGCTCAGGTGACTAAAAATCCCAAGATTAACCAGGACTGGGTTAACCACCAGTGGGAAAATGTTGGTTATTAGGTACCAAACAATTACTTGTCTTTTTTGAAGGGGCCTTTGTCTGATTCATGAGACAAGGGCCCCTTATTTTGGCTATAAATCTAAGCTTACGTAAATCAAATTCAGTAGCATGAAAACAAATGAAATAGCCCTGGTTGCATTATTTGCAACCAGGGCTGTCGGATGTTTCACATGAAACGTTAGGGGGTACAGACTCCCCTATGCGTTCTTCTGGACCTTGAAACGTTGCTTCAGCTGACCGCAGGCGGCATCAATATCATTGCCGCGAGAATTACGGATCGTGGTCTCGATGCCACGAGACTCAAGGCGGCGCTGAAGATCCTCAACCTTATGAATCGGAGACGGCTTGAGCGGGCTACCCTCAATGTCGTTAAGCTGAATCAGGTTAACGTGGCACAGCGTTCCCTCGCAGAAGTCGCAGAGCGCCTGCATCTCGGGATTCGTATCGTTGACGCCTTCGATCATGGCGTACTCATAGGTCGGGCGGCGGCCCGTCTTCTCGGTGTAGAGCTGAAGCGCCTCGTGAAGGCGGAGCAGCGTGTACTTCTTAACACCGGGCATGAGCTTATTGCGCGTCGACTGGATGGCGGAATGCAGGGAAACAGCAAGCGTGAACTGCTCGGGGATGTCGGCAAATTTGCGAATACCAGGAATAACGCCACTGGTGGAGACAGTAAGGTGGCGGGCTCCAATACCGATGCCGTCGGGATCGTTAAGGATGCGCAGTGCCTTGAGAACCTCGTCATAGTTAGCAAAGGGCTCGCCCTGACCCATGAAAACGACGCTTGTGGCACGCTCGCCAAAGTCGTTGGAGACATGAAGTACCTGGTCAACGATCTCTTGGGCGGTCAGCGAGCGCTTGAGGCCGTTGAGGCCGGTAGCACAAAAAGCACAGCCCATGCCGCAGCCTGCCTGGGTGGAAACGCAGACGGAAAGCTTGTTACGACGGGGCATGCCTACGGTTTCGACGGAAATGCCGTCGTGGTACTCAAGCAGATACTTACGAGAGCCATCTTTGGATACCTGCTTGGTGAGCTCAGTCGGCGTGTCAAAGGCAAAAGCCTCTTTAAGCTGCTCGCGGAAAGCCTTGGGAAGGTTGGTCATATCGTCAAACGAACAAACGTTCTTCTCAAAGACCCATTCGATGAGTTGCTTGGCGCGGAAGGCGGGCTGGCCGAGTTCTGCCACGAGCTCGCGGATATCGTTTTGGCTCAAGTCGCGAATGTCCTGAGATTTAGTCCTGGGATTCATGGAAGCCTTTCGATTTTGGGGAAACGTAGAGGGTATCGCTACAATATGGTATCAGCTGCAGAAATTTTAGAGGAGGAGTCTGCCCATGCCGGGTAAAAGCCTAGAGAACATGCACGTAGCGGTCTTGGCGGGCGGTCATTCCGCTGAGCGCGAGATTTCGCTCAATTCGGGAAAGAACGTCGTGGTGGCCCTGAAGGAGGCCGGCTACACTTCGGTGGAGCTGCTCGACACGGCTGCCGATGATTTTATGGTAACCATGGCGACCGGCGGCTTTGACGTGGCGTTTATCGCCATGCACGGTGCCGGCGGCGAAGATGGTGCCATGCAGGGCGCCATGGAGACCCTGGGTATCCCCTACACGGCCTCGGGCGTGCTTGCCAGCGCCTGCGGTGCCGACAAGGAGGTCTCGAAGCTCCTGTACGCCAAGGCGGGCATTCCCATTGCCCCCGGCATTGCGCTCGAGGTGGGCGATGAAGTCGATATCGATCATATCGTCGAGGTTTGTGGCGAGCGCTGCTTTGTGAAGCCGGCCGTAAACGGTTCCAGCTATGGCATTTCCCTGGTCCATGAGCCCTCCGAGCTGCCCGCGGCAATCGCCAAGGCGTTTGAGTACGGCGACAAAGTGCTGGTCGAGAAGTGCATCGAGGGTACCGAGATCACCGTCGGCGTATACGGCGAGGATGACGTGCGCGCCCTGCCGATTGTTGAGATCCGTAAGCCCGAGGACTGCGAGTTCTACGATCTGGACGTGAAGTATGTCGACCCTACGGACATCCATCGCATTCCGGCGCAGATTTCGCCCGAGAACTACGCTCGTGCCCAGGAGCTCGCCTGTGCTGCCCATAAGGCACTCGGCTGCCTGGGTATTTCGCGCAGCGACTTTATCGTGAGCGAGAATGGCCCCGTCATCCTCGAGACCAACACGATTCCCGGCATGACCGATACGTCGCTGTATCCGGATGAGATTCGCCACACCGATGACATGACGTTCCCGCAAGTCTGTGACAGTCTAATTCGTATGGGACTTCGTCGAGCGGGCGTTGCATGCTAATCGAGGACGCGGTTTCGTCGGGGACGCCGCAGTTTGTCATCGATTCCTATGCCACGCTTGCCGAGCGCGCCAAAACCCAATCGTTTGGTCTCATCGAGGAAGACGTTATCGTCCTCGATACCGAGACCACGGGTCTTTCGGTGCAGGACAATGAACTGATTGAGATCTCGGCTGCCCGTCTTTCGGGCCGCGAGATCGTCGACCGGTTCGATACCTTCGTGCATCCCAAGCAGCTGATTCCCGCCGAGATTACCGAACTCACGAGCATTACAAACGCCGATGTGGTGGATGCCCCATCGGCCGTCGAGGCCGTGGCCGCTCTCGCCGATTTTGTCGGCGGCTGCCCGGTGATTGCGCATAACGCCACCTTCGACCGTGCGTTTATCGAGTCGGTCAAGGGCGGTGTCAACGTCAGCGACATCTGGATTGATTCGCTGGCACTGTCGCGCATCGCGCTTCCGCGCCTGGCATCGCATAAGCTGTCTTTTATGGCCGACCTGTTTGGCTGCGACTCGGTGTCGCACCGCGCCAACGCCGACGTCGACGCCCTGTGTGGTGTGTGGCGCGTGCTGCTCGTGGCGCTCACCGACTTGCCTCAGGGCTTAATGGCGCGCCTGGCCGACATGCACCCCGACGTGCCCTGGTCCTATCGTCCCATCTTCTCGTTCTTGGCGGGGCAGAACCCCGGTTCCATTTTCTCTCTCAGCGCCGCCCGCGCCGACGTACTCAAGGCCGATCGGGCCGATGACCGCGTTGATGCGGACGAGCTGCCGGTCCTTAAGATGCCGAGTCGCGAGGAAATCGAGGCGGACTATGCCCCGGGCGGCCTGGTTAATCGCATGTATCCCACGTATGAGCCGCGCGATGAGCAGATCGCGATGGCGCTCGAGGTCCGTGACGCACTCGTTACGGGAACGCATCGCGTGATTGAGGCGGGCACGGGCGTCGGCAAATCGATGGCTTACCTCGTGCCTTTTGCCGAGGCCGCGCGCCGCAACAACATCACGGTTGGTATCGCGACTAAATCGAATAATCTTGCCGACCAGCTCATGTATCATGAGCTGCCCAAACTTGCCGAGCAGCTGGACGGAGGCCTATCGTTTTGCGCCCTCAAGGGCTATGACCACTATCCATGCTTGCGCAAGCTTGAGCGTATGAGTCGCGGCCAAGTCGAAATTACGACTAAGCGTGATCCTGCTGACACGCTTACGGCAGTCGCGGTCATCATGGCGTACGTGTGTCAGTCGGCCGATGGCGACCTCGACTCGCTCGGCATTCGCTGGCGCAGCGTCAACCGTCCCGACTTTACGACGGCGTCGCGCGAGTGCGCCCGTCGCCTATGCCCGTTTTTCCCCGATAAATGCCTGGTCCATGGCGCTCGCCGTCGCGCGGCGCATGCCGATGTGGTGGTCACCAACCATTCCCTGCTGTTCCGCAATGTTGCGGCCGAGGGCAGAATCTTGCCTCCGATTCGTCACTGGGTGATCGATGAGGCTCACTCCATCGAGCGCGAGGCGCGCCGTCAATGGGCGCGCGTGGTGTCGGTGGATGAATCGCGCGTTCTGTTTGAGCGCCTGGGTGGCTCGAGCACCGGTGCGCTGAGCCAGGTTTCCCGCGATTTGGCAACCTCGGAGGGCTCTACGCTTTACCTGGGTCTTACCGCCAAGGCGACGTCGACGGTTGTGCGTGCGAGTATGGCGATTGCCGATGTGTTTGACGGCGTTCGCGAGCTTGGCCGCCGTGCGCGCGGGGGCTATGACAACGCGAACCTATGGATTGGCCCCGAGCTGCGCGAATCTGACGACTGGCATGATTTCTTACAGTCGGCCTACACTGCCATCGACGCGTTGGAACAAGCTGACAAGAGCGTCGACGCGCTGGTACAAGCAGTTGCCGCCGACAAGCCCGAGGTTGTTGTCGACCTGGGTGATATCTCGCGCCGCCTACACGAGCTGGTCGAGAACCTCAAGCTCATCATTGACGGTACCGATGAACACTACGTGTACTCGCTGCAGGTCAATCGCAGGCTGCGTGCCGGCGGAGAGTCAATGACCGCAGAGCGCATCGACATTGGCGAGGCCTTGGCAACCGAGTGGCTGCCCGAGGTTCACACGGCTATCTTTGCATCGGCGACCATGACGGTTTCCAAGAGCTTTGAGCACTTTAACCATGCCGTCGGCCTCGATCGCATCGGTGCCTCGACATCATCGTCACTGCACTTGGATTCGAGCTACGACTTCGATTCGAATATGGCCGTGGTCGTGGCTGGGGATATCCCCGATCCGCGCAATCGTGAGAGCTACCTTTCGGCGCTCGAGCGTGTGCTGGTCGACGCTCATCTTGCTATGGGCGGCTCGGTGCTCACGCTGTTCACCAACAGGCGTGACATGGAGGAACTGTACGCTCGCGTCGAGCCCAAGATGGCTCGTGCGGGTCTGGAGCTCAACTGCCAGCAGCGCAACTCGTCTCCTCGCCGTCTGCGCGATCGCTTTATCAACGAACCGACCTCATCACTCTTTGCGCTTAAGGCCTTTTGGGAAGGGTTTGACGCCAGCGGCGAGACGCTGCGCTGTGTCATCATCCCCAAGCTGCCGTTCTCGAGCCCCACAGACCCGCTCTCATGCGAGCGCAATCTGCGTGAAGACCGCGCTTGGGCGCGCTATTCGCTGCCCGAGGCCGTGCTCGAGGTCAAGCAGGCCGCCGGTCGCCTCATTCGCTCATCGACCGATTGTGGCGTACTCATCTTGGCCGACCCGCGCCTGGTGACGAAGGGCTACGGCAAGAAATTCTTAACGTCGCTGCCTACGAGTTCCTATCAGCGCATCGAGTCGGCACAAATCGGGCACTATCTACAGCTGTGGCGCGCGCGCCACGAGCGGCGCCGCTAAAGCGGACAGACGAGGGATTTCGCCATATCGCACAGACGCTCTGACAGGGCGGGGTCATCCAGGATGCGGATGGCCCCGCCCGCTGCGATTACCTGGCTTAACAGCCAGCGCTCGGAGCCGTAGCGCACATTCACTGTCGAGCTGTCCGCCCCATTGGGTTCAATCGACATGATGCCGGGCCAGTCTAGGCGCTCTGCCAAGGCGCGAGGCATGAGAAGCTTCGCACTCCGCTCCGCCTGGGCGAGGGAGTCGTGGAGGGTTGCGGGCTCCGGTGCATGGCGCACGACGGAGTCGTCGGTCAAGGTCAGGCTCTCGATTTTATCCATACGATAGGTACGCTGTTCGTCGACCGCGACATCCCAGGCAATCAGATACGTTTGGTCGCCGTTTGTTGTGATGCGCAAGGGGTCGACCAAACGTTCACGCGCTTGTGCGTCATCCATCGAGCGATACGAGATGCGGCAGCGAACGCCGTCCCGAATGGCGCAGCTCAGCTGCTGCCAGTGCGATCCGTGGGCGACGGTGTCAAAGACGCGCTGGTTGTAGCCGAGCTCTTTGGGAAGAAGGGCGCGCCGTATTCGAGCCGCCGCTTGGGGTTCGATCCCCAATGATTCAAGTTCATGGTTGAGCACGGCGCCCTCGGCGGCACTCAAGCGCAGCGGTAGCACGCGCCCCGCGTCACCGGTGAGGACCACGCACTCGCCGCGGCGTTCGCAGATGATACGTGCGCCCGATTCTCGGTCCGCAAGCGTCGACACAATCTCGAGAATCTCGTCGAGAGATGCTCCCGTGATATCAAAGCGGCTGCAAAGCTCGTCTCGTGTCATGCCATTCTCGCCGGCGACGTAGAGGGCCTCCATGATGTCGATGGCGCGCGAGAGTCTTTGTTCGCTGGTGAGTTTACGCACGGGCATGCTCGTGCACCGTCCTTTCGATGAGGTGATTCCACGCCCGCTTGAGAGAATCGGGGGCGACGGGCCTCATGCCATCCATGGCATGGGCCATGCAAAACGAGGCTGCGGCTTCAAGGTCGCGCACGTCAACGGTCCAGGTCCACTCTGCTTCGGTGCGCATGAGTTCGCCTCGTCCGCGTGTGAGACCGCTGATCATATCGGCCTGCGCTTCACGCGCGAACGAGAACGTAGCCGCAACGGGTGGGCAGTCGGCAAAATCGAACTCAAAGAATAAGTAATCGTTGAGGTTGAAATCCGCAGGAATGGCGTAGGCTTTCGAAGGCCTCCAGGCGCGAATGATGCGGTCGCAGCGGAATGTTCTGATATTGTCGGTGGCATTGTCGAGGCCGCAGAAGTATGCCGTACCCTCGCGCTCGAATATGCCGTAGACGCAAACGGTCCGCTCGCGTTGTTCACCGCGTCCGTTTTGGTACAAAAAGCGCAGCGCGCAACGCTCGGCAAAGGCACTCCATACCGCATCGACGGCGGGAGAGCGGCGGATCGGTGCCTCTCCTGTCGTCGACATGCCGGTGAGGTAGGCAATCTTGGAGCGAATGTCGGCAAGTGGCGCGGCAAAGGTGGATGAGCCTGCCGCGAGTGTCTGGTCGATGGCATTGAGCAGGATGTCGGCATCGTCTGCGGTGATGAGACCGCCCGCGGCAAACGTGTGCTCGCGGTCGATCGTCCACGCGCTCTCTTCGGTTTCCTGCGCTCCGGCGGCACGAACCTCCCTGATAACGATGCCGCGCTCGAGCAGCTTGTCGCGATCGCGGCGGAACTTGCGCTTGTCTGAGTCGATATTGCCCGAGCCGTATCCCAGATCGGAATCCAGGACGATTTGCTCGGTCGTCAGCGGTTCGGGAGAACTGTTGAGTACAAAGAAAAGGTTGAGGATGCGCTGAGCCGTTTTATCGAAACCGGGCTCGGGTGCCCCCTTTTTAATTGTCGCGGTCGCGTCGCTTGCCGTCATAGAATCCTCGCATGAGAAGGTCGTTTGATGACATGATTTTAGTCCGATATGGAGATTAGGCTATATCCTTGTCCGCTCGCGGCGTTAAGATGGCCCGAATTCGGTCGTTTGCGCTCGCTCGGGGTATACTTTCGACTATATACGGTTCTAATGTGCATGCATTGGGCCTATTTGTCGGATTATGGATGTGGAGCGCACATGGCGAACACCCAGAACTATATTAACCACCTGCTGCAGAACACCGGCATTACGCCGGCGTGCAGTGAAGAAGAGCGCCTGGCTGCCGAGGATATCGCTCAGATTTTCCGCAACCACGGCTTTGACCCCGAGGTGCAGGAATTTAATGCTCCCGCGCCCAGCAGGTTGGCGTTTGCCGTTACCGGTATTCTCGCATTTGCCGGCGCCCTGCTGATGGGCATCGGTGGCGGTATCGGCTTGGTCGGCACCTTGCTGGCCATTGTCGGTGCCGCGCTCTACGTGCTCGAGCGCACGGGGCATCCCGTGGTTTCGCGCCTGGGAAAGACCGGTGTGAGTCAAAATGTCATCGCCTATCACAAGGCCTCGGGCCCGCTTGCGTCTCCGCGCAACCGCCCGGTCGTCGTGGTGGCCCACTATGATTCCCCCCGCGCCGAGCTCCTTGCTCGCGAGCCCTACGCTCCGTATCGCGCGCTCATCGCCAAGCTCCTGCCTGTCGCCACGATCGCGCCCGCGGCTGTCGCCATCCTGCGTATCCTGCCGCTTCCCGGCGTGCTCAAGGTACTGCTGTGGGTTGTCGCGATTCTGGCCTCCCTTGTGGCGCTGGCCAACGCCGCCAATATCATCTCCAACCGTTTTGTGCTCCCCTACACGTCTGGCGCGGTGTGCAACAAGTCCTCTGTTGCCGCCATGCTCGGTGTCATGGACAACGTTGCCCCCTATCAGGGCGAAAACGAGTTCCCCGACGACATTCCATTCGATACCTATTTTGGCGAGCAGAAACGTCGCGCCGAGGAAATGGCGCGCGCGGCGGCCGAGTATGCCGCGGCCCAGCAGCAAAACGACTACGGTAACACCATTGAATATGAGGAACCTTCCTACGACGAGGACGAGTTTGGCCAGCCGGTGGCGTCTGTCGACGCGCCCGAGCAGGACGAGACTTTTGATGGACAGATCGATGGTTTTGAGGGTGCCTCTGCCGACGAGACGCTGATCGGCGTTATCGCGCCCGAGGCTCAAGACCAGACCGCCCAGGCCGAAGTGCCCACCGAGGAAACGTCCACCGTCGAGCCGGCGGAGGAGCCCGCGGTGGTCGAAGTCGCCGAGCCCAAGCCCAAGCTCTATCGCAATGCCGCCGGCAATATCCGCTTTGGTTCGGATGCCATCCGAGCTCTCGGCATGCTTCCCGAGTCCTGTACGCTCGATTACGAAGAGGGCGAGGAGCCGACGTTTGAGCCGGAGCCTGCTCCCGTTGCACAGGAGCCTGCGCCCGCGGCCAATACGGCTGTTGCTCCCGCCGAGTCGGTCGCTGCCCCTGTTGCCGCCGCGGAGTCTGACGCAAAGCCCGCGCTCGATTCTGCAGCCGGTCTGGATATTCTGGCGCCTGCCGCTCCGGCACAGGTTGAAGACGAGGCCGCTGACGAAGACTATGACGAGTATCCGCAGCGCGTGTCCTATGAGAGTGACACCGATTTCTCGGCCGAGCTTCCCTCGACAACGCCCCATGCCGATATCGCTTCCGCGTTCTCCTCGATTGGTGCCAGCGCTTCTAGCTTCTTTAAGGGTGCCTTTGCGAAGGGCAAGAAGTTCGTCGACGACTTTGAGGAAAAGCGTGCCGCTGCCCGCGAGGCCGCCGAGCGGGAGGCCATCGCCCAGCAGCAGGCCGCCGAGGCCGAGCGTGAGCGTGCGGCACAGGAGTTCGAGCAGAGCGAGGCCGAGCAGCCGGAGCCTGTCGATGTCGCCGACGCCACGACGTCCTTCGAGGCTCCGCAGCCGACATCCGCTGACGTTGCCGAGGCTACGACGTCCTTTGAGGCGCAGCAGGTCGATGGCACCATGCCATTTGATGCCACGATGACGTTTGAGAAGCAGGGCACCGCAATTGCTGAGCCCCTTCCCATCTCCGATGGTGCTCAGGACGCCGCCGATGATTCGGTTATCGACGAGGCCGATTCCGTTGAGGCCAGCGCACCCGAGCAGGTCGAGGCTCCTGTTATGGAACAGGAGCCCCCTGCGATTGGCGAGGCTCCCAAGACGGATGAGTCCAGGCCTTATTCTACGCAGATCTTTACCATGCCCGCGCCGAGCGACCCCGGTGCCACGGTGGCCAATGCCGCTCCCACGCAGGACGAGACGGTTGACTCCCTCATGGCGCAGATTTCGTCTCAGGTGCCTCCGCGCCAGCAAATGAATATCCCCGATCCGGCCTCCGCGCCTGCGCCCTCTTCGTCGCCGCTGGCCTCGGTCCCCGATCCGTCGCTGCCTTCGATGCAACAGGCCAACGTCGCGTCCCGCACGTCGCTGTTCGATCTTCCCGATCCTTCGGCACAGACAAATGATCCCTTTGCGACGGCGCAGGGCCCCGAGCCCACATCGGCACCGGTCGCGACCCCCATGCCCATCTCCTCGGGCGCACAACCGCTCGAGACCATCTCGGCTCCTGCTTCGACGGGCGCCAAGCCGCAGAAGCGTGGCCTGGGTGGCTTGTTCGGTCGCAAAAAGAAGAACGAGCAGGACAGCATGAGCGACTGGCTGGGCGTCGAAGACGATTACGATGCCAAGAAGTCTGGTCGCGGCATTGGCTCGTGGGATAACTTCGAGGATGACGACGACGGTTGGAAGGGCGGCGCCACCTCCTCTGATGGTGCTTCTGCCGAGGATATGCTCTCGGCCGTTGCCTCCATGGGCGACGATGAGCTGCTCGGCCACGATATCTGGTTCGTCGCAACGGGCGCGTCCGATTGCGACGGCGCCGGCATGAGGGCGTTTTTGGCCTCGCATCGTGACAAGCTCCGCGGCGTGTTCTTCATCAACCTCGAGTCTATCGGCGCCGGCAGGCTTTCGGTGGTAACGGTCGAGGGCGAGCAGCAGCTGTTTAAGGGCGATCGCCGCATCATGAATCTTGTCAGCAAGGTGTGTAAGTCGTTCCACGTCGATTGCGGTGCGTTCGAGATGCCCTATGCAAAAACCGATGCATCCGCAGCGCTCGAGGCGAGCCGTCGCGCCCTTACGATCGCCGGTGTGGACGGCCCGCGCCTTGCCTGCGCTCGCACCGAGGATGACCTGCCGTACAACGTCAATCCGACCAATATCGCTACGGTGTCCGAGGTCGTGACCGAGGTCATTCGTCGTTCGTAGACAGACCCGCTAAGGAGTCAGCGTGTTTTCGTACATCAAGCGCCATTGGCCCATCTATTTGATC
>CAUHFS010000032.1 GCA_959605475.1 uncultured Collinsella sp. | reverse complement strand
CACGCAAAGGAAAGCACTTAATGTGCTTTCCGTCTTGCGCAGGACTGTAGAGCAGGAAACTTAGCCCGTGCCGGGCCCGCTGAGACCAGACCGGCGGGATAGACCGGTTCAGATGGGGCTTTGATGCATGGGTGGTCTGTTGTTGTGCAAATGGGTATCATACTGTGGTTATTGCATCGACTCTGTGATGCATGTTTGTACGTTCCCGGCGGTCGGTTTGCCAGAAGCGCCCCGTCGGTTGTTCCAGACCCGTTTCGAAGAAAGGAAACCACACTAACCTATGGCAGCTAAAAAATCATCTCCCTTGAAGATCATCCCGCTCGGCGGCCTTGATGGCATCGGCAAGAACATGACGGTCTTCGAGTGCGGCGACGACATGGTGCTCGTCGACGCCGGTCTTATGTTCCCGGATGACTCCCAGCCTGGTATCGACCTGGTGCTTCCCGACTACACCTATGTTCTGGAGAACGAGGAGAAGCTCCGCGGTATCATCGTCACTCACGGCCACGAGGACCACACCGGTTCGCTTCCGTACCTGCTGCAGGACCTCAACAACAAGGTGCCCATCTTCTCGAGCAAGCTGACGCTCGGTTTTATCGAGGGCAAGCTCTCCGAGTTCCGCATCCGCGCGCCTAAGTTCCGCGAGGTCAAGGGCGGCAGCCATGTCAACCTCGGCGGCATCTCGCTCGACTTCTTCTCGATGACGCACTCCATCCCGGGCGCTCTGGGCGTGTTCATCCGCACCAATCAGGGCACCGTTATGCACACCGGCGACTTTAAGCTCGACCAGACGCCCATCGATGGCGTCACGCCCGACTATGCCGCTATCAGCCGCTTTGCCAAGCAGGGCATCGACCTGCTGCTTTCCGACTCCACCAATGCCACGGTTCCCGGCTTTACCAAGTCCGAGGCCGAGGTTGGTCCCAACCTGCTGCACGCCATCAAGAACGCCCCGGGTCGCGTGTTCGTCGCATCGTTCTCGAGCCACATCCATCGTTTGCAGCAGATCTGCGATGCCGCCCGCAAGTGCGGCCGTAAGGTCGTTGTGACCGGTCGCTCCATGCTCACGAACACCCGCGTGGCGCGCGAGCTCGGTTATCTCAACATCGATGATGCCGATATCATCGATGCCTTCGATAGTGATAATCTTCCTGACGACAAGATCGTCGTCATGTGCACTGGTTCGCAGGGCGAGCCGCTGTCGGCCCTGTCCCGCATGGCCAATGGCGAGCACAAGACGCTCTCCATCCACGAGGGCGATACCGTTATCCTCTCGGCAACTCCCGTTCCTGGCAACGAGAAGGCCGTCCAGCAGGTCGTCAACAGCCTGGCCAAGCTCGGCTGCGACGTGTGGGATAAGAACCGCGCTCTCGTCCACGTCTCGGGTCACGGTAGCCAGGAGGAGCTCAAGCTCCTGATGGCCATGGCCAAGCCCACGTACTTTATGCCGGTTCACGGTGAGGCCGTGCATCTGCGCGCCCATGCCCAGCTGGCCCGCAAGATGGGCATCAAGGACGATCATATCTTTATCCTCGATAACGGCGACACGCTCGAGATGCGCGGTGGTATCGTCAAGCGCGGTACGCCCGTCGAGTCCGGCGTCGTTTACGTCGACGGCCTGCGTATCGGCGATACCGACCCCATCGTCCTGCGCGATCGCCAGAAGCTCGCCAACGACGGTATGGTCACGGCCGTTGCCATCGTCTCTCTCAAACACAAGAAGATCGAGGCCATCGAGTTCTCGGGCCGCGGCGTTTCGTTTGCCATCGACGACCAGTTCTCCGAGGATGCCTCCGCGTCCATTATGAAGACGATCGAGAAGGGTAAGTTCAGCTTTACCAGCAGCGGTTCCGATGCCATTCGCAAGGCCGTGCGCGATTCGCTCTCTAACTTTATCTGGAGCCGTACGCGCACCCGTCCGATGATCATCCCGGTCGTCATGGAGGTTTAGTTTGGCGCGCGGATCTGCACAAAACGCCAAAGGCAATAAGGCCAATAACCAACCGGCATCTGCTAAGGGTGCCGGTTCCCATCTGCGTGCCAATAAGGGCCACGAGTCCGAGTTTGATGAGTTTGAGCCCCTGGTCGAGCCTTCGGCCAATCGCGATATCGCCGGTGTGGTCATCGCCGTTTTGGCGATCGCGTCCTTCATTGCCGTGATCTCACCGGCAACAGCGCCCGTGACGGCTGCTGTTGCCGGGTTCTATCACCTGGGCTTTGGCCTGGGCGCCTACGTGCTGCCGATCGTCATCTTGCTGTTTGCCGCCACGCTCTTTTTGGGTGAGGACTCGCCGCTCAACGTGCGCTCTGTCGCGGGCGGCGCCGTGGTCTTTATCGCCGTCGTCTCCATTCTTTCGCTGATGGTGCCGGCCACGAGCGATTCGTGCGACCTTATGTTTACGCCGCAGAACCTTTCCGTGTCGGGTGGCTACATTGGTGCGTTTATTGCGAGTGCGCTGCAGAATGCCCTGGGTAAGCCTGTCGCGATGGTGGTCCTGTTGGGTCTGGCCGTCGTTGGTTTTGTCATCATTGGCTTTTCGGTGGGCGGTGTGCTGCGCTCTGCCCGCGATCGTGCGGCAGATTTTGCCGAACGCCGTCGTGCCGATGTCAACGCCAGCCCGTGGGGCGATGAAGAGGCCCTGTCTGTTCCCGGCGTCGCTCGTCCGCACCTGAGCATTCTGCGCCAGAAGGGGACTGACGCCGCGGTGACCACGGTCATGGGTGGCGATGTCGACCCGGTTTTGGATGACGACGAGGACGATGACCCATTTGTCGTCGTATCCGAGTCGGTTGAAGCCGAGCGCGCCAAGACCACGCTGCTGCCGCGCCGCCATGCCAAGAAGGGCAAGGCTGCGCCCAAGCTCAACACAAGCGAGCCCGACCCGTCTTGGTCCGATAGCGAGATTGAGCTCACCGAGGGTGACGACGAGGACGACGAGGCTCCGCTCGAGACCGCCAAGACAACCTTGCTGCCGCGTCGCCACGCCAAGCGCGGTCAGGTCACTGGACAGCTTTCGATGGAGGACGATCCGGACAAGGTTGACGAGTCCGAGCCGCCGTTTGCCGTGAACCCTGTTTCGGCCGCACCTCAGATTCCCGACTTCTTAAAGCATCCCAAGGTTGCCGATGCGCCTGCCACGAGTGCTGTCGAATCGGCTGCGGCTCGTGATGGGGGAGCGGACGGCGGCGCCGCAGATAACGAGGGCGAAGAAGAGGACGGCCTCAAGCTTCCGCCGCTCGAAATCCTACATGCCAACCCGCAGTCGGCTTCTGCCGCGTCTTCGGATAAGGAGCTGGAGCAGACCGCTGAGTCACTGCAATCCACCTTGCTTGAGTTTGGCCGCAGTGCCCGCGTGGTCGGCTGGATCGCCGGCCCCACGGTGACGACCTTTAAGCTGCAACCTGGCGAGGGCGAGCGCGTGAGCAAGATTTCGAGCCTCGAGGACGATATTGCGCTTTCGCTCGCCGCCCAGTCGGTTCGTATCTTTGCCCCGATCCCCGGCACCTCTCTCGTTGGTATCGAGATTCCCAACCGCAAGCGCCAGAACGTCAATCTGGGCGACGTGCTGCCCTATGTGAAGGGCGGTCCGCTCGAGCTCGCCATCGGCCGCGACGCCGAGGGCACGCCGGTTGTCGCCGACCTCGCCAAGATGCCTCACCTGTTGATTGCCGGTACGACCGGTTCTGGTAAGTCGGTGATGATCAACTCCATCATCACGACCTTGCTCATGCGCGCCCTTCCCGAGGACGTTCGCCTGATCATGGTCGACCCCAAGCGCGTCGAGCTTGCGGGCTATAACGGTCTGCCGCATCTCTATGTGCCCGTGGTGACCGAGCCCAAGCAGGCCGCGAGCGCTCTGCAATGGGCTGTGTCCGAGATGGAGCGTCGCCTGAAGGTCTTCGAGCGTCTCAACGTGCGTAAGATCTCGACCTACAACGAAAAGCAGGCTGCTGGCGAGTTTGAGCATTACGACAATCCGCCGCAAAAGATGCCCTACCTTGTCATTATCATTGACGAGCTCTCTGACCTGATGATGGTCGCCGGTAAGGATGTCGAGGCCTCGATCGTGCGTATTGCACAGCTGGGCCGTGCCGCCGGTATTCACCTTATCGTTGCCACGCAGCGCCCCAGCTCCAACGTGGTGACGGGCCTCATTAAGGCCAACATCACCAACCGTATCGCCTTTAACGTCGCCACGGGCATCGACTCGCGCGTCATCATCGACCAGATGGGCGCCGAGAAGCTCACCGGTTTGGGCGACATGTTGTTCTCCAAGGTCGACTGGGGCAAGCCCCGCCGTATCCAGGGCTGCTTTGTCTCGGATGATGAGATCAACGAGATTGTCGAGTTCGTCAAGTCGCAGAGTGAGCCCGACTACCACGAGGAGATCCTGTCTGCCGTGGCGCCCGCTTCCATGTCCATGGCGGGTGGCGGCGGCATTGTCCGCACCGGAGTAGCCGAGCCGCAAGACGATGATCCGCTCATTTGGGAAGCCGCCCATATTGTGGTGGAATCGCAGCTTGGCTCCACATCTGGCCTGCAACGTCGTCTGAAGGTTGGCTATGCGCGTGCCGGGCGTATTATGGACATGCTGGAAGAAAAGGGTGTCGTCGGCCCGCCCGACGGTTCCAAGCCGCGCGAGGTCCTGTTGGACGAGGAGGGGCTTGCCGCGCTGGAATCTGTCGACGCCGAGATGGCACGTGAAGATCGTGAGTTTGGAGGATTCTGATGGCTGCACGCTTTGGTGACATGCTGCTCGAGCAGCGTCGCCGAATGGGCCTTTCCATTCAGCAGGTCGCCAACACCATCAAAATCAGGCCGCAGATCATCGAGTTTTTCGAGACCGGTAACTTTGCTTCGATGCCGCCGCGCGGCTATGCGCAGGGCATGATTTCGAGCTATGCTCGCTTTTTGGGCCTCAATCCGCGCGAGGTCGTCAATGCCTACTTTGACGAGCTGATGGCATACGAGCGCGAGACGTCGCAGCAGGGCGGTCGTTTTCAGGACGCCGCCGGCTATGTCAATTCACGTTCCTCGGTGGATAATGGGCGCTTCTTGATGGTTCAGGGTGGTCGCTCAACGCGTTATGGTCAGCGTCCGCAGCAGGCTGGCTATATTACCGAGACGGGTTCGGGCGAGGAGATTCGCTCACAGCGTGACCGGTTCCGCAGTACGCCGATGCCCGAGGACCGTGCACTTCCCGCTGCCCGCGGCGTGGCGCGTGACCCTCGTGCCGGCTACGGCGACGGCGGCTATTCCGATCGCGGTCACCGTGGTATCTCCACCGGACGTTCTCGCAGTGGCTATGCGGACGCCGATGCCACGCAGGTGACGCCGCGTCTTCGCTCTCAATCACAGCCGTATGGCCAGCGCTCTTCGGCTCCGCGTGCGGGCCAGCGTGGCTATCAAGGCCGCGGTGAACTTGCGCCCCGCTCGGGTCAGCGCAGCCTTCAGGGCCAGGGTGGCTATCGCGGCCGTTCCGACAGCAATCGTGGTCGTATGCCTCAGGGAGGCGGCCGCAGCAGTTCCAGTCGTGGACGCGGCGGTTCCCGTACTCCTCAAAACAACGGTCTCGATCCGCGTATCGTCTACGCCGGCATCGGTGCCGTGGCGTTGCTGCTGATCGTGCTCATCGTGGTACTTCTGCGCGGCTGCGCATCTTCGACGCCCGAGACCACGCCCGAGACGCCCACTGCTACCAAGACGACGCCCAAGAAGTCTTCTAAGAAGACCGAAACGGTCGACGAGGACGAAGACACCGATGAGGCGACGGATGAGTCGACCGATTCGGACGCCACCAAGACGACGGCTAAAAAGGAAGAAAACGAGGTAACGAAGGTCAAGGTCTCCGTTGCCAAGGGAAAGACCGCCTGGATTGAGGTCAAGGTCGATGGCAAGTCGGTCTATGGCGCCCAGGCGACTGGCCCCTTTGAGCAGGAGTACACGCCTGAGTCCTCGATCGAGATCACCACGTCCAAGCCTTCCGATGTCACCGTTACCAAGAACGGCGAAAAGGTCCGTTACGATACCAAGACCTCGGGCGTGGCGCGTGTGACGATCACCGTTCCCAAGAAGGAGACGACTGGTTCCGAGAATGGTGAAAGTTCTGATGGTGCCGACACCACCGACGGCACCGATGCCCAGTCCACGGATGGCGCCGATACCGCAACTGACGGCCAGACGCCCACCGATTCTACCGACTATTCGTACGATAGCTACTAAGCCGCTCGTACGCGAAAGGAAACATCATGGCTAAAGATTCCAGCTTCGACGTCGTGTCCGAGGTCAACATGCAAGAGGTCGACAACGCCTTCCAGCAAACCACGCGTGAGATTTCCCAGCGCTATGACCTGAAGGATTCCGGCGCCACGATCGAGCTTTCGAAGGGCGACAAGCTCTTTACGATCAACGCCCCGGCCGACTTTGTCTCCAAGCAGATTATCGACGTGCTGAGCTCCAAGCTCATCAAGCGCGGCATCGACCTCAAGGCTGTCTCGTGGGATGCTCCGCAGGCGGCATCGGGCGGCACCGTGCGCGTGCTCGGCCATATCGTCGAGGGTATCGACCAGACGACCGCCAAGAAGATCAACAAGGACATCAAGGACCAAAAGCTCAAGGTCAAGGTGACTATCGAGGCCGACAAGCTGCGTGTTTCCTCTGCTTCGAAGGACGCGTTGCAGACCGTGATCCAGTTCCTGCGCGACCAGGACTACGGCCAGCCGCTGCAGTTCACCAACTACCGCTAATATCATTCGAAAGGACTGCTCTCCAACATGGATACACCGTTGGGCTCCGTGCTCTACATCACCCTCGGGTGCGCTAAGAACGAGGTTGACACCGACCGCATGCGTTCTCTTTTGACCGCCGCGGGCTACGAGGAGGCATTCGACCCGCAGGATGCCGATATCGCCATCGTCAATACATGCTCGTTCCTCGCCTCCGCAACGTCCGAGAGCATCGAGACCACGCTCGAGCTCGCCAACGAGGTTCAGGACGGCGTTCGTTCTTGCCCCATCGTCATGTGCGGCTGTGTGCCGTCGCGCTATGGCGACGATCTGCCCGATGAGCTGCCCGAGGTCGCTGCCTTTGTGAAGGCCGACGAGGAGGATGGCATCGTGGCGGTCATCGATGGCGTGCTGGGCGTCGAGCGCGAGATTGCCGCCTATATTCCGCAGGTCAAGCGCACCGTCGAGGGCGCTGTCGCCTACGTCAAGATCTCCGATGGCTGCAACCGCTTCTGTAGCTTCTGCATGATCCCGTATATCCGCGGTCGTTATCACTCGCGCAATGCCGAGAGCATTATCTCCGAGGTACGCGACCTGGTTGCCGGCGGTGTGCGCGAGATCGTGCTGATCGGCCAGGACACGGGTATTTGGGGCACCGACTTTGCCGACGAAGACGTCACCGATGGCTCGCCGCGCAATCTGGCGCAGCTGCTGCATGCCGTCGCCGAGGCCGTGCGCCCGCACAACGTCTGGGTCCGCGTGCTCTATCTGCAGCCCGAGGGCATGACCGACGAGCTTATCGATACGATTCGCGATACGCCCGAGGTGCTGCCTTATATCGATATCCCCGTGCAGCACTGCGACGCGCGCATCCTCAAGGCTATGCGCCGTTCTGGTTCGCGCCAGGAGCTCGAGGACCTGTTCCGTGATCTGCGTGAGCGTATCCCCGGCATTGTGATCCGTTCCACAGCCATGGTCGGCTTCCCGACCGAGACCGACGACGAGTTCCGCGACCTTATCGACTTTATGGACACCGTCGGCTTTGACTACACGAGCGTCTTTGCCTACTCGCAGGAGGAGGGCAGCCTGGCCGCTAAGATGGAGGGTCAGGTCGATGAGGAGGTCAAGCTCGAGCGCGCCCAGGAGGCCATGGACCTGGCCGAGTCGCTCGGTTTTGCCGCCACCGCCGCACATGTGGGCGAGCGCGCCCAGGTGATCGTCGACGGCATCGAGGAGACCGAGGACGGCGCCGAGCTGATCGGCCATGCTTGGTTCCAGGCGCCCGATTCCGATGGCGCGGTGCACTTGGACGCCAGCGAGGCGTCCGTGGGCGATATTCTGACGGTCGAGTTTACCGATAGCTTCTGCTATGAGCTTATCGGCCATGTTGTGGAGTAGGAGAGCATCGTGGCAAACGAGAGCAATAAGGAACTGACGAGTGTTTGGACGCCCGCCAACATCGTGACGTGTGTGCGCATCGTCTTTATCCCGGTGTTCATGATCGTGTCGGCGCTTTCTCACACGAGTGTTGCCGGTACAGATTGGAGCACCTTCGACGGCCCGCTCGCCGCTGCAGCCTTCATTCTGTATGTTATCCTGTCGTGCACCGATAAGGTCGACGGTTATCTGGCGCGTTCGCGCAATGAGATTACCGACTTCGGTAAATTCTTGGACCCCATTGCCGACAAGCTGCTCGTGTTCTCGGCCTTGCTGCTGTTCTTGGACTTTGGCGCCGTGTCGGTTTGGTCCGTGTTCATCATCTTGTTCCGCGAGCTGTTGGTAAGCGCCCTGCGCATGGTTGCGAGTGCCGCCGGCGTGGTCGTTGCCGCCGATAAGCTTGGCAAGTACAAGACGGCGACCACGATGGTCTCCATCTGCGGTTACCTGTGCGTCTTTGCGATGGCCGGCTTGCACCATGGCCCGCTGGCGCTGACGCTCGGCATCTACTCGGTGTCGCGCTTCCTGTACGCCGTTGCCGTTGTCCTGACCGTTATCTCGGGCGCCCAGTACTTCTGGAACTGCCGCAAGATCGTCTTTTCGGTCTAGGTTCTTGTGGGTATGACGGACTCTTTTGAGCAGATTTCCGCACATAACGAGGAGCTGGCGCGTCATATTGTCGAGCGCGCGAGCGTTCGGGGCGTGACGGTTTCGACGGCTGAGTCGCTGACAGCAGGTATGATTGCCTCGACGATTGCCGATATCCCGGGCGCCTCGGCGGTGCTGCGTGGCGGTGCGGTGACCTACTGCGATGAGATCAAGCATCGCGTTTTGGGTGTTGATCAGGAGACGCTCGACCGCTATACCGCGGTGTCGCATCAGACCGCGCGCGAGATGGCGGCGCGTTCGCTGGAGCTGTACCAGAGCGATATTGCAGTGAGCGCAACGGGTTATGCCGGCCCCGGCGGCGGCACTGAGGACGATCCGGCTGGCACTTTCTATATTGGCTGGGCGTATCGCGCGGCTGATGGGGAAGTGCCGGTCGTGGACTCTGTGCGCTGCCACTATGAGGGCGACCGTTCGTGTGTTCGTGCCCATGCGGTCGCGGAGGCATTGGGACGCATTGCCCTTGTGCTTAACTCTATGGAATAGACGTGTTTTAAGGGGCCTTCGGGCCCCTTAATTGTGGAGATAGGGACCCCTGACGAATTTAGCGTTTGCGCTGGCCATAGGTGTATTTTTGCCTTTCTTGTTCTTATTTGCCCCTTTGTGGTCAAGCATTTGGTCAGTGTTTGGTCGGCGTTTGGTTGGGTTTTGGAAAGACTGCCTGCATATGATTGGCCTGAACGGTTGACCACGAACAGCCGTTCGTTTATTATCGATGCAGGTTGTTAAGAGGAGGGCTATTCATGGCCAAGAATTCAGGTCCCGTACGTACCGTTCATGCTCGCACGACGGGTAAAGAGCGCGATGAGATGATCGCCACCACCAAGGCCGAGATCGAGAAGAAGTTCGGTCAAGGCTCCATCATGAGGTATGGTGACGGCGGCCCCGAGCTTGAGGTTGAGGCCATCCCCACGGGCGCTCTGGCACTCGATGCCGCTCTGGGTATCGGCGGTGTGCCGCGCGGCCGTATCGTCGAGATTTACGGTCCTGAGTCCTCCGGTAAGACGACGCTTTCGCTCGAGATCCTGGCCGAAGCCCAGGCAATGGGTGGCGTGGTGGCATTTATCGATGCCGAGCACGCGCTCGATCCCACGTATGCCGCGCGCATTGGCGTGGATATCGACGAGGTACTGATTTCCCAGCCTGATACGGGTGAGCAGGCGCTCGAGATTGTTGACATGCTCGTGCGTTCCGGCGCCATCGATGCCATCGTCGTCGACTCCGTCGCCGCGCTGACCCCGCGTGCCGAGATCGAGGGAGAGATCGGCGATACCACGGTCGGATTGCAAGCTCGCCTGATGAGTCAGGCGCTCCGCAAGCTCGCCGGCTCGCTGTCCAAGTCCAACACGACATGCATCTTCATTAACCAGCTGCGAGAGAAGATCGGCGTCATGTTCGGCAACCCCGAGACCACGACGGGCGGCCGCGCCCTTAAGTTCTTCTCTTCGGTGCGTATCGACATTCGCCGCATCGACAGCATTAAGCTTAAGGATGAGGTTATCGGTAACCGCGTGCGCGCCAAGGTCGTTAAGAACAAGGTGGCAGCTCCGTTCCGTTCTGCTGAGTTCGACATCATGTACGGTACGGGCATCTCTAAGGAGGGCTCGATTCTGGACATGGCTGTCGAGTGCGGCATTTGCAAGAAGATGGGCTCCTGGTTTGCCTATGGCGAGGACAAGCTCGGCAACGGTCGCGAGGCCGCCAAGGCGTTCCTGCGCGAACACCCCGATTGCGCCGACGAGATTGAGCATAAGGTCCGCCTTGCCTGCGGGCTTGAGTTTGATGACGATGCTCCGTCCGAGGTCGAGCTGACCGATCAGCCTGCGCCTGAGGAGTTTGACGAGCTTTACGCCATCGATGGTTCCGCCATGCTCGATGACGACGAGTAGCGGTTACGCTCATGTCGTATACGGTGACCGAGGCCACGGTCGTCTTTCCCGATAAGAAGGCGGCCTCCTCGTTCTCGAGCGGGTATGCGTCCAAAAAGCCTTGCGCACATATCGATTGTGAGCTTGAGGGCGGTTTTGAGCGGTCCATTTGGATTCCCGTGCGGGTTGCGCGCCTGTATGTCAAAAATCGCCCCGATCTTCCCTGTGATTGGGATAACTTTCGTGAAGCGGTGCAGCTCATCGAGCGTAAATGTGCACTTACCATGGTGACTGAGATGCTATCGCGACGCGACCATGCGACGGGTGAGGTCCGTGACAAGTTGGCACGCTACGGCTTTCGCCAGACCGCGATCGATTTCGCCGTCGAGCGCGCCACCGAGTATCGCTTTTTAGACGAGAACCGCTTTTGCTCGTACTTTATCGAGGAACGCAAGCGGCGCGGTTGGGGACAGCGTAAAATCGAGACCGAGCTCAAGCACCGTCATGTCGTGCTCGATGACATTCCCGGTTATCCCGAGGATTATTTTGCCGTCGAAGACGATTTGGCGCGTGCGTCAGCCCTGCTCGCCAAGCGGCGTGTTCCAGAGACGCGCGGATTCGAAAAACTGGTTCGGTTTTTGATGGGCAAGGGCTTCTCGTATCACATCGCCGCCGATGCCGTTAAGGCACGTCTCGATGCCGAACGTGAGGAATGTGCGGTTTAGGCGTATGCGTTTTGTGGCCCTGCCGTTCACCGCGTTTTAGCCGCCGTGCTGGGGCCATTTATTTGACAGTTGTTGTGGTTCAACGTACGATAAACACTGTCATTTGCTTTGTGATATGTGCTCATCTGTGATGAGTTTGTTTATATGTTTATCTGTATCCGACCCGCATAAGCTGCGCCCATATTACTCAAATGTCGCGAGCCGTTCGTAAGGACGGTTCGCTTTGTTGTGTAACGAATCCATAAAAAGGAGTGAGCATGCCTATCATCGCAGCGCTCGTTGGCATCATTTTGGGTGCCATCGCCGCCATTGCCTACATGCGCACCGCCAAGCAGGGTAGTCTTCACGAGGCCGACGAAAAAATCCAGTCGGCACACGCACAGGCTGAGTCCCTGATCGGTGATGCTAAGCGTCAGGCCGAGACCCTCAAAAAAGAGGCTCTGCTCGAGGCTAAAGAGGAGATCATCAAGAACAAGCAGGCCGCTGAGGCCGAGGACAAGCAGCGTAAGAACGAGATTCGTACGCTCGAGAACCGCGTGATGCAGCGCGAGGAATCCCTCGATCGCCGCAACGACGCGCTCGACAAGCGCGAGCATCAGCTGTCCAGCCAGGCCGGTCAGGTCGAGAAGCGCTCCCGTGAGCTCGAGGAGCTCTGCGCAAAGCAGACCTCCGAGCTCGAGCGTATCGCCGACCTTACCCGCGAGGACGCCCACAAGGAGCTCCTCGATAAGGTTCGCGGCGAGGTCACCCACGAGGCCGCCACGATCATTCGCGAGTCCGAGCAGCAGGTTCGCGCCGAGTGCCACAAGACCGCCCAGGAGATTCTGTCTCTGGCGATTCAGCGCTGCGCTGCCGATCACACTGCCGAGGTCACCGTTACCTCCGTGCACATTCCCTCTGATGACCTCAAGGGCCGTATCATCGGTCGCGAGGGTCGCAACATCCGGACCTTCGAGCAGGTTTCCGGCGTCAACCTCGTGATCGACGACACGCCCGAGACCGTCGTTCTTTCGAGCTTCGACCCGGTCCGTCGTGAGACCGCCCGTGTCGCCCTCGAGAACCTCATCGCCGACGGCCGCATTCACCCTGCCCGTATCGAGGAGATGTATCACAAGGCCGCCGACCTGGTTCAGCAGCGCGTGCGCGAGGCTGGCGAGCAGGCTGCCTTCGATACCGGCATCCACGATCTGCACCCCGAGATCGTCAAGACCCTTGGTGCCCTGCGCTACCGTACCTCGTTTGGTCAGAACGTGCTTCAGCATTCCCTCGAGGTCTCTGATCTGTGCGGCGTGATGGCTTCCGAGCTTGGCCTGGACGTTGTGACCGCCAAGCGCGCCGGCCTGCTTCATGACCTGGGCAAGGCAATCGACCACGACGTCGAGGGCCCGCATGCCGTCATCGGCGCCGAGCTTGCCCGCCGTTATGGCGAGAAGCCCGTTATCGTCCACGCTATTGAGGCTCACCATGCCGATGTCGACCCCAACACGGTGCTCGATGTCCTGGTGCAGGCCGCCGATGCTGTCTCTGCTTCTCGCCCCGGTGCCCGTCGCGAGTCTGCCGAGAACTACATCAAGCGTCTTGAGAAGCTCGAGGAGATCGCCAACTCCCATGACGGCGTCGAGCGTACCTATGCCATGCAGGCCGGTCGCGAGGTCCACGTCATGGTCCAGCCGGACAAGATCTCCGATGCCCAGTCCACGGTCCTGGCTCACGATATCGCCCATCAGATCGAGGAAGAGATGGAGTATCCCGGTCAGGTGCGCGTCGTCGTGATTCGCGAGAGCCGCGCTGTCGATATCGCTAAATAACATGAGCGACGCGAACGAGCTCATCTCATTTATCGCGTCGATGTCGGGGGAGGGCAACCTTCGCGTCGAGGAGAACCTTGGCGAGGGGTATGTCCGCCTCCGCGTTTCGGAGGCCGAGCGGCGCCAGGCTAAGCACGACATTCAGCATGTCGAGGACATCGTCATCGAAATGCTCCGTAATGCTCGCGATGCCGGCGCCGACAAGGTCTATCTCGCCACGACCAAGGAAGACGGCGTCCGCACGCTTGTCTTTCTGGATAACGGTTCGGGCGTTCCGCAGGATATGCAAGAGCGAATCTTTGATGCCCGCGTTACCTCCAAGCTCGAGAGCATGAAGATGGACCGTTGGGGCGTTCACGGTCGTGGCATGGCATTGTTTTCGATCAAACAGAACACCGATGAGGCCCGTGTGGTCACGTCCGGTGTCGATCTTGGTTCAGCCTTTAAGGTGAGCGTCGCGGCCGACCGCCTCAGTGAGCGTGCCGATCAGTCCAGCTGGCCCCAGGCCGTCAAGGATGAGGACGGACGTTATGTCTGTGCTCGCGGTCCGCATAATATTATTCGCGCTGCATGTGAGTTTGCGCTCGAGGAGTTGCGTGGTTGCGATGTCTATCTTGGTTCTCCGTCTGAGATTGCCGCGACCCTTTATGCTCAGGCGTCAAGCCGGCTTGATACGTCTCGTCTCCTGTTCATTGATGACGAGAGCGAGCTTCCGGTTGTCGATCGTTTAGGCCTTGCTTCTGATGCCGAGGACTTTATCCGTATCTGTTCGGGTTTGGGTCTTGAGATGTCCGAGCGCACGGCCCATCGCATTTTGGCGGGGCAGATTAAGCCCGTTCGCGGTGTGGCCGCGCGTCTGCTGCGCGAGCGTGATTCGTCCTCGCCTGCGCCGGCTCCTGTCGATCTCGCGAAGGATCGTCGCGGGCTACGCATTGCCAAGGATGACATTGCACAGTTTTCGCGTGCTGTGGAGCGCGACTTTAATGACCTTGCTGCCCGGTACTATCTCAACCTTTGCGGCGACCCAAAGATTCGTGTTTCGCGTGATCGAATCACCGTGACCTTTGATCTTGCCAAAGAGGAATAGTGCCTTTACCGAGTCCACTCGGTACGATACAGTTATTGCAGTTAAAACGTACTTTTAAATGCAGGAGTTTCTTCATGGATTGCCTGAAGGTATCAAGCAAATCATCGCCCGCGTCCGTTGCCGGCGCCATCGCCGGCATGGTCAAGGATGGTGTACCCGTCAACATCCAGTGTGTCGGCGCCGGTGCCGTCAACCAGGCCATTAAGGCCGTTGCTATCGCGCGCGGTTTTTTGATTCCAACCGGTTTTGATATTTCCTGCGCGCCCGTGTTCTCCGACATCCTCATTAACGGGGAGTCGCGCACGGCCATCCGCCTTTCTATCTACGTTCACCAGATCAATCGAGCTGCTATGGATAACGTCGTCATGGATGATGTTAAGCCTGTGGCATAGCTTCTGATTGCCTCGTTTTGCTCCCCATCGTTAGGACTTATGCACATGGACCAGCGTTCCGTACGCGATATTCTTGCCGGTAAAACCTACTTTATCCGCACCTTTGGCTGCCAGATGAATCAGCACGATTCCGAGCGCGTGAGCGGTCTGCTTGATTCGTATGGCTGCCTCATGGCGCTCGATCCCGCGCATGCCGATATCGTTGTCTTCATGACGTGCTGCGTGCGCGAGGCCGCCGATACTCGCCTGTACGGTCAGTGCAATTCCTGCAAAAGCCTGCCGTCTTCGCCTTCGGGCAAGCGCGTGGTTGCCGTTGGTGGCTGCATCGCGCAGCGCGATGGCGAGGGCCTGCTCACCAACGTCGATAACGTCAATGTCATCTTTGGCACGCATTCCATCGCGCATGTGGCCGAGCTCATTGCCGAGGCGTTCCTTGATGGCAAGCGTCATATCCGTACCAATGAGCATGAGGATACGGATGCAATGAGCATGCCGTGGCATCGCGAGACTCAGTATCACGCCTGGGTGCCCATCATGACGGGCTGCAATAATTTCTGCACCTATTGCATCGTGCCGTACGTGCGTGGTCGCGAAAAGAGCCGCCCCTTCGAGGAGATTGTCGACGAGGTGACCGGTTTGGTACGCCAGGGCGTGCGTGAGATTACGCTGTTGGGCCAAAACGTTAACTCATATGGTCGCGATCTGTTTGGCAAGCCGCGTTTTGCCGATTTGCTGCGTGCCGTGGGCGATACGGGCGTGGAGCGCATCTTCTTTACGTCTTCGCATCCCAAGGATCTGCTGCCCGAGACCATCGACGCCATGGCCGAGACGCCTGCCGTTATGCCGCAGCTTCACCTGGCCGTCCAGTCAGGTTCGACGCGGATCCTCAAAGAGATGAATCGCCGTTATACACGCGAGGACTATCTGAGCCTGGTCGATCGCATTCGCAACCGCATGCCCGATATCGCGCTCTCGACCGACATTATCGTTGGCTTCCCGGGCGAGACTGAAGAAGACTTTGAGCAGACGCTCTCGCTTGCCGAGACGGTCCGCTATGCTCAGGCCTATACCTTCATCTATTCCAAGCGTGCCGGTACCCCGGCCGCCGAGATTGACGATCCTACGCCGCATGAGGTTATTCTCGAGCGTTTCAACCGCCTGGTTAAGGTTATCGAGACCACGGCACACGAGTATAACCAGGGTGAGCTTCATACTGTGGTTCCGGCGCTCATTGAGGGAACGAGTAAAAAGAACGACGCGGTCCTGCTGGGCAAGAGTCCCAAGAATCAGACCGTGCATGCGCCTATCCCCGAGGGGTACAGTATCGATCAGCTTGTTGGCAAGATCGTTGATGTTGACGTTGACATTGCCAAGACCTGGTATTTGTCCGGCTCCGTTGTGGGCGAGCCGCGCTAATGGTTGCTCCCGGGGCAGGTCTTTCCGCCGTTGCGATCGTCGGTCCGACGGCGGTTGGTAAGAGTGATGTTGCCGACCGTTTGGCAGCTCGTCTTTCGTCCGAAGTGCTGTCGTGCGATGCGATGCAAATCTATCGCGGCATGGACATCGGTACCGCAAAGATGGCGCCCGATGAGTGCACGGCGCCGCTGCGTCTCGTTGACATTGTAGAGCCGGGTGTGGCATATTCTGCTGCGCTTTATCAGGCTGACGCTCGCGCGCATGTTGAACGTCTCCTTGGTTCGGGTTGCCTGCCGGTTTTTTGCGGAGGTACGGGGCTGTATCTCAAGGCCGCCCTCGATGAGATGGACTTTCCCTCGGGTGAACTTGAGGACGATCGTCGTGCGGGCTATCAGGAGCTTGCCGAGCGTATTGGCGAGGAAGAACTGCATGCCTTGCTTGCCGAGCGCGATCCAGAATCGGCTGCTGTTATTCATCCCCATAACGTGCGCCGTGTGATTCGTGCGCTCGAGATGCATGATGATGGTATCTCCTATGCACAGCAAAAGTCGCAGTTTAGTGTTCCGCACGAGCATTATCATGCCCTATGGTTTGGTCTGACGCGTAATCGCGAGGTGCTCTACGAGCGCATTAACCTGCGCGTCGATCTGATGTTTGAGCAGGGTCTTGTCGATGAGGTCCGCGGTCTTATGGGCCAGGGGCTGGGTGATGCCCTGACGTCGATGCAGGCAATTGGCTATAAAGAGATCATCGATGCTTTCAATGGCGTGATAAGCATGGATGAGGCTCGCGAACTCATTAAGATGCGTTCGCGTCGTTATGCCAAGCGTCAGCTTTCGTGGTTTAAGCGCGATGACCGTATCGTGTGGTTTGATATGGATGAATGTACGATCGATGAGGTCGTTGAGGATATCCTGCATCGTATTGAGGCTGCCTAATGGCCCGTTTCCCCCTTGTTCCCACGGCACCCGAGCCCGAGCGTGCCATTTTAGTTGGTGTTGAGTGGCGCGACAATGCATGGCCGCTCGATCGCTCGCTTGATGAGCTGGAGCGTCTTGCCCACACAGCTGGTGCCCAGTGCGTGGCACGCTTATCGCAGCGTTTGGTAAAGCCGTATCCTAAATCGTTTATCGGTTCCGGTAAGGTTGAAGAGCTGTGCGGCCTGGTGCATCGCATGGATGCCGATGTCGTTATTTTTGACGACGACCTGACCCCCTCGCAGCAATCCTATTTGGAGAAAGCCGTGGGCGAGCCGGTAAAGATTATCGATCGTACAGCACTGATCCTGGATATCTTTGGCCTGCATGCTCAGACGCGTGAGGGACGCCTGCAGGTACAGCTGGCACAGCTTCAATATTTGTTGCCTCGCCTGCGTGGCATGTGGAGCCATCTCGCCAAGGAGCAGACGCGCGGCGGCATCGGCTCACGTTTTGGTCAGGGCGAAAGTCAGCTTGAGGTCGACCGTCGCCTCATTCGTAATAAGATCGCTGCGCTTCGTCGTGAGCTCAAGCAGGTTGAACAGCGTCGCGATGTTCAATCCAAGAACCGCATTGAGTCACCGGCGTTTCGCGTCGCGTTAGCCGGTTATACCAATGCCGGTAAATCGACGTTGCTCAATCGTCTGACCGGCTCTACGGTACTTTCGCAGGACAAGCTGTTTGCTACGCTCGACCCGACGACGCGTTCGTATCGTCTGCCCGGCGGTCGCGGCATGACGATTACCGATACCGTCGGCTTTATTCAAAAGCTGCCGCATGGTCTGGTCGATGCCTTTAAATCGACGCTGTCCGAGGTTTTGGGTGCCGATCTAATTCTCAAAGTCGTAGATGCGTCTGACGAGGACTATGAGCGGCAGCTGGAGGCTGTCGACCGCGTGCTTGATGAGATCGGCGCCGGAGAGCGTTTAACGCTTACGGTGTTCAATAAAATCGATCTTCTCGATAGCGTCGATCGATTGAGTTTCCGTCGTCGCTATCCGGAGGCCGTTCTGTTCTCGGCCCAAACGGGCGAGGGGCTCGACGATCTCGTCGACCGGATTGCTCGCGAGGCAGCTGCCACCGATGTGTTGCTCTCCGCTGATATCCCGTATCGCGAGGGCGCTCTCATCACGCTGGTGCATGAGCAGGGAACCCTTCTGCATGAGGAATATCTCGAGGACGGCGTTCGCATTGTGGCGAAGTTGCCGGCTCGTATTGCACCGCGGCTCGAGCGCTATCGTACGGAATAAACGATTTCTAGCACGCCTAGAATGACTGGCTGATGGAGCAGGTAGAACGGTAAGGCATGCCGACCCAGGACTGCGAGCGCCGGGATAGGATTGGCGTATGCCCATGCTGGCGCTTCGAGACTTGATGCTTGTGCTGCCTGGGCAGCAAAAAAGCCGGTAAGGTACATAAAGACAAACGGTATGAGCGGATAGTAATCTCCCGAAACAAAACCCGGGCCTGGGAATCCAAGCCATGCCAGGTAGGGGAGTGGGTAGACCGCCTTTGGAATGCCCCAGGTTAGGGCAAAAAGAACAAGGCACGCTGCGATGCCCCATGAGCCCGGTAATTTTTGGAGTAACGGACGGGTGAACGCAACCACCGCGGTGCACACCGCCATGCAATAAATGATGCCAAAGTTCACTGAATCGTCGACCGATACGAGCGTTGTTGCGATCCAGACGACCAAAGCTGCGGCAGCGTACTTAGCCGCTCGTTTGGCATTGTTGCGTGAGAGCGTGCACATCCAACCCGCGATAAACAAAAATACCCAGCTGATGCTGACTCGCCAGACGTCTTGAAAGACAGTCTGGGTAAACCAAGGCATATCCCAGCCGTACAGGTAGGCGAGATCATAGCAAGCGTGAAAACCTGCCATAGAAATCATCGTAAACCCGCGGACGGTATCAAAGATGGTTATGCGTTTTTGCATTACGAGAACCGGCGCATCAAGCCGACGACTTTGCCCAGGATAACGGGATTCGTTGCATAGATAGGTTCCATAGTGTCGTTCTCGGGCTGCAAGCGCACACGCCCCTGCTCCTTGTAGAACGTCTTGACGGTCGCCGAACCATCAATCATGGCCACGACAATTTCGCCGTTCATGGCACTCTTTTGTTCACGGACGATGATGTAATCGCCATTGAAGATGCCGACATTGATCATTGAGCTCCCATGCACCTCAAGGATAAAGGAACCCTGATCAGTGGCGATTTCGGTCGGGATAGTAAACGTGTCTTCGATATTCTGCTCTGCCAGAATGGGAATCCCAGCCGCGACGCGACCAACGAGCGGTAGCGAGACCGTTCCGCGAGGTGCGGTGGGCTCGTCAGATTTGGAAATTGAGACAGAGGAACCATCCTCGTTAAAGAGTTCCAGGGCGCGCGGTTTGGTGGCATCGCGCTTGAGTAGCCCGCGCGCCTCCAGGGCAGAGAGATGGGCGTGCACGGTGCTGGGGGAGGAAAGGCCCACGGCAGAAGCCATCTCGCGCACGCTGGGCGGATAACCCTTCTCCTGCTGATATTCCTTGATGAAGTCGTAAATTTGCTGCTGACGCTTGGTAATTTTGCGAGCCATCAGGGCATCCTCTCTACCCATGTCAAACAAATGTTCGAATTTTGCTTGACAGGAACAACTGTTCGAAGATAATAATAACCGAACATTCGTTCTCGCGCTAGACATTTTTGTCCGCGCGGCTTGATAAAACTGTTCTCAGCAAAACACGCGAGAGGAGAACATGATGAACGCAACGAATATGGTCCAGGGAAACCTCGCCCTTAAGCTCGAGACGCCTGCAGAACCCACTTTTACGGTTGTTCAGGGTGGCCGCTCCGGCTTTCAGCCTTTGACCGTAAAGCCTGCGCGGAATCAGCAGGCTGTAGTCGCGCCGGCCCGCGTTGCCCCGAAGGTTCCGACGATTGTCGCCGTCGCCGTTGCGCTTACGCTCTTCTTTGTCCTCGCTATGTCGGTCTTTAGCGCTCGTCACGCCGCGTATGCCGAGTCCGTTTCCAACCTTACCTACGAGACCATTCGCGTTCAGCCTGGCGATTCTCTTTGGTCGCTTGCCGAAGAATATCCAATCGAAGGCCTTTCCACGCAAGAGACTTCCGACATGATCCGTAGCGTCAATCATCTGGAGCATGGTTCGCTCGCCGCCGGTGCGCATCTTAAGGTTCCTGATCGTTCGTAATCATTATCGCGCTGCGCATGGTACCCTTGTTATCGTTTAAGAGGAGGTACCATGCGCTGTCCCAAATGCGGCAAGGCACATACCCGCGTCGTTGATTCCCGTATGCAGGAGTCAAATAACACCATTAAGCGTCGTCGCGAATGTTGCTCGTGTAACTACCGCTTTACAACGTTCGAGCGATGCGAGGACCCTATCGAGGTCATTAAGTCAGACGGAACCAAGCAGCGGTTCGATCGCAATAAGCTGCTCGTCGGCTTGATGCGAGCCACCATCAAGCGCGATATCGACACTAAGAAGCTCAATGAGATTATCGATGACATCGAGGTCGAGCTGCGCTCTCGCACGCTGACGGCCGTCACGTCCCATGAGTTGGGTGACATGGTGCTCAAGCGCTTGGCCAAGATCGACAAGGTGGCGTACATCCGTTTTGCCTCGGTCTACCGCGATTTCAAAGACGTCGATGAGTTTCTGCAAGAGCTCGACAAGCTAAGGTGATTCCATGTCCAACATTACCGTCAACATAAAGCGTCTCGACCCCACCGTCGAGCTTCCCAAATACGCCCATCCCACCGATGCCGGCTTGGATCTGCGCTCCAACGAGGACTGCGTCCTGAAGCCCTTCGAACGCCGTCTGGTCTCTACTGGGCTGGCCATCGCCCTGCCCGATGGCTACGCCGGCTTCGTCCAGCCCCGCAGCGGCTTGGCCATCAAGCAGGGCCTGTCTATAGTCAACACGCCAGGCCTCATCGACGCCCACTACCGAGGAGAACTTAAGGTCATCCTCATCAACCTAGACCCCTCCAACAACATCCAAATCAATAAAGGCGACCGCATAGCCCAACTCGTCATCCAAGAAGTTCCCACGGTCAACCTCATAGAAGTAGAAGAACTAGACAAAACCGACCGAGGAGCCGGCGGTTTCGGTTCTAGCGGCGTATTGTAATGTCCGCTCACCCGTGGGAGGCCCCTATATATCATTCCATGCTCAAACAATTCTCGCTGCGCTGCGAAACTGCGCGTGGAACGATATATAGGGGTCTCCCACGGGTGAGCTACGTTTACTTGCTAGCGGCTACGCCGGGTTCGCCCCAGTTAGAGCCTGCGAAGGTAGAAACAAATAATCTAATAACAGTTAGTTGATACGACAAAGGAACTGTTCCTTTGTCGTATCAACTAACCAGTAAGAATAATTTTGTTACAAGAAAGAAGCCTCCCGTTCGGGGCTCACCCATATCGTTCCACGCGCAGTTTCGCAGCGAGCGCAGCGAAGCGAGAATGTTTGAGCATGGAATGATATGGGTGAGCCCCGAACGGGCGGGATTAGTGCGCCCTGCGCAGCGAGAATGTTTGAGCATGGAATGATATATGGGCGGCTCCCGCCGAGCAGCGGACTATCGCCTAGCGGATATGCGCGGGTTTTCCGCCCCAGTAGAAGCGGCAGAAGGCTCGTTTGCGCTTTTGGGGTTTGCCTACGAGCTCCATGGTTGCGATGGCGATGTCTTCGGCTGCGTGGGGACGGCGTAGTACTTCTCCGTTGATGAGCAGTGCCTTGAGCGATTCGGGATGATCGTGGAGATGGCGCAACGTCACGATGAGCTCTCGTGCGGTGGTGACATGCATGCTGGCGCCCATGCCGGTGAGCATGGTGGTGTTGGCCTTTTCCTGGCCATAGGACTTGCCCAGCAGGATCATCGGCAGGTGTGCGCACAGGCATTCGGTGACGGTGAGTCCGCCCGATTTGAGAATTGCCAGGTCGCAGCCGTGCATGAGGGCCGCCATGTCGTCGACATAGTCCAGCACCGTGACGTTTTCGAGCTTCATGGCATCGAAGAGCGTTTTGAGGCGGGTGGCATATTCGGTGTCTTTGCCCGGCAAAAAGACAAAGTGCATGTCTTCGAAGCTGCGTAGGAAGGGGAGGGTGCGGTCCATCTCCGCGCGAAAGCGAACGTACGGTTGAGGCAAGCTGGCACCGGCCATTACCAGCACGACGGTCTTGTCAGTGGGGAGGTTGAACTTAGCTAGCTCTTCCTCGCGATCGTAATCCGTGTCGAATCCGGCGCGAATAGGAATGCCGGTAATGCGAATCTTTGTCTCGAGCACCTTGCGCGGACGCAGCGTTTCGGCCATAAATTCGTTGGCAACACAGAATAAATCGGTGTCCATGTGGGGCCACCATCCCTCGACTTCGTAGTCGGTCGGTACGCAGATGACCGGATAATCGATACCCGTAATTACGCGGGCGCCCACGGCAACATTGGCTGCTGTGATGTGCGTTGCAACCACGGCTATGGGCCTGCGGCTACGAATATATTCGTTGAAGGCGGGGAACATAATTCGCGACCATGCCGTTCCGCCACCCCAGAGAAGATGTCCCGTAAGCGTATATCGCCAGGTCAGGTCGTAAATGGGGCGCGTGGCTCCCGTAAAAGAAGCCGCGGTCTTATTACCGTCGAATTTAATACGTCCAAAATCAAGGATATCGAGCACTTCAATCTCAATATCCTCGGGGATGCCATTGGTGCCGCGGATGAGGTCGAATGCGTGCGCAATCGCATTTGCGGCGGCCTTGTGGCCCGAGCCAACGGAGGCGTGCACGATGGTCACGAGAGGTTTTTGCTGAGCCAGGAGCGTGGTTTGCTCCGATTGGGGAGTGCTGTACGTGAGCAGGGGAGCGTCGTCACTCGTCTGCGCCTGGTCCATCGATAACTCCCCTTCAGCTTTGTAATACGGATTTATCATTGTAGTGCATGAGTGTCACGTTCACGTAAATTTGGGTATGAGCGCAAAGAACGACAACGTTTCGACGAAAGGACGCTTCATGACTACCGATAAGCCGATCGATGTTGCGATTATCGGTGGCGGCCCCGCGGGCTATGCTGCCGCCATTTATGCTGCGCGTGCCAACCTGACGACGACCGTGATTGAGCAGGGCATGTCGGGAGGGCAGATCGCCACAACCAATGAGGTCGAGAACTATCCGGGTTTCCCGCTCCTGAGTGGCGCCGAACTCGGCGAGCGTTTTCAGCAGCATGCAGAGGGCCTGGGAGCACAGGTTACATGGAGCATGGTTACGGGTATCGATTACGATGCCGATGCAGCGTTGTTTACGGTGCATCACGATATGGGCGATACGCTGGCCTCGAGCGTTATCGCTTGCATGGGTGCCACGCCGCGTCCGGCAGGTTTCGCAGGCGAGGATACGTATCGCGGTCGTGGCGTTTCGTATTGCGCGACGTGTGACGGCATGTTCTTCCGTGGCAAGCGGGTCTTTGTTATCGGAGGCGGCAATTCGGCATGCGAGGAGGCGCTGTTCCTGGCCGACATTGCCAGCAGCGTGACCATCGTGCTGCGTCGCGATCAGTTCCGTGCGCCTGGTGGTGTTGTTCAGAAAGTACTCGAAAAGGATAATATTACAGTTAGGTACCAAACTAGTATTGTGGAGCTATCGGGCGAAGCCATGCCAACGACGATCACCTTTAAGGATAATGCATCCGGGGAAACTCATACCGAGTCATTTGAGCCCGGCTCATTCGGCATCTTTGTTTTTACGGGGACGCAGCCCCATACCGAGCTTGTTGAGCATCTAGTCGACCTGGCTCCCGACGGCGGCATTGTCACCGACGATTCGATGGCCACCCGTACACCTGGTCTATTTGCCGCTGGCGACATCCGTTCCAAGCGCTTACGCCAGGTTGTGACCGCCGTTTCTGATGGAGCCATAGCGGCAACCAGCGCATACGCTTTCCTTCGCGCATAAGTACGATAATATATCTTATGTAAGGTTGCTATCTTTAAACAAAGTGGTTGGACTATGCATCAATGTGTTGTCCAACCACTTTTACTTGCCGGCTATGTGGTATGCAAAACTAGATAACCTAGAATACAATATAGAAAACGAACGGAGGACCTTTATGAACCACGCTAAATACGTTATTCCGATGTCCGATTCGTCGGTCAGCATTAAGCCCGAGGATATTCAGCCCACGGTGCTGCCCGATGCATTCATTCAGTCTGATATCGTGCGTAAACTCAATACGTTGAGTCTGCCGCGCTATAACCAGTTGCCCAATGTGACGCTCTACCGCGACCAGGTCATTGAGTATGTTGCACTGTGGATGGAGCCGCTTTCCATTTGCGTAGAGCAGCCCGTTATAACGCCGTCGATGATCAATAACTATGTGAAGGTCGGCCTCGTTCCTGCTCCCGTTAAAAAGCAGTATGGCCGTGAGCAGATTGCGCGTCTCATCGCCATTTGTATCTTTAAGCAGGTGCTGCCCATCGCAGCGGTTCAGGCGCTCTTTAATATTCAGCGCTTGAGCTACGACGCTCCGACGGCTTTCGATTATGTTGTCGATCAGCTCGAGGCATCGATTCGTGCGGCGTTTTCTGTTGAGCAGACTCCCGTGCCCGATACCGCACATCAGGTTACGCGCGAATCGCTGCTCGTGCGCAGTGCGGTATCGTCCTTCGTTTCGAAGGCGTATCTGATGAGCTATCTCAAGTTCAATGGGTTTAATAGCTAACCGAGGTATAAGACGGGCGGGATAAAGAGCCGATGGCTCCTTATCCCGCCCGTACGTTTGTCTAGTTGGATATTATCGGCCCGACGCCACGCCCATACCGTAGCCGATAATGAGGCCGTGCATCTCGGCATAGTATGAATCTAGCCCGTTACAGAGCATGATAATCGTCTTGGAGCCGGGCCAATGCTCCGCAATGCGGCTGGCAAGCGCCTGAGCGCCCGCCTCATTCTCGACATGGTCGATAACGACCTCGCCGCCGGTAAAGCCTTCGGCCTCCATGGTGTCGACAATCTTGGTGAGCATCTTCTTTTCGCCGCGGGTGTGCCCAACGAGTTCAATTTTGCCCGCTTCGCTCGCCGTGCCCAAAATGCGGATATTGAGCTTGTTAGCAATAACGCCGGCCGCCTTAGGGATACGTCCGGCCTTCGCAAGGTTTTCGTAGTTGCACAAACTAAAGAGGATCTTGCTGTTCTGCTCCAAGCTATCGAAGTAAGCGCAGGCGTCCTCAAAGGAGGTATCCGGGTTGCTCGTAAGATAGCGGTCGAACTGCAAGAAGATCAGATCCATTTTGCCACCTGCGGCTCGCGAGTTAACCAAATGAATCTGACGGTTGGGCTCTTCGGCAAGCACCATGTCACGCGCGGTGGCCGCGGCATTGTAGCTTCCCGAGACGCCCTCGGAGATGGGCATGCAAATCGTCTTGTCAGCGAGCTTAAAGAGCTCAGCCCACTCCCCTACGCTTGGGCAGGCGCTCGATGATGCGCCGGCTTCCGATTGAATGGCAACATTAAGCTCGTGAACATCGAGCGAGAGGTCGTCAACGAATTCACGCTCCCCCACTCGGATCTTAAGGGGTGCAAATGCAAAGGTGGTATGAGGTGCGGTTGGTTGCCAATCGCGAAGATTGCAGCTCGAATCGGAGATAAGTGCCCAGCTCATTGAGGGTCCTTTCTAATTGTTCCCCAACAATTATAGCCATCTTTTTGATTGATTGGATGGCTATCTAGTTTTGAATACTAGATAGCCATCCTGATTTTATGGCAAACGGTAGGGAAAAAAGAATGGGCCTCGTGACTCAAGATCGCGAGGCCCATGTTCGTTCGCTGTAGTAATAAATTAGTAGCGTACGAAGATGTAGTTGTTGTTCATGCCGGCGGCAACGGAGCTGATGATAACACCCGTGTTGTAGTCGGAAGCATGAATCATCTGACCACCACCGATGTAAATGCCGGTGTGGTACGAATTGACAACAACGTCACCGGGCTGCGGATCAGACACACGCGTCCAGCCCATAAAGGTACCCGTGGTGCCGAGGCGGCAATAGCGACCAGTGAGGCAATAGCTAACAAAACCAGAGCAGTCGAAGCTGTTCGGGCCAATTCCGCCCCAGGAATAAGCGCAACCAAGCTTGCTGTATGCACGCGAGACAACAGAACCGCCATCGACGGACTGGCTCGGAGCAGAAGGCGTCGGAGCCGGAGCAGGCGTGGAGGGCTGCGGCGTCGGAGCGGGTGTCGGCGTAGGAGCCGGAGTGTTGCCGCCCTGGTTGTTATTGCTGGTCTGGCCACCGTTGTTGGTGTTCTCGGTCGTACCGGCAGTCTCGTTGCTCACCGTGGCCTTCTCGGCGGTGCTAGCGTTGATGCCGGCCTGCAGCGCGGCATTGGCCTCGGCCTCGGCGGCAAGCTCGGCCTGCAGCTGCGAATCCAGGGAATTTACGACGTTCTGGGCTTCAGCCTGCTGAGCATTAAGCTCGTCGACCTTCTTTTGCGTGGCGGCGACGTTCTTCTCCTGCTCGGCCTGCTTATCGGTGAGCTGCTGCTTAAGCTCCTTTACCTCTTGAATGGTCTGAGCCTGCTTATCGGAAACTTTGCCGTAGTAGAACAGACGGTTGAGCATATCGCTCAGATCATCGACACCCGTCAGAACCTGAAGCAGGCTCAGACCGCCGGTTTTGTACTCGCCGGCGACATAGGTCGAGAGCTTGGCCTGACCATCGGCGATCTCCTGCTGCTTTTGCGTGATCTCGCCGGCAGTCTGATCGAGCGCCTGCGTCTGCGTGGCAAGCTCATCGTAAATCTGCTGGGTTTGGGTGCCGATCTGCTCGAGTTTTGTACGAGCAGCGGCAAGGTCGGATGCGGTATCGGCGTAGGCAGGAGCCGCGAGGCCCAAGCCCAAAACACAAGCGAGGGTTGCCGTAGCAGCGCAGCGTGCCATGTTTTTGTGCGTGTTTGCTGTGCGCATGTAGCTTCCTTTCCAGTAACTAAGGGTAACGGCTAGTCTACCGTCACCAGGCTAAAGAGCTCCACATCGTCACCAGACGGCGTGAGCTTCTCGCGGGGGTTGAGAAACGCAAGCTCAAGTATACAACCGTAACCGATAAGCTTTGCGCCCATATCTCGCACCAGTTTACCTGTTGCCTCGACGGTTCCGCCCGTCGCGACCA
>CAUHFS010000031.1 GCA_959605475.1 uncultured Collinsella sp. | reverse complement strand
CTCGAGGAGCTTATCGAGGCGCAGGGATGGACGGTCGCCTCGCATGTGGTCGTGCGCGACGACGTCAGCGAGATCGGTGATGCCATTGTGGAAGCCGCCGATGAGTGCCACGCCAATGTCGTGCTCACCTGCGGCGGCACGGGGCTTTCGATGCGCGATGTGACGCCCGAGGCGACGCGTGCCGTCTGCGATCGCGACGTGCCGGGTATTGCCGAGGCGATCCGTGCGTACTCGATGACCAAGACGCGCCGCGCCATGCTCTCGCGCGCCGCGTGCATGCAGCGTGGGCATACGCTTGTCATCAACTTTCCGGGATCCACGAAAGCGGCCCGCGAAAGCTGGGAGGCCGTGAGCGATCAACTGGAGCATGCGGCCCAAATGACGGCGGGCGGCGGGCACGCCAAATAATCGCACTACCTGCGGCGGAGCGACTTTACGAGTCGCTCCGCCTTTTTATGCAGCGACAGCGCGGAACGTCCTGAGACTATCGGCAAAAGAAAATTATCAGACGAGAAATCTTTATCACTTACATTATTCGCGTGAAAGTATAATCTGATTGCAGATTATAGCTCGCGGTGGGGTACCCGGGCACAAGGTCCGAAAGGGTTGAACATGTTCGATATGGTTTCTCGCCGCGGATTCGTCTCGCTCTCTACTGTCGCCGCTGCCGGCCTTGGGCTTGCCGGCTGCTCCGGCAACAAGGAGCCTGAGGCGACCGGCTCCGATGCCGGCTCCGCCAAGGCCTCTTCCAAGAAGGAAACCGTCGAGCTGCAGGTCTTTGCTGCCAACTCGCTCGAGAAGGCTTTGCCCGAGGTTCAGAAGCTCTACACCGAGCAGACCGGTACCACCTTTGCCGACACGCAGTTTAAGGCGTCCGGCGACCTCGTTGAGCAGATGCGTGCCGGTGCCACGGTCGACGTGCTCATCACCGCTTCCAAGGGCACCATGGATGACGCTGAGACCGTCGAGCTCGTCGATGCCGACACGCGTGAGGATATGTTCGTCAACGACCTCGTGATCATTCGTGCCGAGGGCTCCGACACCAAGGTCGAGGCCATCGCCGACGTCGCGAATCTGGACGGCAAGATCGCCATCGGCGACGCCAAGACCGTCCCCGCCGGCAAGTACGCCAACCAGGCGTTGGCTTCCGTGGGCCTCTACACCGGCACCGAAGGCGACGACGGCGAGTATGCTCCCGAGATCGCCGACAAGGTCGCACTGGCCGACAAAGTTGGTACCGCTGCCGCCTATGTGTCCACAGGCGACTGCGTGGCCGGTTTTGTCTACAGCTCCGATATCTTCCGCTACGACGGCATCGAGGAGGCGTTCGTGTGTCCCGAGGACTCGCACAAGCCCATCGTGTATCCGGGCGCCGTTGCCGAGAGCTCCGAACATGCCGACGAGGCTAAGGCGTTCATCGACTTTTGCCTGTCCAACAAGAAGGCTCAGAAGATTTGGGCTAAGTACGGCTTTGAGCTTTCCGCGTAGTGCGGCTTGGCGCGATAATTCCATCGTTTTGTGTTTCACTCCGTCCTTGTATTCGCTTGGAGCTTTTCGTGCTTAATAGATTTCGCATGCTTGTCGCCTGTGCTTTGACTTTCGCGCTTTGCTGGGTGCCGGGGTTTGCGTTTGCTGGGGCCGCTGAGGACGGGGCCCAGGTTGCTGCGACCGCTCATGGGCTTTCCTATGGGATCGAGGGTTTTGAGCGGTTGGCCAAGGGGACCGCTCGTGCCATGGAGGGCCAGCCTGAGGGCTACCGGTTTCCCGTTGACGAGGACGTGGACCTTGTAGTGGCACCTGCTGCCGATCGCGTTGTGGCGTGGATATCGCCCAAGGCGGTCGAGAAGTATGGATTGGATCCGCAGGATAACGAGTGCGTATCGGGTCTCAAGGCCCTCGTCTGTGAGCTCGACAGCGCAAACTGCATGGGAGGTGCGCAGCTAGGGGACGTGGATCTTCCTTGGTATGTCACGGCGGAAACAACGTTTGATGCCGGCGGGTATACCTATAACTTTGATGAGCGCGGTGCGGATGGGGACCGCTATGTGGTGATTGCATCAGCCTCGGGTGATGCCAAGGGCGGCGCGCGTTGGCTTGATAGTGCTCAAATGGTTGAAGCATCGTCTGTCGTGTTGCGGGATGAGCAGGGCCCCTTGACCTCTTTGGCCTCCTTTTTAGGCGACATCGACTATAGCCCGTTTTGGGTGTCCGTTAAAACGAGCGGCCTTGCCCTGCTGATCTCCTTTGCGCTGGGCCTGTTCGCCGCGTGGAAGACTATGGGTACCTCGAGTCGCATCAAGGGCCTGCTCGATTCGGTCTTTACGATTCCTATGGTGCTGCCGCCCACGGTCTGCGGCTTTCTGCTCCTCATGCTGTTTGGCCGCTCGACCGCGGTGGGCCAGTGGCTCATCGCGCATGGCATCTCGATTGTCTTTACCTGGTCCGCGGCGGTGATATCTGCCGTGGTGGTGTCGTTTCCCCTGGTCTACCGTACGGCGCTCGGTGCCTTCGAGAGCCTCGACACGCAGATGCTCGATGCGGCGCGCACGCTGGGCTGGTCCGAGCGCCGCATCTTTGCCAAGCTCATGATGCCGCTCGGCTGGCCCTCGATTGCTGCCGGCACGGTGCTCGCCTTCGCTCGCGCGATGGGCGAGTTTGGCTGCACGCTGTTCTTTGCGGGCAACTATGCCGGCATTACGCAGACCATTCCCATTGCGATTTACTTTGAGTGGATGGGCGGCAACACGTCGGTGGCGCTCTTTTGGGTCGTTGTCGTAATCGCGTTCAGCTTCCTGGTCATTCTGTTCATCAATATGTACACGGCGCATTCGCAAAAGTACCGCGAGCGCGGCCTGTCCCGCGCGGAGCGCAAGCAGGCCAAGCAGCTGGGCGGCCAGACCGATTCGCTCGACCCAGTCGGCGGCGATGCGCTGCGTGTCGATCGCGAGGCGCTGGCCGAGCTCATGCGCGATGATACGGTCGCAAAGGGAGGTCGATAAGCCATGTCGCTTGTTCTGGATATCAAAAAGCGCTATCCGGGGTTCACCCTCGACATCCAACTCGAAGCCGGCGAGGAGTGTGTGGCGCTGCTGGGCGCCTCGGGTTGCGGCAAGAGCTGTACGCTGCGCTGCATTGCCGGTGTGGAGACGCCCGACGAGGGCAAAATCGTCGTCAACGGCGTGACCTTTTTTGACTCGGTCGCGGGCATCAACCTGTCGCCCCAGGAGCGCAAATGCGCCCTGCTGTTCCAAAACTATCAGCTGTTTCCCAACATGACGGTGGCCGATAACGTGTGCGCCGGCGTAAAGGATGCGGGCGACGCCGCGGCGCGCAAGCAACTTGCCGAGCGTTACCTGAGTATCTTTGGACTGGCCGACTTTGCCGACCGCTATCCCGCGCGTCTCTCGGGCGGCCAGCAGCAGCGCGTGGCGCTCGCGCGCATGGTGGCGGCACACCCGGGCATCTTTATGTTCGACGAGCCCATGAGCGCGCTCGATGCTTACCTTAAGAGCGCGCTCGAGCAGAACATGCTCGACCTGTTCGACGTGTGCAACCGCACCGTGCTCTACGTGAGCCACGATATTGACGAGGCGTGCCGCCTGTGCGAGCGCATCTGTGTGATGCATAACGGGCATGTGGAGGAGATCGGCTCCGTCGAGGACGTGGTCCGCCGGCCGCAAACCTTGGCTGCGCTGCGTCTGACGGGCTGCAAGAATACGAGCCGCGCGCGCAAGATCGAGCTTCAGGAAGGTGAAGCCCGGGACTGGGGCATGACCTTCAACGTGGGCCGTGATGTTCCCGATAACGTGGCGTACCTGGGTATTCGTGCGAGCTACTTCCATGTGGACAACCGTGCCGAGCGGGGTCGCAACAGCTACGATTTGCATGTGGCCCGTGTGAGCGATTCACGCTTTGAACGGCTGGTGCTGTTGGACGTGCCACGTGTCGATGCGCCCAAGCGCCTGCAGTGGAAGGTCAACAAGGTGGGCGTACCTGTAGAGGAGTTGCCACAGGCGGGGGAGACCTTGCGCATGTATTTTGATGCGAGCAGGATTCATTTGGTTTGTCGATAGCGCCGGGTAATGTCGTCGGGGGATATAAGCCTCGGCGGCTTTGTTTTTGCCGTTCGCCGAATGAGGGATGACAAACTCTTATCAATCAAGATAATAATTTATTGAATGACGGAACACGACGCTGTCGTACGAATGTCAACGGTGTTCGAATGGTCAATGACCGTTGATATAGTTGACTTCAACTTGTTAAGGAGGGTGCGCACATGCCGCAGACGACATACATTCGCCGCGTTGCCGCGCGCGCCCTGTATATGGCTCGGAGTCGCATATGAGCAGGTATGTTCACGGCTCCGGGAGAGACGACGCACAGCTAAATAATCGACCGCAAGGCAGGTTCCCCAAAATTCCGGGTTTAGGCGCGGCTGGGTTTTCGCCACCCACCGTGCAGCAATACCGTAGCTATTCATATTTGGTTCGAGAGGGGAACCGTCATGGCTGAAGAATTTGATTTCCATCCGATGTGGCAGAGCCTGGGCATGAATCTTGCCGACCACGACATGCTGCTGGGCGCTGTGGGCCAGATGTACGGGGATATGTACCTGACGCAGAACAACCGCCCCAAGTCCACGTCCTATCTGGACTTTGTGGCCACCAACATCCATAGCGGCCGCATTAAGGAGATGCTCGACAAGAAGGAGGCTGGCGAGGCCACCAAGATCGTGGGCTCGTTCTGCGTCTACGTGCCCGAGGAGATCGTGCTTGCCTGTGACGGCATTCCCGTTGGTCTGTGCTCGGGTGCCGATTGGGCAACGGACAAGGTCGAGGAGCACTTGCCGCGCAACACTTGTCCGCTTATCAAGAGCTTTGCCGGCTTTAAGCTGGGCGAGGTCTGCCCCTACATTGAGTCGAGTGACTTGGTGGTAGGCGAGAACACCTGCGATGGCAAGAAGAAGGCCTACGAGTTTTTTGCCACGCAAAAGAACATGTACGTCATGGATATTCCCAACGTGCACAACGAGTCGACGCTCGTGACCTGGAAGGCCGAGGTCAAGAAGCTCGCCGCCAAGATCGAGGAAGAGTGCGGCGTTACGATTACGCCTGAGCGTCTGAAGGCCGCCATCCACGCCGTCAATGAGAAGCGTCGCGCCCTGCAGCGCCTCGCTGCCACGCGCGCTGCCGACCCAGCGCCCATCAGCGGTCTCGACAGCCTGCTGACCGTTCAGGCCGCCTTTATGGACGACACGCCGCGTCTGAGCGGAGCCATCAACGATATGGCGGCCGAGTGTGAGCAGCGTGTCGAGGCCGGAGAGGGCGTGGCGCCCAAGGGAACCAAGCGCATCCTGTACACCGGCACGCCCATGGCCGTGCCCAACTGGAAGCTGTTCAACCTCATCGAGAAAGCCGGTGGCGTTGTGGTAGGCGAGGAGTCCTGCACGGGCTCGCGCTACTACAAGGACCTGGTCGACGAGTCCGGTGAGACGGTGGACGAGATGCTCGATGCCATCGCCGAGCGCTACTTTAAGATCAACTGCGCCGTCTTTACGCCCAACGACCAGCGTATGAAGGACATTGTCCAGATGGCCAAGGACCTGCATGCCGACGGCATCGTCGACGTGGCCCTGCAGTTCTGCACGCTCTATGAGATGGAGTCGTTTGCCGTGGAGAAGGCCGCCGAGGAGGCCGGCATTCCGTTTATGCACATCACGACCGACTACGCCGGTGAGGATGCAGGCCAGCTCCAGACCCGTATTGAGGCGTTCCTGGAAACCATTTAGGGCTATCCGTCCCGGCGGCTTTCCCAGGCACCCGATCTTGCCGTTCAAACCGTCGCTTGCGTACCAAAGTACGCTGCGCTCCTCTTTCACGGCAACCTCGGGCACCTGGGAAAGCCTTTTCCTTGGTCGGTTAAAAGGTTTGTTAAGGAGTTATATGTCGGAAAATATTGAACAGCCGTTGCCGTCCACGTTTGAGGAGTTCAACGAGCAGCGCAAGGCGGCGTTTATTCGCGTCAAGGATTACAAGCAGGCCGGTAATCGCCTGATCGGCTTTTTGTGCAGCTATACGCCGCTCGAGATTATCGATGCCGCGGGCGCCTCGAGCGTGGCCCTGTGCGGTACGTCTGACGAGGTGATTCCCGAGGCCGAGAAGGTGCTGCCCGCGAACCTCTGCCCGCTCATCAAGTCGACCTACGGCTTTGCCTACTCGCAAAAGTGCCCGTTTACGTACTTTAGCGACATGATCATCGGCGAGACCACCTGCGACGGCAAGAAGAAGATGTACGAGCTGCTGGGGGGGGCTCAAGCGCACGCACATTCTGCACCTGCCGCAGGGTCGCGATCGCGCCTACGAGCGTGAAAGCTGGTACGAGGAGTGCCGCCTACTCAAGGAGGAGCTCGAGAACTTCTACGGCATCACGATTACCGACGATGACCTGCGCGCCGCCGTCCGTCGTCGCAACCGTTTGCGTGCGGCCCAGCTCGAGATGTTTGCGCTGCAGGCTAACCAGCCGGCGGCCATGAGCGGCGTCGACCTGATGAGCACCATGTTTGCCGGTACGTTCAGCTTTGATATCGAGGCCTATACGGATCAGCTGGAGCAAAAGGTTGCCAAGCTGCGCGAGGCCTACGACGCGGGCGAGCGCCCGGTTGCGGCGGATGCCAAGCGCATTCTGATCACCGGCTGCCCGGTGGGCGGCGTGATCAACAAGATAGGCCGTACTATCGAGTCCAATGGCGGCGTGGTCGTGTGCATGGACGACTGCTCGGGTGAGCGCACGGCGGCCATGATGATCGACCCCGATGCTCCCGATATCCTGCGCGCCATCGCCGACCGCTACCTGGATATCAACTGCTCGGTCATGACGCCCAACGACAGCCGCATGGGGAACACGCTTGCCATGTGCGAGAAGTATCATGTCGATGGCGTGGTAGAGAGCGTGCTCCAGGCCTGCCACACCTTTAACGTGGAGAGTGCGCGCATGCAGGAAGCTGTCGAGGGTGCGGGCATTCCGTATATGAAGATCGAGACCGACTACAGCAACGGTGACATGGGCCAGATCGAGACCCGCATCGCCGCCTTCATCGAAACCCTCTAGCTTCCTCAGGCACCGGATCTTGCCCCTCAAACCGTCGCTTGCGTACCAAAGTACGCCGCGCTCCTCTTTCGGGGCAACCTCCGGCACCTGAGAAACCTAGAGCTAAGGCGCCTGAACGCGCCGCTGTCTTTGATGTTTGGATTAGGAGAGAGCCATGATAGGGATCGGGGTCGATATCGGGTCTACGGCGGCTAAGGCTGCTGTGGTCGATGGTGAGGGTTCGGTGGCGTGGACGTGCGTGCAGCCAACCGGGTTCTCCTCGGTCGATGCCGCCGATAGGTTGCGCGAGGCGCTCGCGGCGGCGGGCTTTGACGTTGCATCCGATTCTGCGCGTGTGGTGGCCACGGGTTACGGGCGCGTGGCTGTGCCATACGCCCACAAGGTTGTGACCGAGATTACCTGCCACGGCGCCGGTGCCGTGCGTCTGTTTGGCGATCGCGGCACGGTGATTGACGTGGGCGGCCAGGACACCAAGGTCATTCAGCTTAAAAATGGCCGCGTGGCCAAGTTTGCCATGAACGACAAGTGCGCTGCCGGCACGGGGCGCTTTTTGGAGATCATGGCCGACCGCCTAGGTATTTCTCAACAGCAGATGGCCGACCTGGCGCGTTCCGGCGAGCCTACCAAGATTTCCAGCATGTGCACGGTGTTTGCCGAAAGTGAGGTCATTAGCCTGATCGGTCGCGGTGAGCCGCGCGAGAACATCGCACGTGGCGTGATCGACAGCGTGGTCTCGCGCGTGGCGACCATGGCCGGGCAGGCCGCGGGCGCCCCGTACTACCTGACCGGTGGCCTGTGCGAGAACGCCTTCGTGGTGGAGCGGTTGGGCGAGCTGCTGGGGTCGCCGGTGACCACCTCGCCCCAGGCTCGCTTTGCCGGTGCCATCGGCGCGGCGATTCGCGCACAGGCGCTCGATTAATGCATCGGCCGTGGGCCTGCATTCATGCGTATACTGGGAGGAAATGATTGACCGATGAGAGGAGGTATCGATGGCTGACGATCAGATTAAGCTCACGTCTATGACTGCCGCGAGCGGTTGAGCCGCTAAGTTGGCTCCTGGAGCCCTCGCCCAGGTCCTGGGCGACTTACCCAATGTGCATAACGACAACCTGCTCGTGGGGTTCGATACCTCCGACGATGCGAGTGTTTTTCGCGTTGGCGACAACTTGGGCCTCGTGCAGTCCATCGACTTCTTCCCGCCGATGGTCGATGACCCGTTTCTGTTTGGTCAGATCGCCGCGGCCAACTCGCTTTCGGACATCTACGCCATGGGCGGGCGGCCGAGCCATGCCATGAACCTGCTGTGCATACCTAACTGCCTGGGCGTCGAGGTTGCCGGCCAGATTTTGGCGGGTGGCGCCGACAAGTGCGTCGAGGCTGGCTGCACCATCGCGGGCGGCCACACCATCAACGACGACGAGCCCAAGTACGGCCTGTCCGTGAGCGGTTTTGTGCCACTCGACCGCATGCTCGCCAACAGCGGTGCGCGCGTGGGCGATGTCCTACTGCTGACCAAGGCGATCGGCTCGGGCATTATCACCACGGCCATTAAGGGCGAGCTCATCGAGCAGGACGAGGCCAGCCAGATGTTTGATTCTATGCGCACCCTCAACGAGGCCCCGATCCGTTTGGCCGAGGGGCTCGAACTTCACGGCTGCACCGACATTACGGGCTTTGGCCTGATTGGGCATGCGTGCGAGATGGCCGAGGGCTCGGGCGTGCAGATTGAGCTTGCGTCGGGGGCGGTGCCGCTCTTTGACCAGGTGCTCGACATGGCGCGTCTGGGCATTATCCCCGCTGGCTCCTACCGCAACCAGGACTTCTTTGGCCCGCGCGTGGCGGCCGACGATGACCTGGAGCCGGGCATGCTAGATGCGCTGTACGACCCGCAGACCTCGGGCGGCCTGCTCATCGCAGCGCCTGCTGCCGATGTGGATGAACTCGCGCGCCGTCTGCATGCCGAGGATCGCATCGCCGCCGTTATCGGTCGCGTATGCGAGGCGGTGCCGGGCGGTCCTGCCGTTCGTGTTGTTCATTAAGGAAAACCGTTTATGCGACCGTCCGTTGTTCTGGGCGGTCCCTTTTGAAAGGAAAAACTATGTCTACCAAAATTGAAGTTAATGCCATGGGCGATGCCTGCCCGCTGCCCGTCGTCAAGACGCTCAAAGCTCTGAAGCAGCTTGATGGCGAGGGCGCTGTGGTGACCTCGGTCGACAACGAGACCGCCGTCAAGAACATCTCCAAGATGGCGCAGGAGAAAGGCTGCACGGCCTCGGTCGAGAAGGTTTCTGACGCCGAGTGGCACGTGACCGTGGCGACCTCTGGCGCCGTTGCCGTTGCCGATCCCGAGCAAGATGGCGCTGCCTTCTGTGATGCCAGCGCCGGCAAGGGCAAGCTCGTCATTTCCGTCTACACCGACTGCATGGGCCGCGGCGACGACGAGCTGGGCCACAAGCTCATGAAGGCCTTCATCTTTGCCGTGACGCAGCAGGAGGAGCTGCCCGCGACCATGCTGTTCTACAACGGCGGCGCCAAGCTCACCGTCGAGGGCTCGCCGGTACTCGACGACCTGAAGGGGCTGGCTGAGCAGGGCGTCGAAATCCTCACCTGTGGCACCTGCCTCGACCACTATGGCATTAAGGACCAGCTTGCCGTGGGCGAGGTCACGAACATGTATGTGATCGTGGAGAAGATGGAACAGGCCGTGCGCGTCGTGCGCCCGTAGCGTATTGGTTGGAGTTGCCATGAGGGAGAAGCGCCCAGCGCTTGTCATCACGTTTCCCACCACTGCTGCCGCCATGGGCTGCGAGTCCCTGTGCATCGAGCGCGGCCTTCCCGGGCGAACGATTCCCGTGCCCGGGGAGGTCGCTGCCGGCTGTGGTCTGGCGTGGAAAGCGTTGCCTGCCGATGAGGAGCTGCTGCGCGGCGAACTCGCCGCGGCGGGCGTTCCCACCGAGGGCTATACCGTGATTGATATGTGGGAGGTCGTGCGATGATCTACCTGGATAACGCGGCGACGACCATGCACAAGCCGCAGACGGTCATCGATGCCGTGACGCAGGCGATGTGCTCGCTCGGCAATGCCGGGCGCGGCGCCACGTCGGGTGCCCTCGATGCCGCTCGTACGATTCACGGTTGCCGTGCCAAGCTCGCGCGCCTTTTAGGTTGCCCGAGGGCGGACCATGTGTGCTTTACGCCCAACTCTACGGCGGCGCTCAACACCGCCATCTGTGGCGTGGTGCGCCCCGGCGACCGCGTGGTCACGACGGTGCTCGAGCACAACTCCGTGCTGCGTCCGCTCAACCGCCTGGCAGCGGAGCGGGGTGTGACCGTTGAGCATGCGGGCTGTGACGTAAGCGGCGTGCTCGACTATGACGAGCTCGAGCGGCTGGTCACGCCCGGTACGCGTGCCGTGGTGGTGACGCATGCCTCTAATGTGACCGGCAACGCGGTCGACATTGCGCGCGTGGCGGCCTTGGCACATGCCGCGGGTGCGCTTGTGATCGTCGATGCCTCGCAGTCTGCCGGTACGGCGCATATCGATATGCAGGCCATGGGGCTCGACGTGGTGTGCTTTACCGGCCACAAGGGGCTCATGGGCCCGCAGGGCACCGGCGGCCTGGCCGTGGCGGAGGGCGTCGACGTGGCGCCCTGGGCCATGGGCGGCACGGGCGTGCACAGCTTCGATGCGTTACAGCCCATGGAGTGGCCCACGCGGCTCGAGGCGGGCACGCTCAACGGTCACGGCATAGCGGGCCTTTCCGCAGGCCTTGATTTTATCGAGGCACAAGGCGGGGTGGAGACGATTGCAGCTCACGAACGCGCACTCGCCGAACGTTTCCTCTCCGGCGCTCGCGAAATCCCCAGCATTGTACTTTACGGTGCGTTTGACCAACCTGCGCGCTCGGCGATCGTGTCGCTCAACGTGGGCGATATCGACTCTGCCGAGATCTCGGACGCGCTCATGCAAGGGTGGGGGATTGCGACGCGCTCCGGTGCCCATTGCGCTCCGCTCATGCACCGCGCGTTAGGTACCGAGCGCCAGGGTGTCGTCCGCTTCTCGTTTGGGTATTTCAACACGACCGAAGAAGTCGACACGGCTATCGATGCTCTGCGCAATTTAGTCTGCTAAAGCTGCTGGACCGTTTATACTTGCGGGACGGGTATTTTGCCCGTCCCGTTTTTGTTTCGACCCGAAAGGTGTGCCTATGCCCTCATCTGCACCGCGCGGTCTGCGCTCCGACCATGTCGTCACCGTCGGCATCGCCCTGTTCTCGATGCTCTTTGGCGCCGGCAACCTTATTATCCCGCCGCTGCTGGCGCTGCAGGCAGGCTCTGCCACGCCGGTTGCCATGCTTGGCTTTCTCATTGCCGCCATCGGCCTGCCCGTCATGGGCTTTATCGCCGTTGCGCTTGCCGGAACGGCGCGCGAGCTTGCCGGCCGCGTGCACCCCAAGTTTGGCGAGTTCTTTGTTGCGGCGGTGTATCTGGCCATTGGCCCGTGCCTGGCCATTCCGCGCACGAGCTCCACGGCCTTCGAGATGCTGGTGCCGCTGCTGCCCGAGGGCGTCTCGCTCAGCACGGCACGCCTGGTGTTTGCCGTTGGATTCTTTATCATCGCGTTTGCGCTCACGCTGCGCCCCGGCGTCATCACGCGCGTGCTCGGCCGCATTACGGGCCCCGCGCTCATTGCCCTTATCGTATTGGTCGTGGGTGCCGCTGTGGTCTCGCCGCTGGGCTCCGCTGCCGCGCCGCAGGCTCCCTATAATGCTGGCGCTGCCGTACAGGGCTTTTTGACCGGCTATCAGACCATGGACCTGCTCGCGTCGCTCGCCTTTGGCATCATCATCGCCGAGACCATCCACGAGCTGGGTGTTACCGATGACAAGCGCGTTGCCTTCGAGATTTCGCGCTCCGGCGTGATCGCCGGTGTGCTCATGGCCATCATCTACTGCGGCTTGGGCCTTGCCGGCGCGCAGCTCAGCACCGTGATGCCCGATGCCACCAACGGTGCCGCCATCCTCGCCCGTTCCGCCTCTATGCACTTTGGCCTCGCCGGCACGGTCGTGGTCTTTGCGATCTTCTTCCTTGCTTGCATGAACGTGTGCATCGGCCTTATCAGCTGCTGTTCGCGCTATTTCTGCGAGACGTATGTGGTCAAAGGGGGAGCGGAGGCTTCCGAGGAGGCCATGCGCCGCCCCTTTGCGGCTCTCGCCTTTGTGTTCGCGGCGTTTTCGTGCGTGCTTTCCAACGTGGGCCTCGACGTGATTCTTATGTTCTCGGTGCCCATGCTCAACGCCCTGTACCCCGTCGCCATCGTGCTGGTGCTTATGGGTCTGGTGCACGGTTTTTGCGACGCGCATCCGCAGGTGTGGGTCTGGGTCGGCGGCGTTGTCGCAGTGCAGAGCGTGATTACCTCGGTCCGCGACGCGTTCTTTGCGGGCGCGTGGCTGCCGTTCGATGCGTTGCCGCTGGCGGATATCGGTGCCGCGTGGGCGCCGGTTGCCGTGGTTGCCTTTGTGATCGGTCTGCTCCATAGTCGTTTTGTCGCACATTCGAGGAGCTAAGGCATCAATGCTTGCACAGGCGGGGAGTCTCCCCTATAATTTCCTTCGCTTTGGGACACGCAAGGTTTAGACCTTAGCTGCTCAACACCTTCGGGACGTGGCGCAGTTTGGTAGCGCGCCTGCTTTGGGAGCAGGATGTCGCAGGTTCAAATCCTGTCGTCCCGACCATATCTTGCGGGCGTAGTTCAATGGTAGAACCCCAGCCTTCCAAGCTGATGACGCGGGTTCGATTCCCGTCGCCCGCTCCATGCTATTTACAGGTCAGAGGTACGTTTACTTCTGGCCTGTTTTGTTTTTGTCCACCCCAGCGGGACATGTTCATGAGCAACGCTTGTCCCATATCGTAAGAAAGTAGTGATTGCCATGGCACAGAGTAAGGCAGAATACCCCACCCCCGATTGTCTGGCGCCCGCCGCGATCGAGGCGAAGACCGAGGCTGCCGGCGTTACCAAGGCCAACCTGCCGGTCTCGAAGGCCTTTTTGCTCGCCATGTTCGCCGGAGCGTTTATCGCCTTCGGCGGCCTGTTCTTCACGGTCTTTCTGAGCGATCACACGCTTGGCTGGGGCGCCCAGCGCTTCGTGGGCGGTCTTGCTTTTTGCCTGGGACTGGTGCTCGTGCTCATTTGCGGCGCGGAGCTGTTTACCGGTAACTCACTTATGGTATGCGCGCTTAAGAGCAAAAAGATTACGCTCGTCCAGATGTTCAAGGCTTGGGCTGTTGTGTGGATCGGCAACTTTGCCGGCGCCCTGTTCGTTGTCTTTTTGATTTACATGGCAGCTATTTATAAGCTCAACGGCGAGGCCGTCGCCAATACCATGGTGAGCGTCGCCGCCGGTAAGGTTACGATCGACGCCGTCACCATCTTCTTCCGCGGCATTCTGTGCAACATCTTTGTGTGCCTGGCCGTATGGATCGGTACCGCCGGCAAGACCGTGGTCGATAAGGTCGTGGGTATTTTGCTGCCCATTGCAGCCTTTGTGGCCTGCGGTTTTGAACACTGCGTTGCCAACATGTACTTTTTGCCCATGGGCATTTTGATGCACTCCTGCGGCTATGGAACCGATATCGCCGGCGCCGATGCCCTCAACGCCGCCGGGCTGGCGCTCAACCTTTCGGTCGCCACGCTCGGCAATATCGTGGGCGGCGCCCTGATCGTGGCTCTTGGCTACTGGTTTATCTACGCCAACAAAGAGGCCTAACCGACCAAAAAGGGACAGGTTTATTTTGGCAGGTTTTGGACGAGGCGCTTCGCCGTCTTGTCGCGAGCTGCCATAATGGACCTGTCCCTTTTGAATTCGCGTCGTCACATTTTGGCCGATGACGACCAAAGGGGACCTGCTTTTTATTGAACATGTCGAAAGGCTTTCCATGAGCGACTGCGAATCCATGCCTGCCGAGGTGCGCGACCGCCTGCGCTCCATTCCCGCTGTCCACGAGCTGCTGGCGGAGTGGCCGGTCATGAAGGCTGCGGGCGATGCGGGCGACACGATTGTGCGCGAGGCGATTGACGCCGAGCTCGATGCCGAGCGCACGGCGATTCGCTCCGGCGCCCCCGCTAGGAATAAGCGCGAGCTCGCCTTGGCTATCGAGCGGCGGTGTCACCGCCTGTCGCTGCCGACCCTGCGTCCCGCCGTCAACGCGACGGGCGTTGTGATTCACACCAATCTGGGCCGCGCTCCGCTCGCTCCCGCAGCGGTGCAGGCGGTGACCGATGTCGCCCGCGGATACAGCACGCTCGAGTATGACGTCGCGACCTGTGCACGTGGTGGCCGCAAGGAACATGCCGCGCGCCTGCTGCGCACGCTCACGGGGGCGCAGGACGCCTTGGTTGTCAACAATAATGCCGCGGCGGTGCTGCTGGTACTTGCCGCGCATGCGTGCGGCAAAGAGGTCATCGTGAGCCGCGGCGAGCTGGTCGAGGTGGGCGGCAGCTTCCGCATCCCCGACATCATGGCGGCTTCGGGTGCCAAGCTTGTCGAAGTGGGCTCTACCAACCGCACGCATCTGGATGATTATCGATGTGCCATTACGCCCAGCACGGCGATGATCCTGAAAGTCCATCCTTCCAACTATCGTATCGAGGGCTTCCACGAGGAGGTTTCCGCGGCGGAGCTTTCCGCGCTGGCGCATGAGCACGGGCTGTTGCTGTACGAGGACCAGGGCTCGGGCGCTTTGCTTGCAGACGGGGTGCTCGCCGATGCGGGGGAGCAGCCCACGTCCGCCTCGCTTTGCGCCGGCGTTGACGTCGTCTCGTGCTCGGGTGACAAGCTGCTCGGTGCTTCGCAGGCGGGTATTATTCTCGGTAGCGCCCAAGTAATCGCCGCCTGTGCCTCGCATCCGCTTATGCGCGCGCTTCGCCCCGGCAAGCTCACGCTCGCGGCGCTCGAGGCCACTTTGCGTCTGTATGTGACCGGATCCGATACGGCGCATCGGGAGATCCCGGTACTCAACATGCTTTCCGGCGCGCCGGCGCCGCTCGAGCGTCAGGCCAAGCGCCTGCACGACCGCATACTGCGCAAGCTTCGCGAGGCTCAGTGCGAAAAGGCCGTGGAGCTGCAGGTTGTCGAGGGTGTCTCTACTCCCGGCGGCGGATCGCTGCCGACCGTCGAGCTCCCAACATTTTGCGTTGCCGTCTGTCCCGTCGATGGGCGCCTATCCGCCGATGGCCTAAAGCGCGCTTTGGTTCAGGAGCCCGATACGCCGGTTGTGACGCGCGTGCGGCACGACCAGGTGCTGTTTGACGTTCGCACGCTCTTGCACGACACCGACCTTGATCTGTGTGCGTCTGCGTTGGCGGATGCCGTGCAAACGGGTTTGCGTCGATGACGGGGCGTGAGCTTGTCGAGTGTTCCGTTGTCGTTGGAACAGCAGGACACGTTGACCACGGAAAGTCGGCCCTTATCGAGGCACTGACTGGCAAAAATCCCGACCGTCTGGAGGTCGAGAAGCGCCGAGGCATGACTACGGAGCTCGGCTTTGGCGAGCTCGAGCTTCCCAGCGGCAAGCTTGTCGGCTTGGTCGACGTGCCTGGGCATGCGCACTATCTGCGCGCCATGGTGCAGGGCGCCACCGGCGTGGACGTTGCGTTGCTGGTGGTTTCGGCCGTTGAGGGCGTGATGCCGCAGACCCGCGAGCATGTTCGCGTACTGGAGCTGTTGGGTGTGACGCACATGGTCGTTGCGCTTACGATGCGCGATCTGCCCGATGACGAGACGGCGGAGCTCGCCGAGCTCGACGTGATGGATTTCCTCGGCGATACCGTCTTTGCCGATGCACCCGTGGTGCCCGTTTCCTCTCGCACGGGTGCGGGCGTCGAGGACGTTCGCCTTGCCCTCGATACCGCTATCGACTCTTTCCTGGCCGATGCCGCATCCCGCCCGGTGCGCCCCGGTCTGGCCCCGCGCCTGCCCATCGACCGCTGCTTCACCATCAAGGGATCCGGGACGGTCGTCACGGGCACGCTTCACGATGCCCCCGTGACGGTGGGCGATGAGCTCGTTTCGAGTCCCGCGGGCGTGCGCTGCCGCGTGCGCGCGATTCAGGTGCATGGCGATACTCCTCGGTCGTTGCCCGGACAGCGCGTGGCGCTCAACATCGTGGGCGACGGCGCGGGCGACCTTCCGCGCGGCGAGGTCCTCTGCGGGTCTGGTGCCGAGGGCTCGACGCTCAGGCTCATCGCCCGCTTCACGTATCTGGGGCGCGTGGGCACCAAGCCCGTGCCCTTCGAGTCCGGCGCGCGCGTACACGTGATGGTGGGCACGGCAGAGGTCCTCGGCCGTATCATGCTCATGGAGGGTGAAGGACCCATTGAGGCTGGCGAGACCCGCATCGTGCAGGTCCGTCTGGAGGAGCGTCTTCCCGTGCGATCGGGCGACGGCCTCATCGTGCTCGCGTTCTCGCCGGTGACGCTTATCGGCGGCGGTCGCGTTCTTCTTTCGCGGTGCCGCCGCTCGCGCGACCTCTCCGCGGGCGAGCGCGCGCTGCTCGGGGCCCTGGATGCCGGCGACCGCGCTGCCACCGTTGCCGCATGGCTGGGGCTGCAGCGCCTGCCCGCGCCTGCCGCGGCCGCAACCCGTGCTCTCGATCTTTCGGGCGCCGAGGCGGCCGCGCTCCTGCACGGGACGGTTTCCTCGGGCGATGCCGTGGCGCTTCATGCCGAGCGTTCGACCGAGGAGCTCTATGCCGCCCCCGCTGTGCTCGACGCCGCACTCGTCATGCTCTCCGACACGCTGGCCGCCATGCACGGGGCCTCGCCCAAGCAGACGGGTTTCACGCCGGGCGAGGTTGCACATGCTGCCTGGCCGACAGCGGACGAAGACGTCGCGTCCGCGCTCGTCCTCGAGGGCTGTGCGCGCGGCGTGTGCGCCGTAGACGGTGCCGAGGTGTTCGACCCGCATTCCGCTGCCGCCGCCGCGCGCGTGGTGCGTGAGGCCTGTGACCGCATCCTGGCGTTGCTCGACGGGGCCGGTCTCGATGCACCGACGTTGCCCGAGGTGGGCGAGTGGTTGCAGCTCGATTGCGACACCATGACGCGGGCTCTGCGCGAGCTTTCGCTCAACCGCTCGATTGTGAAGGTCGAGCGCGACGTTGCTCTGTCCGCCGCCGCCGTGGCCCATGCGCGTGAGGTCGTAGCAGCTGCCATCGAGGCTGCCGGTGGCACTGCCACTACGAGCGTGCTGCGCGAGGCCCTGGGCGTGTCGCGCAAACGAGCCATTAGCATCTTGGAGCACCTGGATGCCGTGCGCTTTACAGTGCTCGACAAGGAGGCCGGCGGTCTGAGATCGCTGCGCTAGCGGTTTCCGCATCGCTGCTCGGCACGAAACCGGCCTATCTACTACGTTTAAGTGACTACCCTCAACCATGCCAAAAACTGCAAAAACAAAACAGCAGGTAGACGGCTTGCCATTTTTGCCAAAAAGCGGTTATGGTCGACTCCTACGAATAAAACGTAGTAGATGGGTCGTTTTCGTGGCACGGCACCCGTCCCAAATGAACTGCTTTGGTCCTCTTGCGGTTGCGGCATATTCGGTTTGGTAAAATACCGCCACGTTTGGGAGCGGATGGGCTCTGGTGGGCCCCGCGGTCTTCAAAACCGTTGTGAGGCGTGCAAAACGTCTTGGATGTGTTCGATTCACATCCGTTCCCGCCAACGCATCTCGCCAAAACCACCACAAAGGTGCCTGTCCCCTTTGTGGTGGTTTCGAAACGTGCGGGAAACAGCTTCGAAACACGCAATTTGTACGTCAGCTGTTCAAAAACGCTTCTACCTGCATCGTAATCAAAATGAAACATCCGCCCGCGGTCTTATTCGTAACTTTGCCGCAACAGTGCGATATTATCCATACTCGATAAAGCTCACGGCGCATGGGGCGCCGCGAACGACACCTTTCTTTTCCATCAATTGGAGGAAGCATGAGCTACACGCAGAAAGTTCTCGACGAGCTCAAGGCCCGCTATCCCGAGCAGCCTGAGTTCATCCAGGCCGCGACCGAGATCCTCGGCACCATCCAGCCGGCGCTCGACGCCCATCCCGAGTACGAGGAGGCCGCCCTGCTTGAGCGCCTCGTCGAGCCCGAGCGCATCGTCATGTTCCGTGTCCCCTGGGTCGATGACCAGGGCAAGGTCCAGGTCAACCGCGGCTACCGCGTCGAGTTCAACTCTGCCATTGGGCCCTACAAGGGCGGCCTGCGCTTTAACCCCACGGTCACCCTGGGCATGCTCAAGTTCCTGGGCCTGGAGCAGATCCTCAAGAACAGCCTGACCACCCTTCCCATGGGCGGCGGCAAGGGCGGCTCCGACTTTGAGTCCAACAATGAGATCAGGCACTTCTGCCAGTCCTTCATGACCGAGCTCTATCGCCACATTGGCCCCAACACCGACGTTCCCGCCGGCGACCTGGGCGTTGGCGGCCGCGAGGTTGCCTACATGTTCGGTCAGTACAAGCGCCTGACCAACGAGTGGACCGGCGTCCTTACCGGCAAGGGCCTCTCCTTTGGCGGCTCGCTCGCCCGTACCGAGGCCACCGGCTACGGTCTGGTTTACTTTGTGGACGAGTACCTCAAGAGCCGCGGCGACTCCTTCGAGGGCAAGAACGTCGTCGTTCACGGCTCCGGTAACGTCGCTATCTACGCGGTCCAGAAGGTCTCCCAGCTCGGCGGCAAGGTGCTGGCCTGCTCCGACACCCACGGTTGGGTCGAGGATCCCGACGGCATCGACTACGCCGTGCTCGAGCATGTCTACAACAAGAAGCGCTCCGGCCACGACAAGGGCGTTACGCTCGCTATGTACGTCGACGAGAAGCCCAATGCCACGTGGCACGAGGGCGACGGCCGTAGCGTGTGGCAGCTGCCCTGCGACATCGCGCTGCCCTGCGCTCGCGAGAACACGCTGCTGTTCGAGGACGCCCAGGCGCTCGTCGCCAACGGCTGCAAGGTGATCGGCGAGGGCGCGAACATGCCCACGACCATCGAGGCCACGAACTACTTCCAGGAGAACGGCGTCGCCTTTATGCCCGGTAAGGCTGCTAACGCCGGTGGCGTGCTCGTGTCCGGCCTTGAGATGAGCCAGAACGCCGAGCACCTGTCCTGGACCTTCGAGGAGGTCGACGGCAAGCTCGAGCAGCTCATGCGCGGCATGTTCCACAACGTGGACGACACCGCCAAGAAGTACGGCGAGGAGGGCAACTTCGTCATGGGCGCCAACATCGCCGGCTTCCTGAAGGTCGCCGATGCCATGCTCGCCCAGGGCGTCTGCTAAATCTTCGCTCGACATAGCATGTGATAAGGCTCTCAGCCATTCCGGCTGGGAGCCTTTTTCTATGGCGGTGAGGGTCGTGCGCTCTCGTTTGGTACACTTAGAGGTACTGGACAAGTGAAGAGATGGGGGAGAACGTGCTCAAGTTCGGTACCTACGTCCGTGTTGGAAACGCGGCCGAAGCCTATGAGCTCTTACAGAAGAACCGCAACAATAAGATTGTGGGCGGCGGCATCTGGATGCGCCTGGGTTCGCGTCGCGTGGCGACGGCGATTGACCTTTCGGCCTGCGGACTCGATCAGATCGAGGAGACCGAGACCGAGTTTCGCATCGGCGCCATGTGTACCCTGCGCCAGCTCGAGCGTCATGCCGAGCTCAACGCGCTTGTCAACCATGTCTTTGAGTTCGCCGTCCACGATATCGTGGGCGTGCAGCTGCGCAACACCGCCACGGTGGGCGGCAGCATCTACGGCCGCTTTGGTTTTTCGGACGTTCTCTCGGCCTTTTTGGCGCTCGACTCGTACGTCGAGCTGACGGGTGCCGGCCGCGTGCCGCTGGCTGAGTTTGTGAACATGGGCTATGTGCGCGACGTGATCGAGCACGTCGTGGTCGTTAAGCACGACTACCGCGCAAGCTACGAGGCCGTGCGCAAGGCCGCGACGGACTTCCCCTCCTTAAACGTCACCGCCGCCTGGTGGGACAACAGCTGGCATGTCACCGTGGGCGCCCGTCCGCTGCGCGCGACCCTGCTGCAGGGCGAGGCATGCGGCTTGGTGAACGAGCAGCCTTCCGAGGACGAGCTGCGTGCCCTGGCGGCGTCCGTACGCGCGCTCAGCTATGGCACCAACCTGTGGGGCTCGGCCGAGTATCGCCGTCGCATCTCGGCGCCGCTTGCCGTGCAGGCCGTGCGCCGCGCCGCCGGCATCGAGCTTTCGGCCGCGCTTGCCCGCGAGCTCGAGACCGTTCAGGTCCCTAAATATGCCACGGACGAGTATTCCTGCCGCCGCGTGCCCGGCGTCGATTCTAGCGAGGTGCGCTAATGGCTGCCAAACTCATCGATCTTTCCTTTACGCTCAACGGCCGTAAGGTCAAGGTTCAGATTGCCCCCGACACCATGCTCTTTGCGCTGTTGCGCGAGCAGGGTTGTGCGTCGGTGCGCTGCGCCTGTGAGACCACCAACTGCGGTCTGTGCACGGTGTGGCTCGATGGCGACCCGGTGCTGAGCTGCTCGGTTCCCGCCGCCCGTGTTGAGGGCCGCTCCATTACCACGCTCGAGGGCCTCAAGGCCGAGTCCGAGGCGCTCGCCCGTGCGATGGCTGCCGAAGGCGCCGAGCAGTGCGGTTTCTGCGCCCCCGGCCTCATCATGAACGTGCTGGCGCTCGCCCGCGCCGCCAAGGAGGACCCGAGCCTCGTCGCCACGCGCGAGGAGCTCTCGCGCCAGCTCGCCGGCAATCTCTGCCGCTGCAGCGGCTACGAGAGCCAGCTGCGCGCCATCGTTCGCTTCCTCAACGAGTCTGGCGTACAGGTGGGCTTCGAGATGCCCGAGCTGCCCGTCAACGACACGAGCTCTGACGGTGTCTCCTACAAGCAGATTACCCACAAGCAGCCCAAGAAGGACTCGAAGGCGCTTCTCGAGGGTCGCCCCGTTTACACGGGCGATATGGTGCCCGCCGGCGCGCTCATCGTCAAACTCAAGCGCAGCCCCTATGCCCGCGCCAAGATCCGCTCCATCGATACGTCGCGCGCCCTGAAGGTGCCGGGCGTGGTGGGCGTCTACACCTACGAGGACGTGCCCAAGCGCCGCTTTACCATCGCCGGCCAGAGCTATCCGCAGCCGAGTCCCTACGACCGTCTGATCCTTGAGAACCTCGTGCGCTACCAAAACGAGGAAGTGGCGATCGTCGCCGCCGAGACCGAGGAGGCCGCCGACAAGGCGCTCAAGCTCATCAAGGTCGACTACGAGGTACTCGAGCCCCTGCTCGACTTTACCCAGGCACTTGATAACGACATCGTTGTCCACCCCGAGGGCGACGTGACCTTTATGTTCCCGCAGGGCGGCGACGTCGCTCGCAACCTGGTGTGTAGCGGTACCAGCGATTTTGGCGACTTGGACGAGGCGTTCGCCCAGAGCGACATCGTCTTCACCCGCACCTACACCAGCCAGGCCACGCAGACTGCGCCCATGGAGACCTTCCGAGCCTTCGCGATGACCGACGCGTTTGGGCGCATCTCGGTGACCACCTCTACGCAGGTGCCCTTCCACGTGCGCCGCATGGTCGCGCAGTCGCTCGATATCCCGCAGTCGCAGGTGCAGGTCATCAAGCCGCGCATCGGCGGCGGCTTTGGCTCCAAGCAGACGGGCTGCTGCGAGATCTTCGTTGCGTTTGTGACGCAGCAGACCGGCCGTCCGAGCTATTGCTGCTACACCCGCGAGGAGACCATCACTGCGGGCAACTCGCGCCACCAGATGCAGATGACCGTCAAGCTGGGCGCCATGAACGACGGCACCATCACGGCCATCGACCTGCATACGCTGTCCAACGCCGGCGCCTATGGCGAGCATGCCACCACGACGATCGGCCTTTCGGGCCACAAGAGCCTGCCCATCTACAACCATGTGAAGGCAAGCCGCTTTAGCTGGGACGCCGTCTACACCAATACCAACCGCGGCGGCGCGTATCGCGGCTACGGTGCCACCCAGGGCCAGTTTGCCGTGGAGAGTGCCGTCAACGAGCTCGCCGACATGCTGCACATGGATCCCGCCGACCTGCGCCTTAAGAACATGGTGCACGAGGGCGAGACCATGCCGCAGTACTACAACGAGAAGCTCAACGCCTGCGCACTCGACCGCTGCCTGCTGCGCGCGATGGACATGATCGGCTGGCGCGACAAGCCGCTGGCCGTGGACCTGGGCGACCGCGTGCGCGCCCTTGGCTGCGCGCTCACCATGCAGGGCTCGGGCATCTCCAACGTGGACATCGCCGGTATCGACATGCGCTTGGAAGAGGACGGCTTCATTACCATCGGCACCGGCGCCACCGACAACGGCATGGGCGTCGACACGATCCTGGCGCAGATTGCCGCCGAGGAGCTGGGCGTTGAGAGCTCGCTCATTTTGGTGCGCGGCGTGGACACCGACGTCTCGCCGTTCGATGCCGGCTCGTACGCGAGCTCGGGCACGTACGTGACGGGTCTGGCAGCCAAGAACGCCGCGACCGAGCTGCGCGAGAAGATCTGCGCCAAGGCCGCCCAGATGTGGGACGTGGACGCCGCCGATGTGGTGTTCGATGGCCAGTACGTGCGCCTGTCCGACGAGCGCGCGGCGCGCGAGCAGAATCGCTATCTCACGCTGCGCGACTTTGCCAACCTGTGCGTCAAGAACATCGCGGGCGGCGACGCGCTCACCTCGCATGCCTCTGCCTGCCTGCCCGTTTCGCCCCCGCCGTTTATGGCCGGCATTGCCGAGGTCGAGGTCGACAAGGCCACCGGCAAGGTGACTGTTGTGGACTACGCGGCGGCCGTGGACTGCGGCACCGTGATCAACGAGGCGCTCGCGCGCGTCCAGGCCGAGGGCGGCATTGCCCAGGGTATCGGTCACGCGCTCTACGAGATCGTCGAGCACGATGAACGCGGCCGTCTGCGCACCGGCAACTTTATGAGCTACAAGCTGCCCACGCGCTTGGATATCGGCAGCATTCGCGTGGCCTTTGAGCCGAGCTACGAGCCGACGGGCCCGTTTGGCGCCAAGTCGATCGGCGAGGTCGTCATCAACACGCCGCTCGCCGCCGTGGCCTCGGCCGTGGCGCACGCCACCGGCCATCAGGTTCGCTCACTGCCCATCACGCCCGAGAAAGCGCTGCTGGGGGAGTAGCGGGTTAGCGAACAAGTCGTAGTTGGCGGGACGGGACAACTCGTCCCGCCTTTTGCACTCGTGGTGAGGTCGTGAGCCTGTAAAACGTGTGCGTGCGCTTGCCGTTCGTATCTGCTATCATTCGTAGTCTGTGCGTTCATGCGGGCGTGGCGGAATTGGTAGACGCGCCAGATTTAGGTTCTGGTGGGATTCCCGTGAAGGTTCGAGTCCTTTCGCCCGCACCATCGCACCTGCGTCGGCTTCGGCCGTCGCGACTCTTTGTTGCATAAAGGTACCAGCACCTCAGATAAGCTGGGCAGTATGAGGAGGAACGTGTTGAACATCACCGCTTCTGACGTCAAGGACGCCAAGCTCACCGCTACGGTCACCATCCCGGCCGCCGACGTCGACGCCGCGATCAAGAAGGCCTACAAGGAAACCGCCAAGAAGTACCGCTTCCCGGGCTTCCGTGCCGGCAAGGCTCCCCGTCCGGTCATCGATTCCGCTCTTGGCGCCGAGGCTACCCTCGCTCAGGCCACCAACGACCTGATCGCCGCCAACGAGCCCGCCGTCCTCAACGAGCTGGACATCGTCCCCACCAAGAGCGGTGACTACAAGGAGCTCGACCTCGCCAAGGATCACGAGGACTACACCTACACCGTCGAGTTCTCCCTGCGTCCCGCCGCTGAGCTCTCCTCCTTCGACGCTGTCGAGATCGAGATGCCCCCTGCGGAGGTCACCGAGTCCGAGATCAACAACCAGGTCGAGATGCTCCTCAACTACCGTGCCACCTTCGAGGACGTCGAGGGCCGCGCTGTCGAGTCCGAGGACTACGTTACCGTCGACCTCAAGGCCGTCGAGAACGCCGACAACTTTGCCGCCGAGGGCCGTATGCTCATCGCCGGTAGCGACAGCAACCCCGCCGAGTTCAACGAGGCTCTGATCGGCGCCAACGTTGACGACGTCAAGTCCGTCACCTGGACCGACGAGGCCGAGGAGGGCGAGGAGGCCGAGACCCACACCGTCGAGGTCACCGTCAAGGGCATCAAGGTCCGCAACACCCCCGAGCTCACCGACGAGCTCGTCAAGTCCGACTTTGGCTTCGACAGCATCGACGCTATGCGCGACGCCATCAAGATCGAGATCGAGCAGGACAAGGCTTCCCGCCTTCCGGCCGAGAAGGAGAACCGTTGCGTCTCCGCTCTCGCCGAGCGCCTGCAGCTCGACGAGATGGACGCCGACTACGAGCAGTCCGTCTTTGAGGAGCTTGGCCAGAACTTCCTGTCCAACCTCGCTGCCCGCGGCATGACGCTGGACACCTGGCTGCCCGCTTCCGGCCTGACCATGGAGCAGTTCATCGGCGACCTGCACAAGCAGGCCAACGACGTTGCCCGTGAGTCCCTGGCGCTCGACGCTCTCGCCCGTGAGCTCAAGATTGAGGTCACCGAGGACGATATCAACGCCGAGTTCGAGAAGGCTGGCGTCAAGGACGTCGAGGCTTCCAAGGCCGAGTTCATCGCCGATGGCCGCATGCCTGCCGTCCGCGAGTCCATCCGTCGCTCCAAGGCCGTCGATCACCTGGTCGAGAACGCCAAGGTGACTGAGGTCGACGAGACCGCCAAGGACGCCGAGTAATTCTCGCCACCTTGCACGCGAGCGCATGTATGTGCCCGTGATGGGGTAAAGTTATAAGCCGGTTATCCGGTTGCTTCGTACGGTGCCAGCCAATGCATAGCATGCGGGCACCGTACGTTTGTCTAGAACCACTATTGGTCCGTAAGAGAAATGGAGATGCGTATGATCGCTAAGTTCGATTCCGCCCTCGTGCCATACGTTATCGAGCAGACGCCGCGCGGCGAGCGCAGCTACGATATCTATTCGCGCCTGCTCAACGACCGCATCATCTTCTTGGGCGAGGAGATCAACTCCGTCAGCGCCAACCTGGTCGTTGCCCAGCTGCTGCATCTTGAGAGCCAGGATGCCGAGAAGGATATCTCGCTCTACATCAATTCGCCCGGTGGCGAGGTTTACTCTGGCCTGGCGATTCTTGACACCATGAACTTCATCAAGCCGCAGGTCTCCACCATCTGCGTCGGTATGGCCGCGTCTATGGCTGCCGTGCTGCTTTCGGCCGGCGCCAAGGGCAAGCGCTTCTGCCTGCCGCACTCCAAGGTCATGATTCACCAGCCCAGCGGCGGTGCCCAGGGTCAGCAGACCGAGATTGAGATCGTTGCCGAGGAGATCAAGAAGACCCGTCGCGAGCTCAACCAGATCCTGTCCGACGCCTCGGGCCAGCCCATCGAGAAGGTCCAGGCCGATACCGAGCGCGACAACTACCTCACGGCTGCCGAGGCCCTCGACTACGGTCTGATCGACCGTATCGTCACCTCGCGCGATCTTGCCGCGAAGGATGCCTAGGATGGCAGGAAACATGCAGGACAACTTTGACGAGAACGGCAATCCCATCCGCTGCTCCTTCTGCGGAAAAGAGCAGGGCCAGGTCCGTCGCCTCGTAAAGGGCCCGACCAACATCTTTATCTGTGACGAGTGCGTCGCCGCCTGTTCCGAGATCCTTGAGGAGTCGCTGGCTTCGGACTTTATGGACGCTGCCCGCAACGGCAAGCTGCCGGGCTTCCTCAACGACCACGGCCAGGCTGCATCCCAGCCCGCCGCGGACCCCGAGACCGAGGGTTTTGAGCTCGAGGACGATCGCCAGGTCATCACGCACGTGCCGACGCCGCACGAGATCTATGACGAGCTTTCGGCCTATGTTATGGGTCAGGAGGACGCCAAGCGCGCCATGTCGGTGGCCGTGTACAACCACTATCGCCGCGTGATTGAGGGCGGCGCTGCGGTGTCTGCCTTTGATGACGACATGGGCTCGCAGTTCGATGACGATATGGACGAGGTAGAGCTCGCCAAGTCCAACATCCTGCTGCTCGGTCCCACCGGTACCGGCAAGACCCTGCTGGCCCAGACGCTCGCGCGCATTCTTGAGGTGCCGTTTGCTATCGCCGATGCCACCGCGCTCACCGAGGCCGGCTATGTGGGCGAGGACGTGGAGAACATCCTACTCAAGCTCATTAATGCTGCCGATGGCGACATTGAGCGCGCACAGGTTGGCATCATCTACGTTGACGAGATCGACAAGATTGCCCGCAAGGCTGAGAACCTCTCCATTACCCGCGATGTTTCGGGCGAGGGTGTTCAGCAGGCGCTGCTTAAGATTCTTGAGGGCACGGTGGCCAGCGTTCCGCCCACCGGCGGCCGCAAGCATCCCCAGCAGGAGCTGCTGCAGATCGACACGACCAACATCCTGTTTATCTGCGGCGGTGCCTTTGTGGGTCTGGATAAGATCATCGCCGATCGCGTTGGCAACAAGGGCGTGGGCTTTAACTCCGAGATCGCCGGCCCCACCTCGGTCGACGAGAACGACCTGCTGCGCCAGGTACTCCCGCAGGACCTCAATGCATTCGGCATGATCCCCGAGTTCGTGGGACGTACGCCCGTCGTTACCCAGACGCAGGCGCTCGACGAGGACGACCTGGTGTCGATCCTGACCGAGCCAAAGAATGCCGTGGTGCGCCAGTACCGTAAGATGTTCCAGCTCGAGGACGTCGATCTTGAGTTTGAGGACGCGGCCCTGCACGAGATCGCCCGCATGGCGCTTGCCCGCAAGACCGGCGCCCGCGGCCTGCGCGCCATCTGCGAAGACGTGCTGCAGCAGACGATGTTCGACCTCCCCAGCGAGGAGGGCGTCGCCAAGGTCATCGTAACCGAAGCTGCCGTAAAGGGCGAAGAACAGCCCCGACGCATCTACGGGTAAACCTGACAAAAACGTGCTTGCAAATAGCCTCCGACCATCCGCGGTCGGAGGCTATTTTATATATACGCAATAACCCCAACTACCTGTGTTATTCTGTGTGTTTGTTTAAGCCTCAGCGAAGTCATATCAGACTGAAGTAATCGATACCTAAGGGGAGGAATGCAGACCCTAGCGAGCCTACATTCCTCCCCGATGGGACAGGGAGAGATATATGGAAGAAATGCCCAAGAACTACGATCCGTCGACCAACGAGCCGGCGATCCTGCAGAAGTGGCTTGACGGCGGCTACTACAAGCGCCGTGAGGGCGTGGGCGACTGCACCGTCACCATTCCGCCTCCCAACGTGACCGGCAAGCTCCACATGGGTCACGCCACCGACGACTCCATCCAGGACGCCATCATCCGTATGGCCCGCATGCGCGGCAAGTCCACGCGCTGGGTGCTGGGCACCGACCACGCCGGTATCGCCACACAGACCAAGGTCGACAAGAAGCTCAAGAGCGAGGGCATCAGCCGCCTGGAGATTGGCCGCGATAAGTTTGTCGACGCTTGCTGGGACTGGACCCACGAGTACGGCGGCATCATCGTCGAGCAAATCAAGCGCATGGGCTGCTCCGTCGACTTTGACAACGAGCGCTTCACCATGGACGAGGATTACGCCCAGGCCGTGCGTAAGGTCTTCTGCGACTGGTACCACGACGGCCTGATCTACCGTGGCAAGCGCATCGTCAACTGGTGCCCCAACTGCACCACCGCCATCTCGGACGACGAGGCCGAGTACAAGGACGAGAAGGGCCACCTGTGGCACCTGCGCTACCCGCTGACCGAGCCGGTCAACGGCCAGGACTACATCGTCGTCGCCACCACGCGCCCCGAGACCATGCTCGGCGATACGGGCGTCGCCGTCTCCCCGAAGGATCCCGAGAAGGCCGCCTTCGTGGGCAAGACCGTCATGCTGCCGATCGTCAACCGCGAGATCCCCATCTTTGAGGATTGGCACGTTGATGCCAACTTTGGCTCCGGCTTCGTTAAGGTCACCCCGGCTCACGACCCCAACGACTACGCCATGGGTCAGGCCCACGACCTGCCGCAGATCAACATTTTCGACGAGCACGCGGTGGTCGTCGAGGGCTATGGCGAGTTTACCGGCATGAACCGCGACGAGTGCCGCGAGGCCGTTGTCAAGTGGTTCGACGAGCACGGCCTGCTCGACCACGTCGAAGAGCTCGACCACTCCGTCATGCACTGCTACCGTTGCGACTCCGCCCTGGAGCCGTGGCTGTCCGAGCAGTGGTTTGTGGCCGTCGACAAACTCAAGGGGCCGGCGCTCGACGCCGTCAACTCCGGCAAGGTCACCTTCCACCCCGCGCGTTGGACGCAGACCTACACCACTTGGATGGAGAACCTCAAGGATTGGTGCATCAGCCGCCAGCTGTGGTGGGGCCACCGCATCCCCGTGTTCTACTGCGAGGACTGCGGCTGGGAGGACGCCCTCACCGAGGACACCGACGTGTGCCCCAAGTGCGGCGGCCATCACGTGCATCAGGACGAGAACGTGCTGGATACCTGGTTCAGCTCGCAGCTATGGACCTTTGCCACGCAGGGCTGGCCGCAAAAGCCGGAGCTGCTCGAGGGCCATCACCCCACGACGGCGCTGGTCACCGCACGCGACATCATCGCGCTGTGGGTCGCCCGCATGGTCATGAGCTCGCTGTACTTCCTTGATGAGGTGCCGTTTAAGGACGTCGTCATCTACCCGACGATTCTGGCCAAGGACGGCAGCCGCATGTCCAAGTCCAAGGGCAACGGCGTAGACCCCATGGACCTCATTGGCATGTACGGCGCCGACGCCATGCGCTTCAACCTGCTTACGCTGTGCACCAACAACCAGGACGTCAAGTTCGACGCGAACATCGACAAGAAGACCAAGAAGCTCATCGACAGCCCGCGCACCGAGCAGGCCAAGTCGTTTGTGACCAAGATCTGGAAC
>CAUHFS010000030.1 GCA_959605475.1 uncultured Collinsella sp. | reverse complement strand
ATTCAACCGAATGATAGAAGGACAAAAACTGCAAATATGGGCTTCTCGAAGACACGCCAAGACAAAAATGATTGACAGCGCTCTCGTCAAATTTTACATCCGGAACACAATCAATTTCTAACTTCGTAACAAATAGCCTCCCATAACTTCCTTTTTCTAAAAACTCATCAAGCGATGAAATTAGCCTCAGCGGCCTATCTAAACAAGAGATGTACTTAAATTGGAAGGAAGCCGCTCGTTCACGAAGTTGTTTCGGTTTGCTAAACCCTTTGGTAGTTATTCGTAAGGAGAGAATACCTGTGATTTCAACAAAAGCAGATATCCAATCACCAACATTATGAGATACGGTTCTTCCATCGGTGATTGAATGCGATCTCAGGCGTCGCAAAAAAGGATTTCTGCCTCTGAAAGTATTGCCGTCAAAACAACCTTCATTTAATAACATTAATATAATACAAAAAATATATGTAACGCTCGCCGGCCCCATTCTAAATTCAGCAAAAGCATTTACCGACTTACATGAAATTTGATCTGTATAATGAGTTGCATATAATCCGGATATATCGACCATACACTCATAGTTCTTACGATTTGAAAACCATTCCATACCACGAAAATCAACAATGGCCTCAACCGCTTTATCATATTCGCGTTTCAAGTCGTCGTCATTTATAATAATTGTCTTCTCAACATCCGAAATCTCGGGGTCAAACTCTTCTTCAATTCGATAACTGAGATTTAAATGGCATGTCAAATCATCACTGGCATTATTTGGAGAGCTCTTGATTCCCATGATGAAGCAAAATACTTCTTTGAAAGAGACATAATCGACAATATCCATAAGATACCTCTTAACTTTTATGTGACACTTGTTCTCAATACTATATCTGTCAACAATTTTTAATGTCATGAATTCTCATTGCCGGCGCAACAGTCTTGACTAGAGAGAGGCCCACGCAACCCAATACAATAATGCATCCAACAAAACCAAATAGCGTAGGTGACCAAGAGCAAATGCAAGTTTTTACTAGAATCGCAAATCATTATCAGTAAATAGCCCTAAGGCTGACAGCTTTGCGATGTTTACAAGCTCACCGAGCCACCTATTTCTCAAAACAATCGCCGCGAGTCAAAAAGAACAAGCTGTTACGACTTGCCATCATGACTAATTTATTAGACGATTTTCGACAAACGAATCAAACGCGGCAAGTCGACCGTTACGAAAAAAGCACCAGGAACTCAACATAACGAGGGAACGACTTCACACTCGTATAATTCAACAGGCTCCTCAATCGAGTTTGAAAGTCCTCCTTAATCTCGCATCTGTTTCCGCTGCAAATAATCAAAAGCAACGGAAACAGTTTCGTAGACATAAATGGAAAATCTGATAGCCACAAAATCATCAGAGCCATGTTAATAGTTAATGAATGACCAACATAATGGGGCTTATAGGACAAAATGTGTGTCCACGTTGGGGGCATCGGCGCAGGTCGATGCCCCTTTTTCAGCCGTTTAAATTCCGTGCCCGCTTTAACCGCTCGGACAGAATGTGTGTCCGGTTGCCTATCGTTCTCGCAGGTAGATAACCTTTTCCGGAACCGTTAAATACCCTTTCGGAAGAGGTGCCCATGAAGGCCGTTTATTGCCCCTACTGCGGCGGTCGGACCAAGCGCAACGGCAGGACCTCATCGGGGTCCCAGCGGTGGAGGTGCACGGCCTGCGGCGCGTCGACGACGGTGAGGTACGACGACACGGCGACAAGGCTGGACGAGTTCCTCGGGTGGCTCCTCTCCAAGGACTCCCGAGCGGCGATGCCGGGCGGCGGGCGGTCCTTCAGGCGCAGGACGGCCGAGTTCTGGGAGGTCAGTCTCGTTCCCCGACGGCTACGGGGAGGCCGACCTCAGGTCGCTCGCCTTCATCGACGCGTGCCAGGACTTCGTCTTCCACCGGAAGACGGGCAGGGGCAAGACCCACCTCGCCATCGCGGTCGGCGCCGCCGCTGTCAGGGCCGGCAAGTCCGTGAGGTTCTTCACCGTCGCGCAGCTCGTGATGCACTTGGCCGACGCGCGCGACCGCGGCAGGCTGCGCAGGGAGCTCGACGACCTGCTGTCGGCGGACCTGCTAGTACTCGACGAGCTCGGCTACGTGCCGCTCGACGTCGAGGGGGCGAGGCTGCTGTTCCAGGTCATGTCGGCCCCCGAGGGCACCCAGAGCCTCATAGTCACCACCAGCATAGAGTTCAGCAGGTGGGGCACGGTGTTCGGCGACGACAAGATGGCCGCGGCCGTCGTGGACAGGCTCGTCTACACGGGCAGGCTGGTGGAGTTCAACGGCGCCAGCTACAGGATGGAGAACGCGCTGATGCCCGGGAAGGGTGAGGCCGAATGAGGTACGCCGCGGAGGACTTCCCGGTGAACAGGATGAGAGACCGCGACGCCGGCGGCTGGGACGCGCAGACGCTCTGCGGGCTCTTCCAGTGCCCGGGCTGCGAGCTGACGCCAGACCACCCGCTGATGACGGGCGAGCGGGGCGGGATGGAGGAGGTGCCCCCGGAGGAATGGGAGATACCGTTCTAGGCAGCGGGCGGGCCGGCCGCGACGGCGCCGGCCCGCCCGGAGGCGGTCAGCATGAGGGTGTCGAAATTCGACAGACGTATTTGTCGATTTTTACTTGACGGAACACATCCCTGGGGGCGACCTGCCGAGCTCCGCGGCGATCTCGCGGGCGCTGCGGTTGAGGTCGAGCATCCTCTCGATCGTGTTCCTCTCGTACCTCGTGAGCCTCCCGTACGACCTCCCGGACGGCTTCGGTCTGGACATGTCGGCCTCCCTCCATCGAGGGCCGGGGGATTCCGGCCTCTCTGGGGTTGCCTACCTGGATTCGCGCCTCAGGACTCAGCGCAACGCGTTGCGCTGAGTCCTTAGGCTGTTGCAATGAAAATGAGAATCAAGGCCCCGAAATGTTCCTCATTAAGCAGAAGAAAATAACCGACGAATCCTTCCACGACCTTGTATAGTTTTAGGATTTAGACGAAGCCAACACATGCCTAAAATATGCCAACTTGCTAAAGATTAAAGGGCGGCAATCTTCATGGGTGGCAGAGCCTGCCACCCAAATGACGATAGACCGCCAGCAAAAAACCAATCAGCATCGCGTCTGTTCCTCGCAGTAGTATTACTGCTACACCGACCATTAGCCCAAGAAATAAAAGTGCCTCTTTATAGCCGAGCCCGACTTCGGTAACGCATAATTACATTCGCACATTGATGACCATAAATCGGTAAAACTATTCAGGTTTCCACAATCTGAGCCGTTAAAGAACTAACGGACAATTCGACATTCTGGCCAATCATCTCATGTGCATGCTCGCCATCGTCAGTTTCTAACATTTCCTCTCCGTAAATCGGTTTATAGGAAATTTGTATATCGGCCTGCTGCGCAAAAGAACACCCAACGATGTTCTCATATCTGAATAAAAGCAGTACGGCTCCCTTTTTTTCTAAGCTTGCCAACGAAGCTGCAAATTTATAAACCCCTTCTTGAGGAACACATAAACGATGCTGATCCATGGACGAAGCTTTGCCAAAAGCCGAATCATCCTTCAGGCGAAGTCGACAGGCCGGTCCATCCCCAACATTGCGAATTTCGATAGAGAGACGCACGGCCTCATTTACCGTGCTTGTCCAGATACCCTTATCTCCATCGATGTCGACAGGCTTATCGTCAACCAACACCTTATCGATTATAAAAAACGGACGCTTAGTATTTTCCCGTTTAAACTCATCTTGTTGCCTCTGCAGATTACGATCAAGTTTATTCAGTCTTTCGGTCTGGTAGACCGAATACAGCGCAAGAGAAATGGAACCGGCGCCAACAGCAGCAGAGCCGATATATCCAAGCAAATCCCCCGGATCAAAACGCGCTTCAAAGACTGCGCAAGGCGCCTCATACATAAATAGAACATTCACCAACAACGGAGCGCAAAATAGAAATGTCACTACTGAAATTAAGATAAATAGAAGCTTATGAGTTGTCATTTTCATTAGCAAAAAAAACTCCCGTACGAGAGACTTCTTAAGAGCCTCAAGCATTTAAATCTGTAGTTTCATGTCAAATCGCATCTTTATATTCCTATCGTAAGTTATATCGAGATTTATCGGTTTATATAAACTTGTATAAGCTTATCGCGGAACATCGTTTGTTTCGACCCGCTAAATCCAACATATCGAGACAGGCAATTACCGCAGGATGGAAAGTTGTTACACCTGTAAAAGTCATCGGTTCGTTCTAACAGACGTGCTGAATGACCCGTTATCCACGGCCTGAGGGAAATCGACCCCAACATGGTAAAGTAGTCGCAACAAGCAACCATGGAGGAACAATGCTCAGCATTCACTACGGCGACAGAGACGATGTGATTTATGACACGTCGACATTCTTTGATTACAGCTATTCTCCCTCTTGGCTGCAAGATCCCCTGTCACAGCGCATTATCAAATCCATTGATAATGGCACTGTTCTTGGCGCAAACGCAATTGACACCAAGGTGCTTGGCGTTATTCCGCCAGAGAAACTATCAACGGGCACCAAAACACTTCTACTGATGCTCTTTATGCCTCAAAACCTCTACAACGCCTCAACCTGCGGAGATAATTGCGCCTATTGGATCTTGCGCATCGCCTCCAAACATGACATCACCATCAACCTCTACCATATGATGGATTTTGGCAAAGCGCGTTTTACAGCCCGTGTCATCAATTCCGGACAGATTGTTCATACCATGGATGAGCTTGTCCTTATCTCGGCAAAATGTCTGAGGGAGGCTCGAGCATGAGAGGGGAATACCAGCTGACCGTAAGGACCAATAAAGTTCAGGTCAAACTCACCATTCGCCGAAACCTCACCATCATCCAAGGCAAAAGCGCAACAGGCAAAACCACCCTGCTGGACAGTCTCCGTGCATACGAAAACCTAGGAACCCAAAGCGGGATAATCGTTAATTGCGCAGCCCCCTGCCGCGTCATCGGCGGCATCGATTGGGAAGCGCAACTCAGCCGCATCGATAACAGCATCGTGTTTGTGGACGATACGCAAAAATTCGTAAGGAGCCATGCATTCCAACATGCAGCTCGGCACAGCTCTAACTACTACGTCATAGTTGCCAGGGACGAATTGCCCCAGCTCCCCTATAGCGTGGATGAGATCTATGGTCTCAAGAACACCAACAGGGCCACAACAAAATATCCCGTCTACACACGCACGTACACTTCTACATACCGCATTTACGGAGACGAGCTCTACGATGGAGATCTACCAGAAGAAGTCATCGTCGAGGACAGCAACGCCGGCTATGAATTCTTTAAAGTCCTGTGTGCCAAAAGCGGAATTCGCTGCGTAAGTGCCGGTGGCAAATCAAACATATACGAAACCGCTCTGAGCTCCTCAGCCCAAAAGCTGCTCGTAATTGCAGATGGAGCCGCTTTTGGTCCCGAGATGCCTTATGTCTATTCACTCAGGAGATTTAAAAAGATCGAGCTCTTTTTGCCGGAATCGTTTGAATGGCTTGTGCTGAGATCGGGACTCTTCAACGATGCCCAAACGCAAGAAATGCTCCTGCATCCTGCCGATTTTATCGACTGCGAGAAGTTCTTCAGCTGGGAACAGTTCTTTACGAAACAGCTTAGGGAGCTGACCCGAGACAGCTACCTAGCCTACAGAAAAGAAACTCTCAATCCCGCCTACTTACAGCAGCATGAGCTCGAAACGATTGCCGGATCGTTGCCCAAACTCGGAATCACTTCGCACTAGATCGAGAAATACTCGCTCTCGCTGCTAAGATTCGGCCCCAACCACGGGTCGCCATCGAGGAAGAACTCCGGCCAGCGCTGCATGAACAGGGCCTGTTCGCGCTTCCAGCGGCGCAGCTTTTCTTCGTTGGCCTCTTCCCTGCCGCGCGAGGTGAACTCGTAGTGATACAGCTCGGCACAGGGCGTATAGATGGTGCGGTAGCCCGCCTCCCACACGCGAAGGCAAAAGTCTGCGTCGTTAAAACCAACCGCGAATTCCTCGTTATAGCCGCCGACCCGCTCAAATACGTCGCGTCGGACCATCTGGCAGGCACCCGTCACGGCGCTAAAGTTGCCCGGGCGAACTGCGCGCTCATAGTAGCCCTCACGCCTTGCCGAGAAGTCCTGGTTGGCATGGGCAAGTGCGCCACGCACGCCAACCAAAATGCCGGCATGCTGCACCAGATGATCGGCAAAGTAGAGTTTGGCGCCCACCACGCCCGCATCGGGACGCTGCAGATAGCCCATCATCTCTTCGATAAAGTCAGGGCTTATGACCTCGGTATCGTTGTTCAGCAGCAGCAGGTAATCGCCCTTGGCATGCTCAACGCCAAAGTTGATGATCTGGGAGTAATTGAACTCGCCCGGCCAGTACACAACGCGCGCCATGCCCTTGCCTTCGGATGCTGCAGCCACGCGCTCTGGCAGGGTTTCGTAATACGCAAACGTCTCTGGGGCTTCACTGTTGTTCTCCACCAAGACGATCTCGTAGTTGGCATACGTTGCCTTCTGGGCGATCGACATCACGCAGGCATCGAGCGTCTCAACGTGATCCTTGGTGGGAATCACAATACTCACCAGCGGCGCAGGCTCCGGCAGCGCATAGCGCATGCGGTAGACAAACGGCGTCTCGGCCTCCTCGACCGTTCCGCAAATGCCCAGCGCGTCAAAGTGACGCTGAAGCGCAAGGCGCCCGGCTTCAATAGCATACGGCTTGCTATCGGCAGAGCCATCGGCGGTCGATCCCGGATGAACGCGCCAGTGATACAGCACATGTGCAACGTGCTCAAAGCGCGCGCCGGCTGCAAGGCAGCGAAGCGTCAGGTCGTAATCCTGAGCGCCCGCGACGTCTTCTGGCGACATGCCAATACGATCGATGAGCGCCTTCTCCACCATCAGGAAATGCGTCACGCAGTTATGGCTATAGAGCAGGTCGACGTTGAGCCGCGTCTTAAAGACCGGCTGGCCCCACTCCCCCGTTTTCTGGAACATGTCCTCGTCGCAGAACAGGACCTGGGGACGCTCGTCCTCGGCCGCCTTATTCAGCGCGGCAACATAGTGGAATAACGCGTCCGGTTCCAGAATGTCGTCATGGTCCAAGAACGCGACGTAGTCGCCTGTCGCTCGCTCGATACCTGCGTTGGTGTTGAGCACAATGCCGCCGTTGCCGGGAAGCTCGATGCGACGGATGCGCTCGTCGTTGGCGCCTGCCGCAAGGGTGTCCACCGCGTCCCATTCGGGCGAGGCGTCCATGAGCAGCAGTTCCCAGTTGTCATAGCTCTGGGCTAGCACCGATTCCAGCAGCTTGCGCAGGTAGACCCGATCAGTCTTGTAGCACGGCACCACAATGCTCACGAGCGGTCTATAGGCAAAGGCCGCCGAAGCGACACGCTGGCACGCCAAATCGCCCGGCTTTGCGCGATGCTGCTCAAACCAACGTCGATAAGCTGCGTCGTCTGCACGCGCGTCCTTCATGCGGTTCCAGCTGTCGTCGACCATGCCGTTGTATAGGCGACCATCCATGGCACAAAAACCGCTCTGGATCCGCTCTGTAGGATCGCTCGCAATCACGACAAAATCTCGTATATCCAGAGGCATCTCTACGCTCAGGTACGTTTTATTGACACGGCATCCGTTCTGCTGCGGCACATCGACCTGCGATTCAAACACATGCACGGTGGCAGAGATGACATTCATATGCGTATCGAAGATCTGGAGCTCAGGTGCGCACCGGGGGTCTCCCGCCCAGGTAACCTCATAGCGCCACACCGCGCCGACGTCGGCCGGCAAATAGCGAATGGCATCGATCTCGTAGCGACCGCAGCGCTCGCCGCGCTGCGCATCGCGAATCAGTGCGCACAACGCAGACTTTGCTTTGTAGTTAATCTTGGATTCCAGCTTGGCCACGCGGCTATCGAGGCGAATGGAGCCCAACCTTTGGTCACCGGATGCAAATGTAACATCAATCGTAGAGCCGTCCAAAAACGGAAGCACCAAGACGGCGAGCTCGCGTTCGTAATCGGAAACGGAGGGGCAAAGCGCCAACACACGGCCATGATCGACCGGGAGCACCAGCGACGGCACACAAGAACCGCTCGTCGTCGCATGGGCAAACGCTTGAGAACCCTCCCGTTCAATAAGCGCGGCGACATCCTGACCGGCAAAACGAAGCAGCACAAACAGACGGCCCTGACTGCGGCAAAGTGCCAAACGCTTGATACTCATCTACACTTCTCGCTTTCCCAGGGCGTTCGCTGCCATACGTTTGCAGGCACCCAGGCGCCCAAACCTCAAGACGTCGTAATCGAACATGAGCTTTTTGCACTCGCGGACATTGGGGGCCTTGCCGGCAAGCGCCGCACGCACCATAGCGGCAACAGAAGGAGCGCATTGCGCGAGCGCGGCATCGCTGCCCACGGCAGAACCGGCAAGCGCCGTGGCAACGGCAGCGAACACCTTGCCGCAGTCCGAACCCAGCAACCTGAGCGCATCGTACAGCACCAGATCGCACAGGAAGTACGCCAGGTCCTCGGCATGCTGGGCATCGAGACCGTCGCGCTGCCAGTCAGCCAGCACCGCGGAGTAAATCTTCACGTGCTCCAGCAGTCGCGTCTCGTCGTCATAGCGCATGGTGTCCATGAGCGAACCCTTGCGCGCCACACGGTAGTCATACAGCTTGTTCGAGATAAGCGCGGTCTTGCGCGAGCGACCGTACACGGCAAAATCGAAGACCTGGTCCTCGCCATACTTGACGGTTTCGTCGAACACGATCCCGTTGCCCAGCAAAAACTCACGCTTGCAAGCGGTGCGCCATGCAAAGGGGCGAGACGCTTCCTTAAACAGCAGGTCGGAGCCATAGCCTTCAAACGACACATCGCGCGGGCTCAGTACATAGTTAAGCCACGGATACCCCGCCTCCAGCGGATACGGGTTCGCGCCAAAGGTCAAAACGTCGCAGTGCTCACGCTCAAACGTATCGACGATCACGCGGCATGCATCGGGCGTAAACCGGTCGTCAGAATCCAAAAACGCGACGATAGGCGCCGTGGACGCAGCGATGCCTGCATTACGCGCACTCGACAGGCCGCCGTTCTCCTTATCGACCAGCGTAAAGCGCGCGTCCTTTTCGCAATAGGTAGCCGCAATATCGCGCGAGCCGTCCGGCGAGCCGTCGTTGACCAGCACGCCTTCCCAATCGGGCATGTCCTGCGCAAGCAGGGAGTCCAGGCACCAGGCCAGGCACTCCTCCACGTTATAGATGGGAACGACAACGGAAATCTTGGGGGTAGCCATAGTCAAGTGCTCCTACTGTGCGACCGGAACGTCATCGGGGTGCGGATTATCACCGTAGGTGCGCTGATACGTCAGCACGCGCCAGACCAGCGGCAGCCCGCCAATCTTAAAGTAGTGCTTAAACGTATTGATCTTGCCCGGCTTTTTAAAGCCAAAGCGCGAATCGATATAGGCGCGGGGCGACTTGACCATCAGGCGCAAGTCGGTCTCGCCACGCGGATCGAACAGCGACAGGTCAAAGCGACCGGCATCCCAATCGGACTTGAGCTCGGGAGAGGCCTTCTCCCAAAACTGCTCGCGCAACTCATCGACCAGGCGCTCATCATTCCAACGGTACGTATCGACCTTCATGCGCATTAAAATGCCCTGAAGCTGAGCCTTGAGCTCGGGACGCTCGTCCAAAAAACGTTGCATCTCAGCATATTCGTCGCACACGCAAAACACCTTGTTGGGCGAATTAACTGAGCTCTTCTCGTTGTCTTGGCGATAGCACAAAATGGGGTCCGCAATAAACGCGGCACGCTCGGCGCATGCCCAGACCTTAAAGTTAAAACCCGCATCCTGATACGAAGCACCCGGCGTGGGAAGGAACCGAATCTGATTGTCGTTGAGGAACTCGCGCCGATAGATAGCCGACCAAATGGAAGGTTTGCGGTAGAAGATGCCCGGGCGATCGACGGGACGATACGCAGCGCCCGTCATATGCTCGTCGACAATCCCAAACAGCTCACGGCGCTCGCTGGGCGTGGACCAATACAGGTAAAAGTCACCCTTTACCACATCGGCATGTTCAGCATCGGCCTTGGCGACCAGCTTTTGGAGCGAATCCTCAAACATAAAGTCGTCGGACTCAAGGATGCCCACGTACTCGCCGCGCGCCATTTCCAGGCCGCGGTTCATCGAGTCGCCGTAGCCGCTGTTGGCCTTGTCGATCATCTTGACACGGGGGTCGCGCTCCATGTACTCGCGGATGATATCTGGCGAGCTATCGGTGGAGCCGTCGTTGATACAGATGATCTCGATGTCCTTGAGCGTCTGCGCCACGGCGGAATCGAGGCACTCGCGCAGATAGCGCTCGACATTGCAAATGGGGACAAGCAGCGAAACTTTAGGGGTATCAGAGTTCTGCAAGAGAACCTCCTGTTGAATAGCGTATAACAGGGTTATTTTAGCAGCCGAGTTGCGGCGGGCGGCAGCGCTTGGAATTAGATAAAGCGCTCCAGGCAGGCTTTGAGACCGCGAGTCGAAAGATAGAACAGCGTGGCGTCTGCCATTGAAACGCCCGAGGTCGCCGCAACGAGTTTGTGGGCAACACGTCGAACGGCGCCCTTAGCAGGCATATCCGCCCACACCGTTCCCAAAAACGTCGTGAGGTCCATGTTGACGCGAGCCGCCACGCGATGGAAGCCATCAGCATCCAAGCGCGCCAAATCAAACACGATAAGGTCCAAGAACCAGGTAATCAGCTCGCCGGGACACAGGTCCAAAAGACCGTAGGCCGCCCAGTCCTCCAAGACCTCCTCGAGCATCCTCATGTGGGAGTCAAGCTTTTTGGCGCGAGCCTCGGCACTGTTGAACTCGTGCGTCGCCGATTCGCTCTCCATCACGTAGTGGTAGAACTTGTCCGGCATGACGACGGTCTTGCGGGCAAGCGCATAAGCCGCAAATTGGAAGACGACGTCCTCGCCCAAAGCCAAACCGGGGGCGAAGCGAATGCCTTCGCGATTGAGCAGCTCGCGCGAAAAAGCCGCACGACAGGCATAGGGCTGCGCATTCGAATGGAACAGCAGTTGGGAATCACGGGCGCCGAAGGCACCAGCTTTGGGGCTCATGAGTTGCTGGACGCGTTTGGGGGCAGCGTCGGCAGGTTCACAGACGCCGCCAAAAACGGCGGCCTCGGCATCCGCAGACTCCATGGCATGCAGCACCCGCTCGACCGTCTGGGCATCGATGTAATCGTCGGCGTCCACAAAAAAGACGGTCTCGCCCTCGGCGACATCGATGCCGGCATTTCGAGCACACGAGACACCCGCGTTTTCCTGGTCAATCACCAGTACGCGATCGTCGGCCTGCGCGATCTGGCGCAACACGTTCAACGAATCATCAGTCGAGCCGTCGTTGACACAGACAACCTGAATCGAGCGCTCGGACTGGGCCAGCAGCGAATCGAGGCATCGCTGAATGGAGCGCGCAGAGTTGTAAACGGGGGCGACAATGGTAGCTTTAGGACGCGAGGCCTCTCCCATGTCGACCTACCCCCTCAGCGATTCGATGAGGAAGGCAGCAACCACGCCTGGGCCTCCAACCGAGGCGTAATACTTAGCACGCCCCAAGGCACCATCCGTCGCAAAACTCGGATGCTCGTCAACCCAGCCCTCAGGATCTTTGAGGATGGCAGCGAGATTTGCGCGCTTCCACGGCTTGAGGTCGTCAAGCGAAAACTCCCCCGCGTCCAAGGCCGCTTGGAACTCCTTGGCCATCTGCACCAGGAACTCCTTATAGAACTTAGGCGCCAAGCGCACGTAGTTCCACATATACGAATCGTACTTAATGAGTTGATTGAACTTGAGCATGCGCGCGACATCGCCGCTTGCGTGGTCGCGGGCATAATCCTCTCGAATCCAACGCTCAATCTCGGCATACTCGGAATTGACGCAAAAGACCTTAGCCGAAGAATTGACCGAGGAATTCTCGTTGTCCTGGCGATACGACAACACGGCATCATGCAGGTAAACAGCCTTATCGGCGCACGCGATCACCTTAAAGGCAAACGACGTGTCCTGAAAGGATGCCCCCGGAGTCGGCAGGAACTTAATGCCGTTGCGCTCAAGAAAATCGCGACGGTACACGGCCGACCAAATCGACGGCTTTTGCTTAAAGAACTGAGTCGTATCGCTCGGGTGCACCGGCTTGCCGCAGTCCTTGGCCTTAAACATCTCGTGCAGCGAACGGCGTTCCTCGGGCTTAGACCAGTAGAAATCAAAGTTCGCCTTCGCAAAGTCGGCATTATTGCTATCGGCGGCCGAGACAAGCTTTTCGAGTGCGTCGGGCGCCATAAAGTCATCGGACTCCAAGATGCCAACGTACTTGCCCCGCGCCATCTCCAGACCATGGTTCATCGAGTCGCCGTAGCCGCTGTTGGCCTTGTCGATCATCTTGACACGGGGGTCGCGCTCCATATACTCGCGGATAATCGCCGGCGAGTTGTCGGTCGACCCGTCGTTAATGCAGATGATCTCAATATCCTTGAGCGTCTGCGCCAAGGCGGAATCGAGACACTCGCGCAGGTAGCGCTGAACATTGTAAATGGGAATAAGCAGCGACAGAACAGGGCTGCCAGAGACGTTAGTAGACAAATGTGCTCCTTAGGAAATACCTGTCGTTTCATGGTATCAAAGGGTCAGCGCGCCAGCGGGCGTTTATATAATCTATGGAGCCTCTTGCGGGCAAAGTAGCCGCACGTCATGCGGCGGGCCCATGGCAGGTTCCTGCGTTTTATTCAAAGCTTGCCGTCAAGGTGCGCCGAGCCTTTACAATAGGACAGTCCCAAGGACGTATTCGATAGCTTCCGCGCAGCGCTCGCCCGCCGCGCGTGAAAGGATATATTGCCCCATGCCTTCAACCCTTCCCGCTCCCATCGATAAGCTCGCCATCGTTGTCGTTACGTACAAGCGCCAGGAACTCCTGGCCAACCTGTTCGACTCCATGACCGAGCTCACGGCAACGCCCTGGCGCATCGTGATTGTCGATAACGAGAATTCGCGCGAGACCGAGGCCATGTGCACCGCATTCAACGAGCGCCTGGCCAGCCTGTGGGGCATCGACACCGAGCAGCCCGACGCGCAGGGCGGCACCGACCGTGTCATCTACGCCCCGCAACTCGAAAACGGCGGCGGTGCGGGTGGCTTCTCCGCCGGCACTAAATGCGCCTACGATCTGGGGGCCCAGTGGTTCTGGGTGATGGACGACGACGTGCTCGTCATCCCCGAAGGCATCGAGCGTCTTGCCAAGTGGACCGACCGCTACGATGTCATCCAGGGTTCGCGCCTGGACTTTGACGGCGGCGCCTTCTTTTGGCAGTACCAGCTCATCCTTTCGCTCGGCATCCCTAACCCCATCGCCAAGTGGGACTTGGGGCCCGAGGGCTACCGCACCATGAACCAACTGTGCTTTGAGGGCGGCATGTTCTCGCGCCGCGTGGTCGACAAGATTGGCCTGCCCGACGCGCGCTTCTTTATCTACGGCGACGATGCCTGCTACGGCTACGTGGCCAGCCAGCACTTCCCCGCCGCCGTGGTTGCCGACGTGGTGCTCAAGCGCGCCCGCGCCGTCTCCAACTGGGATATCGCCGGCAAACGACAGCTCAACTCCACGAGCGACACCAACCGCTACTACATCATGCGCAACCGAGGCTTCCTCGCTCGCTATATGCAGATCTACGGTGACTACCACCCCATGCTGTTCCGTCTGGGCAATGCCGCGACCTTCTGCAAGGAGTTCATTCGTCTGGCAGCAGTCGACAAATGCTTTAAGACCGGCATTCCGGCGCTGCGCCGCGGCATGAAGGACGCCCGCAAGATCGTCAAGGACCCCAACTGGAAGCCCATGCCGCCCCTGAAGGACGCCGAGTAGTAAAGGGCTTTCGCCCGCCGCTACAGTCGTTGACACACCACGGACACACGCTGACCGTCAAAGCCAAAGCCCCAACGCATGCGCCCGACGGCGGGGCGCGGCACGCGGATATCATCGATGCCGTCGCGCTCTATGTCGAGCAGCGCCTGAACCGCCAACAGTTCCAGGCCCAGGGCATCGACGCCAGGGTCGTACAACATGTTGACCGTAATGAGCGGTCGCTCATCGAGCATGCCGAGCGTGTCGGCCACGTCAAACACCCGACCGGTGGGAATCACCTGGATATCCCAGCGATCCGAGACGCCACTTCGCTTGGAGCTGGGATTGCAATAGCCGGGCAGTCCAAAGCAGAGCCCCTGAAGCGCCAGATGATAGGCTGTCGGCATATCTGATTGGCCCACATCGATGCCCAGATCGCCGATAGCACAGCTCAAAGCTTGCTTTACAGTGTCCTCGTCTCCTCGACACAGCCCGTCATGGAACGAGTCGATAACTCCAACGTCCTCAACGGCGCACTCAAACCATTCCAGAATTACAAGACGGAGCGCCTGACGCACTTCGTTGTTAGGCAGACGCAGGGAACGAAGGCACGCGCCGTCCTCCGAATGCCCCGTCATGTCCGTCGTAAGAAATCCAGACAGATACAGCGCTGTCCAGATATCTTCGGGCTTGGCGACATCGGCCACCTCGGCATGCACATGCACTGGCGCCTCAATAAACCCATGCGGCTCAAGCAAATCGAACAATGCGGACAGGCGCATGAGATTCCAGTCACCGACGCATGCGCTCAGACGGTCAGCGTAACCATACAGATCTGCCCGAACAGGCGCGACGCAACCGCGATGTGCGTAGTCCACCACGCGCTCCGGGCTCGAGCAATAAAAACCACCAAACAGATAGCCCTCGAGCCACTCACGCGCGTCATCCAGACAGCCGTTGCGACCGACGCAATCCAACAGCACCTGGACTTCGTCGTCCGAAAAACCGAACCATCGATCACACCAACTCGACAGTGGCGTCGCCGATCGATAGGAAACCCCACGCTGGGACAACGCAAGCTCGGCAGGACCGGGGCGCTCGCCCATCAGACACGTCAATCGCAACGAGTCGCCGGCGTCGGCAATGGTGTCGAACAACATTCGGCTGAGCGACTCTAGGGAATCCACGCTACCGTCGTCCTTAGCGTCCAAACGCTTTGGACATACCGCGTCGTAGTCGTCTATCAGAAGAACAACCCGCTCATCGAAAGCTGTCTGAAGCAGTTTAATAAGCACGCCAAGCGCCGCATCGATCTCCTTATCGCTGGCCACCCCACGCGTCGCCCTCTCGATAAGACGAATCTCACGTCTTGACAGATCAGGCGCGTCAAGCAGCGGCAGCAATCGGGCGCACTCGTGCGCGACAGCGCTGCGAATAGCCGCCGCAGCATCAGCGTCGCGCCTCGCAGCGGCAGTTGAAAAGTCGAGCGTGATGACCGGATAACACGCGTACTCATCACGATAGCGGCCACCGTCCGCCTGCCAAATCTGGGTGCCGACGAACGGGCTTCGATCCGGCCGCCGGTGATCAGGTCGTTCCAAATAGCATTTGAGCATCGATAGATTCATGCTCTTGCCAAAACCCTTGGGCCGACAACAAATCGCAACAGGTGCTTCGCTGTCCAATATATCGGCAATAAACATAGTCTTATCGACGAGTAAACACCGATTGATTGCATCGGAAAAGTCGTGTACATCAACCGGTAGAGCTGCGCTATCCGCATGATTGAGCAACCGTGCACCAAACGCATGAGTAAAACCACAATTCACCTGTTCAGACACTGTAAACTCTCCTTCTAACGCAGCACGATGCCCATTGTAGCGAGCGGGTAGAGCGCAACAATATCGACATGCAAACGTTTCGGGCAGCGGTAGCAACAGACCCCCGAGGGGGCATAACAAATCGTTGCACAACAAAAAAGGGGCCCGATGCCGCCGCACCGGACCCCGTCCCAAACTCTTATAGAAAACGATCTGGAAGATTACTCCTCCAAGCCGTCCTCCCCAGAAGCCTTCTTCTGCTGATCGAGCTTATGCTTACCACTTACGATAGACGTAGCGCCCAGTGTGGCCAAGCTTGCACTGGCAAGGCTCGCCATCACAATCAAGTCGCCCGTCTTGGGCATGTTGCCGCCCGAGGACTTAGTCGTTGTAGTCGTCGTGGTCGTGGTGGTCACCGTTTTGGAGTCATTTTGCTCTTGGACCTGGGTGTCAGCACCGCTCTTGTCGTCGTCTTCGGACTGTTTCTTTTCGCCCTCGGCCTTGCTCTTGTCCTTCTCCTCAGATTCAGACTTCTTATCCTCGCCCTTCTTCTGTTCGGACTTGTCGCTCTTCTCCTCAGAGCTAGAACCCTTATCGGATTCGGTCTTCTCGGAAGCCTTGTCCTTGGAGTCGCCCTTTGCGGCTTCGATCTTTTCCGTGGAAACCTGATCAGAGTTGCCCTTGTTCTGGGTCGAGCCGTTATTGACGCCAGCCATCAGCGAAGAGCCCAGCGTAGAACCAAGCTGCTCGGAGAAAGAAGGCTTCTTGTCCGGCGAAGCAACGGGAACGTCCGGCGCCTTATTCGAGTCATCCTTGGAAGCATCGGAACCAGGGGTTGCGTCAGAGCCGGAGCCGTTGTTAGAGCCGGTGCCAACGGACGAATCGCTCGAGCCGGTGGATGAGTTAGAGGTGCCAGCGCCGGTCGAACCAGAAGCGTCGCTGTCCGTATTGCCGGCAGAGCTTGAAGACGAATCGCCCGCAGCAGAGCCGTTTGAATCGGAGCCGTTCGAGGTAGAGCCGTTGTTGGTAGTGCCATCAGCAGAGCCATCACCGTCAGCACCGGTCGAGGGCGCATCCATCCCGTCATCGTTGGCATCGTCGCTCGAGTCGTCATTCGAATCAGGCGTCGGCGAGGGCGCCGGCGTAGGTTCGGGCTGCACGGGCGTCGCAGCGGCAGCGGCCTCGTCCTCGGCGATATAAACCAAGCAGTCCTTCAGCTCGTTGCGGTAGCGGTTCTTCCAGCCCTCATGATACTGGGGCTGGCTCGAAAACTTGGTGGCAACGTTATCGACCACGCTATTGGAGAGCGCCGTCACAAACTCGCGGTCGGACATATCGTTGGAGAGATTCGCCCAACGGAAGAAGTCCCTGCAGCCACCGGTGCCGCACATGTTGGTAATGCTCCACACCATGCCCTTAACGCAATCGGCACGGCCCGAAATATCAATACCTAGGCCGCTCTTGAGCCACGCCTCGGTCACCGCATAGTACGAGTTGTACGCATAGGCATCTTGCAGAGCCGAAAACTCAGCAGGGTCGGTGTTATAAGCGCCCTGGAAGGCCTCCTGCGCAATACGGCCCAGCTCAGTGAGCTGGGCGTTCTCGTACATGGCATTGCTCGTGTTAGAAATCTCGCTGCCGCGATCAATCGCATCCTTGAGCATGCTGTATTTCTCGGGATTGTAGTTGTAGACCTGCTTCATAAACGGAATGAGCGACCAACGACGGTCGAACTGGTAATAACCCAGCGCGTTATAGCCGTCGCCATACGAAAAGCCCTGGTTATAGTTGCCATGGCTCTCGTACTTGGTAAAGTACTTCATCTCGGGGGTCACGTTAACAAACGAAACGCCCTGGACCGACCTCAGCACGCCCGAGAAGGACTGCTGGGTGTAGAGACCCTTATCGATATCGGTGGCATCCGAGGCAACGCCCGGCGTGGGCTCCTCGGCAGCGGCGGGTGCCGGCACGGAAACGGCGCCAAACGAAAGCGCCAGCGTCAGGCCCGCGACAATAGCAGAATGCTTGCGCTGCATAAGATCCTCCCTGCATTGGTGTAGTTAAAGTGCAGTTTGCAAAGATAAGAGTAAGTATTGCAGCTCGCCCGTTGTTGCACAACAACCCCTCGGTAAACGGCAACAACCCTCCGCGAAATCCGCGAAATCTAAAGGAATTAAACAAACTGGTCGTCGGGCACCAGAAGAAGATCGCCGTAGCGTCCCATCAGCCCGTCTCTCAACTGACAGAAAGCGGGGATATAGACGTTCAAGATACGCTGAATCAAATCTTGAGCGAGCTTGTTGTCATAGATATGGACGTTCGTATTGCGGTCTCTGAGCATTTCTAGCCATGCCGCCTCATCAATAAAGTCGTAGAATCGGTAGGCTTCCTTCAAGATGGCACGAGGAGACCCCGATGCAGCAAGCGTGGCGCCCTCATACTCGAGCAGACGTTTAAGGAGCTTCCAGCTCAGTTCAAACTGAAGGTTGAACTTATTAATCAATCCACTCTGAACAAAATCATTGCTAAGATCCTGATTGGGTGCATCCTCAAGATTCGCCAAGGCGCTGGCAAAGTTCTCATATTTTTTCATACAGAATCACACCATCCCTGGCAATTTCATCGAGCAATTGCTGCGATAAGGACTCATCCAGATTGACGACGTCTATATCTAAAAGAGTATCAAGACGCTCCTCTATCAGATATGAGAAACGGTCGAAATCCCGGCAACCTGCTACAGCAATATCAATATCGCTCTTAGGCAAGTTGTCACCGCGGGCACGAGAACCAAACAGCACAACCCTCTCGGTGTCACATTCCCGAGCAAAAATCTCAATTTGCTTGTACACCTTGTCGAGAGATACCATCTGCAGCCCTACAGCTTAATGTCGAAGTTGATCTCGGGGACGGCAGCAAGGTCGGCCAACGTCACGCCGTCGACGTACTTTTCGATCACGTCGTCCAGACCGCGCCAGAATTTGACGGTCGAGCAAAGATCGCTGCGGGCGCAGCTGTTGTCGATGCCATCGCACGCCACCGGAGCCGTGCTGCCCTCGACGGCGCGCAGGATGTCGCCGGCACGCACCTCGGCCGGGTCCTTGGCCATCATGTAGCCGCCGCCCTTGCCGCGCACGCTCTTAAGTAGGCCCGCCTTCATGAGCGGACGAACCAGCTGCTCCAGATACTTTTGCGAGATACGCTCGCGGTCGGCGACCTCGCGCAGAGCGATCTTGCCCTCGGCGTCGCCCAGCGCTGCGATATAGATCATCAGTCGGAGGGCATAGCGGCCCTTAGAAGAAATGAGCATACCTACCCTCCCATCGCATCTTGGACAACATAACCAGGTTTGTTTGTCCCAAATCTTAAGTAAGTGGGACAAACACAACAGGTTATTTTGTCCCACATCTAGAAAAGTCGAGTGGATTAGTCGGGTTTTCCCTTGACTAACGCCGAACCCATAGTAACTTTATTCCGAGAAGATTCCTAGGGTTTCGTACACCCATGAGTACACCATATACAGAGAGGGACAGCATGAGCGCAAATCCGCTGCTTTCCATCGAAGGTCTGACCGCCTCCGTGGACGAGAAGACCATCCTCCACAACGTCAACCTTAACGTCGCCGCCGGCGAGACCCACGTGTTGATGGGACCCAACGGCGCCGGCAAGTCCACCCTTGGCCACCTGGTCATGGGCGACCCCGTCTACACGGTCAACGACGGCCGCATCGTCTTTGACGGCCAGGACATCACCGAGCTCACCACCGACAAGCGCTCGCGCGCCGGCCTGTTCCTGAGCTTCCAGGCCCCGGTCGAGATCCCGGGCGTGCCGCTGTCGAGCTTTTTGCGCGCCAGCATCGCCGGACGCCCCGGCCTGGAGATGAAGGGCAAGGAGTTCCGCCGTCGCGTCAAGGAGCTCGCGGCCGAGCTCAACATGGATACCGCCTACCTCAACCGTGAGCTGGGCGTGGGCTTCTCGGGCGGCGAGAAAAAGAAGGTCGAGATGCTCCAGCTTCTGCTGCTGCAACCTAAGCTCGCGATCCTGGACGAAACTGACTCCGGCCTGGACGTCGACGCGCTTTCCACCGTCAGCCACGGCATGGACGCGTACCGTAAGAGCTGCGACGGCTCCATGCTCATCATCACGCACAACACGCGCATCCTAGAGCACCTGGATGTCGACCGCGTCCACGTTATGGTCAAGGGCCATATCGTGCGCGAGGACGACGCCTCGCTGATCCCCTGGATCGACAAGAACGGCTTTGAGACCTTCGAGCGCGAGGCCGCCGAGCAGCGCGCCCAGGCCGAGGCCGCCGCTGCCGAGCAGCAGGCGTAAAGGGGCGACGCAATGACCAAGAACCGCACCGAGGTCGCGGACATCGACCGCAGCCTCTACGACTTCACCTATGGCGAGGAGGGATTCGAGCGTCTCGACGCCGGCATCACGCCCGACATCGTGCGCGAGATCAGCGCCAAGAAGGACGAACCGCAGTGGATGCTCGACCTGCGCTTAAAGTCCCTCGAGATTTTCAATCGCTTCCCCGACCCGACGTGGGGCCCCTCCATCGAGGGCCTAGACATGGACAACATCGTCACTTACGTCAAGCCCAACACCGACCAAAAACACGACTGGGAGTCGGTGCCCGACGACATCAAGAGCACCTTTGAGCGCCTGGGCATCCCCGAGGCCGAGCGCAGCTACCTGGCGGGCGTCGGCGCGCAGTACGACTCCGAGCTCGTCTACCACAACATGCAGGACACGGCGTCCAAGATGGGCATCGTCTACTCCGGCATCGAGGAGGCCCTGCACGACCCGCAGTGGGAGCCCCTCATCCACGAGAAGTTTATGACGCTCATCCCGCCCACCGACCACAAGTTTGCGGCCTTGCACGGCGCCGTGTGGTCGGGCGGCTCGTTTGTCTACGTGCCCCGCGGCACCAAGCTCGATTTTCCGCTGCAGAGCTACTTCCGCCTTAACGCCAAGGGCGCCGGTCAGTTTGAGCACACGCTCATCATCGTCGAGGACGACGCCGACCTTCACTTTATCGAGGGCTGCTCCGCACCCAAGTACAACGTGGCCAACCTCCACGCCGGCGCTGTGGAGCTTTTTGTGGGCAAGCGCGCGCATCTGCGCTATTCGACCATCGAGAACTGGTCCAAGAACATGTACAACCTCAACACTAAGCGTGCGCGCGTGGACGAGGATGGCGACATCGAGTGGATCAGCGGCTCCTTCGGCAGCCACGTGGGTTATCTCTACCCCATGAGCGTGCTCAACGGCCGTCGCGCCCGCTCGAGCTTTACCGGCATCACCTTTGCCGGTGCCGGTCAGAACCTCGACACCGGCTGCAAAGTCGTGCTCAACGCGCCCGATACCTCGGCAACCGTCGAGACCAAGGGCATTTCCAAGAGCGGCGGCATCCAGACGTTCCGCAGCTCCATTGTGGCCACGCCCAAGGCCGAGGGTTCCAAGGCAACCGTGAGCTGCCAGTCGCTCATGCTCGACGACCAGAGCCGCTCCGACACCATCCCTGCCATGGACATCCGCGCCAAGAACGTCGACATCGGCCACGAGGCAACCATCGGCCGCATCGGCGACGACAAGGTGTTCTACCTGATGAGCCGCGGTATCTCGGAGGAAGAGGCCCGCACCATGATCGTCAACGGCTTTGCCAACCCGGTCTCCAAGGAGCTGCCGTTGGAGTACGCCGTCGAGATGAACAACCTGATCAAGCTCGAGATGGAAGGAGCGATCGGATAATGAAACAGACCACGAACACCGCTGTTACCACGCTCGAGCAGGTTAATGCGATGCCTGCGGCGACTTGGGGTTGGCTCAAGATGAACCAGACCAAGCTCGAGCTCTCTGACGAGCTTGCCGCCGCTCCCGCCGAGGCCGTTGAGGTCGAGGGCCTGGACGAGCAGTTCCGCGGTGCTGCCGACGCCTTCGACGCCGCCATGGACGCCATGGCCGAGCGCTTCCCCGAGCACCGCGCCTCCGCCCCCGGCGACGCCGCCGACCGCGCCCGCATTACGCCCGAAACCGAGCTCGACGTGCCCGCCACCTCGGTCTACCAGGCCGGCGCCATCAAGCTCGAGGAGGAACTCTCCCCCGCTGAGGCCTTCGCGACCGGCATGGGCGAGGCTGCCTACACCTATCTGGCAGATCACACCACCAAGCGCATCGTCATCGACGTGCCCGCCTATCAGCACGCCACGGTTACCGTACGCGTTGGCGGCATCGACGCCGCCGCAGCCATCGCCGCTATCGATGTCGTCACCCGCCCGCAGGCAACGCTCGATCTGCGCATAGCCCTGGACTCCCCCGTTGCCGGCGAGGGTGTCGTGGGCTCCGTGCTGCGTGTGTGCGCTCACGAGTACGCGACCGTCAACGTGACCTGCACCCAGACACTCGACGACAGCTGGATCGCACTCGACGACACCGGCCTGTTCCTGGACGAGGGCGCGCGCGTCAACGTGCAGCACACCGCACTGGGTGCCGGCGCCAGCGCCACCGGCCTTGCCGGCGACCTGCTGGGGGATACCGCCAAGGTGACCATCGATACCGATTACCTGGGCGCCCGCAAGCAGGTGCGCGACTTTAACTACGAGCTGCGCCACCGCGGTCGCAAGACCGAGTGCGAGATCGACGCCAACGGCGTGCTGACCGGCACGTCCAAGAAGGTCTACCGCGGCACCATCGACCTCGTGCACGGCTGCAAGGGTGCCGTCGGCACCGAGCGCGAAACCGTGCTGCTGGCCAACAAGGGCGTCGACAACAAGACCGTTCCCGTCATCCTGTGCGACGAGGACGACGTCGCCGGCAACCACGGCGCCACGATCGGTCACGTCCGCGACGAGCAGCTGTTCTACCTCGCCTGCCGTGGCCTTGACCAAAGCGCCGCCGAGGACCTGTTCATCCGCGCCAAGCTGGAGGACGCCGCGCTTTCCGCCACTGACGAGCGCACCCGCGCCGCCGTCGTCCGCCTGGGCAACAACCTGATCGATAACTTTGAGGAGGAGCTCGCATGATCGACACCGAGCACGTTAAATGCGATACCTGTACTGCCCCCGAGCCTATGGAGCTCGACGCCAGCGATGAGGCCTCGCGCGGCTGGCCTACCGTCGATATCGAGACCAACCCCTACAAGGCGCAGTTCCCGCTGTTCCAGCAACACCCCGAGATTGCCTTCCTCGATAGCGCTGCCACCGCGCAGCGCCCCGCCTGCGTGCTCGACGCCGAGCGCGACTTCTACCAGCGCATGAACGCCAACCCGCTGCGCGGCCTGTACTCGCTGTCCGTCGAGGCCACCGATGCCATCGCGAAGGTCCGCCGGCAAATCGCCGATGTCATCGGCGCCTCTCAGGCCAACGAGGTCGTCTTCACCCGCAACACGAGCGAGTCGCTCAACCTGGTCGCCAAGAGCTTTGCACCCACGGTGCTCGAGCCCGGCGACGAGGTCGTCATCACCATCATGGAGCACCACTCCAACCTGATTCCGTGGCAGCAGGTCTGCCGCGAGACCGGCGCCAAGCTCGTCTACCTCTACCCCACCAAGACCGGCCAGCTCACCACCGAGGAAGTGCTTGCCAAGGTTGGCCCCAAGACCAAGATTCTGGCCGTGGGTCAGGTCTCTAACGTGCTAGGCGTCGAGAACCCGGTCAAGAACCTCGGCAAGCTCGTGCACAAGTATGGCGGCTATCTGGTCGTCGACGGTGCGCAGTCGCTGCCGCACATGCCGGTCGATGTGGCCGATCTGGGCGCCGACTTCTTTGCCTTTAGCGCGCACAAGGCCATGGGCCCCATGGGTATCGGCGTGCTGTGGGGCAAGATGGACCTGCTCAACGCCATGCCGCCCATGCTCACCGGCGGCGAGATGATCGATTCGGTCACCGAGCAGGACGCCGTCTGGGCTCCCGTCCCCGAGAAGTTCGAGGCCGGCACGCAGGACGCCGCCGGCATCTTCGCCACAGGCGCCGCCCTCGACTACCTCGTCAACACAGTGGGCTACGAAAACATCCAGGCACGCGAGCAGGCACTCGTCCACTACCTGATGGGCGAGCTCATGCAGCTCGACTTTGTCCAGATTATCGGCTCCATCTATTGGGACAACCACCACGGCGTCGTGAGCTTTAACGTCAAGGGCATCCATCCGCACGACGTCGCGAGCATCATGGACATGGACGGCGTCTGCATCCGCGCCGGCCACCACTGCGCGCAGCCGCTGCTCACCTGGCTGGGCGTCGAGAACCTTGCCTGCTGCCGCGCCAGCGTGGCCTTCTACAACGACAAGGCCGACATCGACAAGTTCATCGCCGGCCTGCATCACGTTTGGAGCACGTTCAATGGGTAATCTGTACACCTCCACCACGTTTATGGAGCACAACTCGCACCCCGACTATAAGTACGAGATGGATGCCCCCACGCACGAGCACGACGGCATCAACCCCAGCTGCGGCGACGAGCTCACCTTGCAGCTTCGCGTCGAGAACAACGTAATCGAGGAGGCCTCCTTTACCGGCCATGGCTGCGCCATCAGCCAGGCCAGCGCCGACATCATGGCCGACCTCATCACCGGCGAGACCGTCGAGGAAGCTCGTCGCTTGGCAGAGCTCTTCCTCGCCATGATCCGCGGCGAGCAGCTCTCCGAGGAGGACTTGGAAGACCTGGACGAGGCCGCCCAGCTCCAGGACATCTCGCACATGCCCGCCCGCGTCAAATGCGCCGAGCTCGCCTGGCGCACCCTCGACGGCATGCTCACGGGACAAAATAATCAGTAGTATTTGTCCCAAATCTTAAAAATTTTGTTGGCCGAATCGCTTGACAAGAGTGGTTCGGCCATTTTCTATTCCGAGCCCTCAGCCTGAGCCTTCACTCGCGCATAAGCGCGCACGATACGAGAGACGGTACTCTTGCTGATTCCCGTATACCGTTCGATCTCGCGCACCGTGTAGCCGCCATCGTGCAGGGCGAAAATGATTCCGTCTCGCCGCGAGGGTGCTACGGTCTTGAGTTTGTTGAGCGGCACGCCCAGGCGCTTCGCCATCTTGTCGGCAAACGCACGCCGCTCCCACTCCGTCTCATCCATATCGTGAATCACCGGATCGGAACCATCGGGCATCGACAGAGAATAATCCAGAAACCCCTTGGCAGACTCAAAGAGCTCAAGCACACAAGAAGGGTCCGAAAATCCCCTCGTCGTATCGTTGTCATACGCTCGCAGATACTCGGCAAAGCTGCTCCAGGGATAACGCTCGATCAGGGCGATACCCGCCTCCTGCGGATTAGCGTGAACATAGCGAATGGCGGCCATTAGATAACGGTCGGTATCGAGCGAGCGCCGGTCAAAACGGTTCTGGAACAGATGGCCTGTGCGCCCCGTTCGTTTATTGAACCGCCGCGCGTACGTCAAAAGCAGCCGGTGCATCGCCGCGCTCATCGCGTCCTCGTAATCTGCAAGCACCAGATGCACGTGATTGCCCATAAGGCACCAGGCGATAACCGTCACGCCCGCCTCGCGGCAGCACTCGCGCATCAGCTCCAAAAACTCCCACCGGTCTTCATCGCCCTCAAAGATGAGCTGCTTGCCCGTACCGCGGGCACAAACATGGTAAAAGCCGGTAACCGTTCTCCAAACGCGCTGCATGGCGCTCCCTTCGCCGGGATCTGCTTGCCATCCAATACAGCACGATTGAAGCGTGCCATCAACACATTCACGCAAAACAATACTCTCGCGCGGCCAAAGGCAGTAAACAAGCGGCGAACGGCACCGTTGCAACAGGTCAACCCCTGCAACGCTTGCAAGAGCTGACCAAAAGCTTGCCCAAGACGAACCCCCTCTACGGAAGTTCGCGACCACAGAACATATAGTTAAACCGTTTCAATTAAAACTTCCGGACTTCTCGCTACGAAAACTGAGCCGTTCGCCGAATATTCCGTGCATTTCGCGGTATTATAGGGGCTGCATGTCATGTCCCTTTCGAAGGGTCGCCCGGCAATCGCCAGCCACGACCCCCAGACGGGACGCCAACACGATAGAGAGGAGAGGCATGCAGTACTCACAGGAAGTGGAGAACATGTGCCCCGTTGCCAAGGGTGCATACCACGGCCCCGCACCCATCCCCGAGGAGGGCAAGTGGGTCCAGGCTAAGGAGATTTCCGACATCTCCGGTCTTACGCACGGTGTGGGTTGGTGCGCACCTCAGCAGGGCGCCTGCAAGCTCACGCTGAACGTCAAGGACGGCATCATCGAGGAGGCCCTCGTTGAGACCATCGGCTGCTCGGGCATGACCCACTCTGCCGCCATGGCTTCCGAGATCCTTCCCGGTAAGACCATCCTCGAGGCCCTCAACACCGACCTCGTCTGCGACGCCATCAACGTTGCTATGCGCGAGATCTTCCTGCAGATCGTTTACGGCCGCAGCCAGACCGCGTTCTCCGAGGGCGGCCTGCCCGTGGGCGCCTCCCTCGACGACCTCGGCAAGGGCCTTCGCTCTCAGGTCGGCACCATGTTCGGCACCAAGGCCAAGGGCGCTCGTTACCTCGAGCTCGCTCAGGGCTACGTCACCCGCATGGCTCTCAACGACAAGAACGAGATCATCGCATTCGAGTTCCTGAACCTCGGCAAGTTCACCGACGCCGTCAAGGCCGGCAAGACCCCCGAGGAGGCCATCGCTGGCGCTATGGGCCACTATGGTCAGTGGGAGAACGCTGCCAAGTACATCGACCCGCGCACCGACGAGGAGACTCACTCCGTCGCCAGCGTGTTCCCGGTTCACGAGTAGAAAGGGAGGGAAATAACTATGACTGTTACGTTCGAAGGTTACGAGCGCCGCGCTGACAAGATCAACAAGTGCCTCGCCGACAACGGCATCGCCTCCCTCGAGGAAGCTCTGCAGATCTGCACCGACAAGGGCTTCAACCCGCGTGAGATCGTCAACAACACCCAGTCCATCGCCTTCCAGAACGCCGAGTGGGCCTACACCCTCGGCTGCGCTCTCGCTGTCAAGCGTGGCGCCAAGACTGCTTCTGAGGCTGCCGCCATCATCGGCGAGGGCATCCAGGCCTTCACCGTTCCCGGCTCCGTCGCCGAGGACCGCAAGGTCGGTCTGGGCCACGGCAACCTGGGCGCTATGCTGCTCTCCGACGACACCGAGTGCTTCGCCTTCCTGGCCGGCCACGAGTCCTTCGCTGCCGCTGAGGGTGCTATCGGCCTGGCTCTGAACGCCAACAAGGCTCGCAAGAAGCCGCTGCGCGTTATCCTGAACGGTCTGGGCAAGGACGCCGCCCAGATCATCGCCCGCATCAACGGCTTCACCTATGTGAAGACTCAGTTCGACTACTACACGGGCGAGCTCAAGGTCGTCGAGACCATCCCCTACTCCGATGGTCCCCGCGCTGCCGTTAACTGCTACGGCTCCGACGACGTCCGCGAGGGCGTTGCCATCATGTGGCACGAGAACGTCGACATCTCGATCACCGGCAACTCCACCAACCCCACGCGCTTCCAGCACCCCGTCGCTGGCACCTACAAGAAGGAGCGCCTCGAGGCTGGCAAGAAGTACTTCTCTGTCGCTTCTGGTGGCGGCACTGGCCGTACCCTGCACCCGGACAACATGGGCGCCGGCCCTGCCTCTTACGGCATGACCGACACCATGGGCCGTATGCACTCCGACGCCCAGTTCGCCGGTTCTTCCTCCGTGCCTGCGCACGTCGACATGATGGGTCTCATCGGCATGGGCAACAACCCCATGGTCGGTGCCACCGTCGCCTGCGCTGTTGCCGTCGAGGAGGCCCTCAAGGCCTAATCGCGCCCGCGCGATGCTCATATAGTTGAGCTTTAGAGCCGCTACCTTTTAAGGTGGCGGCTCTTTTTGTTTGCGCTGTCGCAGGGTAGCTAATGCCGATATATCAGTTGGGGCGAAATACGAGATGTGATGAGACGGAGCGCCAGAGCGTCCATGACGCCCACCTGCCATATGTGCCCTTTACCGATTTGCCGAGTCTTTGCGGCCCCATTACCGATCACCCGTGCGACAATGCGCCGGACGAGAAAGGAATCCGATGGAATCGACTGACGTACTGGTAATTGGATCTGGTATTGCGGGCCTTTGCGCCGCCATCGAAGCGGCACGCACGGGTGCAACCGTCACTGTGGCAAGCGCCGGAAAGACTATGAGTGGATCGAGCTTCTTCCCGGGCACCTGGGGCCTCGGCCTTATTGGTCCCGTCGACGAAGGCGACGAACAAGACCTCATCGACACCATCCAGACCGTTGGTAGCGGCGTCGCCGACCCCGAGCTTGTCCAGACGTTTGTCCGCGGCATTCCCCAGGCAATTACATGGCTCGAACGGGATCTGGGTGTTGAACTTCAACGCCCACAAAATGCCGAGAGCGCCCAGCAAAAGCAGTTTATCCCCTGCTTTGACCACAAGACGCGCATGTGGCGCGGCCTCACCCGCAAGCCCCTTGAGGACGCTCTGACGACCCGAATCGAGTCACTCGGCATTCGCCTGCTCCCCCGCTATGAGCTTATCGACCTTGTTGAGGACACGAACGGTAGAATAACCGGAACCGTGCTCTACGACCTCACCGAAAATCGAATCGTGCCCTTTGCTGCCAAGGCCACGATCATCGCAACCGGTGGCACAGGCGGCCTGTTCGAGCGCAGCCTTACGTCGGCTGATGTGCTCAGCTCCTCGCAGGCCATCGCGCTGGCGCACGGCGCAACACTTACTAATATAGAGTTCATGCAGATGATGCCCGGTTTCATCGAGCCCAAGCGCAACCTGGTCTTCAACGAGAAAACCTGGCGCTACGTACATGTAGACCAGCCGGTAGATAATGCCGACGGCAAGCTAAACGATCTGCTTGAGCAGCGCTCTGGATATGGTCCTTTCACCTCGCGCTTGGCCTCCCGCGCCATCGACCTCGTCATTGATCAGGCAGGTGCAGAGGGCCTGGCGCTCCACTACGACTTCCCCCGCGAGGACATCCCCGAGTTTGTGCAGACCTTTGCCACCTGGCTGCAAGACGAGCACGGCATCGCGCCGACCGACGAGATGCGCGTGGCGATGTATGCCCACGCCGCCAACGGCGGTATCAAAATCGACAAGACCGCGTACGCAGGCGTTGAGGGCCTCTACGCCTGCGGTGAGGCAACAGGCGGCATGCACGGCGCCGACCGCATCGGCGGCTTGTCGAGTGCCAATGGCATCGTGTTCGGGCGCATTGCGGGCGCATCGGCAGCCCTTGCAGCGCAGAAAGAGCCTAAGACGGCCCTGAAGGCGGGTATCACCCTCCCCCAGTACGGCATTGCCACAACAGACGCCGAACACCTGACACGCGGCCTTAAGCACACGATGAGCACCTATTGCATGATCAACCGCACCGAGACGGGCCTATCCGAGGCACTACACGAGCTTGAGGGCTTGAAGACGGAGGCAACGACCTTGAGCACACAGAAAGCCCAGGACAGCGAGATCGCAGCCCTCGCCCGCCTGCAATCGCAGATTCAACTAGCACAGGAACTGGTCAAAGCCATGCGTAAGCGAACCGAAAGTCTCGGATCGCACTATCGAGCGGATTAAACTGGGCACCTATCTAAAGCAGAACACAACTAATCGATATCTATGGGCCCCTTGAGCTCGAAGTGGCTCGGGGCCCATTCGTGTCCGCACGGCAGCGTATCCTTATTCTAAATACAGAGCTGGCAAAGCCCGCATAAACAATAGACCAGCGAGGAGGAAATATGGACAGTAGAGATATCGAGAAGTGGCGTGTCGAACTTGATAGCTACGCCAATGTGGAAGACGGCGTTGAGTATTGGCTCGCACGCGATTTAATGGAACCCATGGGATACACTCGATGGGAGAACTTCGCCGAAGTTGTTAAGAGGGCAAAAGTCTCGTGCGAAACAAAAAAACTCCAGTTGATTCCCATTTTCGTGACACCACGAAAATGATAACTGCCGGTGTCGCCGCTCGCGCGGTTAAAGACTACAAGCTTACGCGCTATGCATGCTATTTAATCGCCCAAAACGGAGATTCAAACAAGCCAGAGATCGCGCTCGCCCAGGCATACTTTGCCGTGCAGACGCGCCGGTTTTACTGATCCCCAGGGTAGACTCGATCTGTGAAAGCGGCTGTGCCCTTTCGGGTTCGACCCCA
>CAUHFS010000029.1 GCA_959605475.1 uncultured Collinsella sp. | reverse complement strand
CGCGAGCGAGTGCAAGTGACTAGGCAACCAGTTCCTGCTCCACATTGAGCGTTCGGCCCTGATCATGCATGTCGTCGAAATGACGGGCTGTTTTGAGGATCTCGTCCCGGTTGAGGATTACCGCATCATCAACCGTGAGCTCGAGCAGTATGGCGCAGAGCTCTCGGAGCGCCCGCAAATCGTTGTCGCCAACAAGTGCGATGCGCCGGGCACGGCCGACAAGATTGCCGACCTCAAGCGCGCCGCGCTCGACGATGGACATATGTTCTTTGCCGTGTCCGCCGTGACGGGCGCCGGGCTCAATACGCTGATGCTTGCCGTGGGCGAGCAGGTGGCTAAGCTTCGCGCCGAGCTGGCGGTTTCCGATGAGCCGGTCGATCTTCGCGACGAGGAGTGGGAGCGCCGCCGTCTGCAGCGCGAGAAGCGGTTCCGCATTGTCCAGGAGGAGCCCGGTGCCTTCCGTGTGGTTGGTCGTGCCATCGAGCGCATGGTCATCCAGACCGACTGGGAAAACGAGGAAGCCGTCATTTACCTGCAGCATAAGTTTGCACGTATGGGTGTTGACGACGCGCTCGAGAAGGCCGGTTGCCGTGCGGGCGACGAGGTCCGCATTTGCCAGCGTGCCTTTGACTTTGAGGGCGCTGAGGACTTCTCGGAGTACGAGGAGCTCGAGGACGCTGGCGAGGACGTTGCCGTTGAGGCCATTGACGTGGCCGATGCTGCGGATGAGGGCGTCGAGGTTGTCGATGCGGCGGATGCCGCGGACGATTCCGAGACCTCGGAGGGCGAGTAAGCCATGTCGCTGCGCGGTGGAATCGGTTTGCCCGAGCTGCCCATAAAAGAGGGCAAGGAGTTTCGGCTTGGCATTATGGGCGGCACATTCGACCCGATTCATTACGGGCACCTGGTGACTGCCGAGCAGGCGCGCGAGTCGCTCGACTTGGACGCTGTGCTCTTTATGCCGGCGGGCTCTCCCGCCTTTAAGCTTGACAAGCCGGTTACGCCTGCCGAGGACCGTTATGCCATGACGGTCCTCGCCACCGCCGCGAACCCGGCCTTTTTGGCGAGCCGGTTCGAGATTGACCGTCCGGGTGTAACCTATACGGCCGATACGCTTCATGCCCTTCGCGATTTTTACCCGCCGCAGGTAAAGCTCTACTTTATTACGGGCGCCGATGCGATTATCGATATTGTGACCTGGCATGATGCCGAACGAATCGCTGAGCTTGCTACCTTTATTGCGGCGACGCGACCGGGCTTTGATATCGATACGGCGCGTGCCCGAATCAAAGAGTCGGGGCTGCCGTTCGACGTGCGCTATATTCAGATTCCGGCGCTGGCGATCAGCTCGACGAACATTCGTAAGCGAGTTGCCCGCGGCATGAGCGTGCGCTATCTTACGAGCGAGTCCGTGCTCGGCTACATTCGCAAGCGCAGGCTATATGCCGATTTGGGCCAAGAAGATTTTGAGTGATGGGGGTTACGTTGTCGGTAGAGGATCAGTTTGAGGGCGATGAGCGCGCGCTGCTCAAGCGCATTCAAGAGCTGCTCGATGTTCGCATGAAAGATAAGCGCAAGCGCTATGTGCATTCGCTGGGTGTTGCCGAGACCGCACTTCATCTGGCCGAGGTCTACGGCGCTGACCGCTTTGATGCGGCTGCCGCCGGCTTAATTCACGACTGGGACAAGGTTCTTTCCGATGACGAGCTCGTGGCCCGCGCGCTTCACTATGGCATCAAGGTTGCCGGCTCTCCTTCCGCCGCGACGCCGCTTTTGCATGGCCCTGTTGCCGCCTATGAGCTTCCGCAGCTTTTTCCCGAGCTGTCACCGGCCGTTTTCCAGGCTGTCGACCGTCACACCGTGGGTGCCTGCGACATGACGCCGCTCGATATGGTGGTCTTTGTGGCAGATGCCATCGAGCCCAACCGTCACGGCGACTATGCCCATGCGCTGCGCAAGATGGTGGGGAAGTCCTCGCTCGATGAGTTGTTCTTCTCCTGTTTTGCGCAGGGTCTGGTCTTTGTGATCCAGTCCGGGCGCTATCTTTATCCCACGGCTATTACGATTTACAACCATTACGCCCAGCTGCGCTAGCTCGGGTGTGTCTAGAAAGAGGTATTCCATGGCCGACGAGACCATGACTGACGAGCAGATTCTTGAAGGTGTGGAGCACAAGAGTTTCGCTGCCACGTCCGACCGCACCGCCGCCTCGCTGTCCGCGAGCGGTGTCGCCGCCGAGGATGTCGCCCGCGCCGCCGCGCAGGCCGCCTACGACAAGAAGGGCGAGGACGTGCAGGTGCTCGACCTGACCGAGCTTTCCGACGTGTGCGACTACTTTGTGCTTGCCACCGGTACCAACAACCGCCAGGTCGATTCGATTGTCGACGAGATCGAGGAGAAGGTTGCCGAGGCTTGCGGCGAGCATCCGTTCTCCATCGAGGGCCGCGAGCAGAAGACCTGGATGCTCATGGACTACGGCTCGGTTGTCGTCCATGTCTTCACTCCCGAAGCCCGCGACTTTTACCGCCTAGAAAAGCTCTGGGGTGACGCCCCCCAGCTCCCCCTCGACCTCCTCTAGTGGCTCATTTGATATGGGGCTTTTAGCTAGCCTCGCGCATTTCGCCGGGCAGTTGCGGTTTTCCGCACCTGCCCGGCTTTCTATTTTTACAAAGGCGGTTAATCATTGAAGCGGGATTGGCGGCCGAAAGATAGGGCGGTGTCGCCGAACTTGTCTCGGACGGCATCGATCGCGACTGAGAGGTCGCGACGGTCGCTTGATTGGGCTCCGCGGTCGTCGACTTCGCAGAACAGGTCGGTCTGGATGCCGCCCTGATGGTCAAAGTCGCTCATCCCGATACCCGCCAGACGCACATGCATGCCTTCCTGCCAGATGTTGTCGAGCAGTTCGAGCGCAACCGCCACAAAGATATTCTCGTCGTCGGTGGGGTGGGGAAGCCGCCGCTGCGCCGTGCGTCCGCTGCCATACGAATACTTAAGCTTGAGCGTTACCGTGCCGCCCGTCAGTCCCTGACGGCGCAGGCGGCGTCCAACCGACTCTCCCAACAGCGCAATCGCCGCTTCGATGTCCCCACGCTCAGTCAAATCTTTCGCAAAGGTGCGCTCATTGCTCACGGATTTAACCTCGCGTTCCTCATCGAGGCTTGTTACTTCGGATATTTCGAGCCCCAGCGCACGCTGGCGCATGCGTTCGCCGTTGACGCCAAAAATTGCAGCTAGCGTGGATTCCGGCGCGCGTGACAGCTCGCCGAGCGTGTAGATGCGCATGCGGCGCAGTCGCTCCTCGGCCGAGCGCCCGATGCCGCTCATGGCAGATACCGGCAGCGCGGCCAAAAAGCGCTGCTCGGTTCCGGGGCGCACGATGGTCAGCCCAAACGGCTTATCCCGCTCGCTTGCGATCTTTGCGACCGTCTTGTTGCAGCCCACGCCAATGGAACAGGTCACTCCCAGCGCTGCCACGCGGTCGCTTATGCGCCGTGCAACCAGCAGCGGGTCCTCGGGCGCAAAACGACCCGGTGTGATATCGATAAAGGCTTCGTCGATGGATACGCGCTCAACGCGCGGCGTCTCTTCGGCAAGAATTGCCATGACCTGCGCGCTCACCTCGCGGTAGCGATCAAAGTGCCCATGCGTCCAAATGGCCTGCGGACAGAGGCGCCGTGCCTCGGCCGAGGGCATGGCGGAGTGCACGCCAAAGCGACGCGCCTCGTATGAGCAGGTGGACACAACGCCGCGGGAATCGGCATCGCCACCCACGATGAGTGGCTTGCCGCGCCACTCGGGATGGTCGAGCATTTCCACGCTCGCAAAAAACGCATCGAGATCCATGAGGCCCACCGCCGGCCCCGTCCAGGGCGGCGGCGTGACGCCCGCAGCATCTTCATAACCGTATGTACGTTCGCGTCTTTTCATGGCATGAGTATACCGCGCAGCTCATGTGGGGTGCGTGGATGTGCTTGCAAATCGCGAATTCTTGTCTAAGATATGGATTTGCCTTCGACTACACCGAAGAAGTTGGTCTCACGGACTTCACCTGCCCGCGTCGATGGCGTATTATGTTCAACTGTTTGTTTGTAGTTGCAGCCTAAAGCTGCTTGGTTGGAGGAGTTTCCTTTGGCAGTCAAGATTCGCCTTGCTCGTCACGGCGCTAAGAAGCGTCCGTACTACCGTGTCGTCGTCGCCGATTCCCGCGCCCCGCGTGACGGTCGTATCATCGAGGAGGTTGGCCGCTACAACCCGATGACCGCCCCCAAGACCATCAACCTCGACCTCGAGAAGATCGCCGACTGGCAGTCCAAGGGCGCTCAGCTCACCGACGCCGTCGCCGCTCTGGTCAAGGCCGCCAACGAGGGCGAGAAGACCGAGACCGTCGTCAAGAAGTCCAAGAAGCAGCTCGCCAAAGAGGCCGAGGCCGCTAAGGCTGCCGCTGAGGCCGCTGAGGGCGCCGAGGAGTAAATCGTGCCTGAGGTTGACGCTGCACAGCTCGAGGGTGAGGCAATGCTCTCAGATCGCATCGCCGATCTCGTCGAATATCTCGTTGTTCAGATCGTCGACGACCCGGATTCCGTGAGCCTTGAGGTCATCGATGGTGACGACGCCTCTACGATCGAGGTTTCGGTCGCCGAGGATGACGTCGCTAAGGTCATCGGCCGTCGTGGCCGTACCATCAAGGCCATTCGCACGCTCGCCCGTGCACTGGCCGCTCGCCTCGACACTGCTGTCGAGGTAGAGGTTCTGGGCTAGGACCTTGAGGTCCCAGTACAAAAACATCGCCCGTGTGGTCAAGCCGCACGGAAGGAAGGGGGAGGTCCTCGCGCAGCCGCTGCGGGGGCTTCCTTCTGTATTAGAGCCGGGTATGCGCGTCGCCCTGACGCCGCCGGCGCTCAAGCGCGACCGCTTTTGCACGGTCGTGTCCGTCACCGATACGGGCGATGGCGATCTGGTCTCGTTTGAGGGTATTGACGACTTGACGGCCGCCGAGGGCATCACGGGATGCTATGTGCTGGCAAATCGTGACGACTTTGAGCTCGATTCGCTCGACGCCGCCTATACCGACGTGATGGGCCGCGAGGTGGTCGACGAGCGCTTCGGTTCGCTCGGCACGATTGTCGAGATCATGTCGACGCCCGCCAACGATGTTTGGGTTGTCGAGGGCGATCGGTACGGCGAGGTACTGATTCCCGTGATCGAGCAGGTTGTGCTCGATCTTCCCGACACAGGAACAATTTCCGTCCACGTTATGGACGGCCTGATCGATATGGACAAGTAGGGAGGACAACATGCTGATTGAGACCCTTTCGGTCTTTCCCGAGATGTTTGAGCCCGTCATGTCCACATCGATTTTGGGCCGCGCCCGTAAGGCCGGCCTTTTTGATTTTAAGGCGTATAACCTGCGCGACTGGACGCACGACCGTCATCGTACCGTCGATGACGAGCCGTACGGCGGCGGGCAGGGCATGCTCATGAAGGTCGAGCCTATCGCAGAGGCCATCGAGGCCATTAGCGCAGAGGGTTCCAAGCCCACGGTTGTGTTCTTCACCCCCTGTGGCGAGCCCTTTACGCAGCATGTGGCCGAGCGCCTGCTCAAAAGTGAGCGCCTGCTGTTTGTGTGCAGCCGCTACGAGGGCGTCGACGAGCGCGCGTATGCGTATGCCGATGAGCGTCTGTCGATCGGCGACTACGTGCTTACGGGCGGCGAACTTCCCGCTATGGTCGTTGCCGATGCCGTCGTGCGCCTCATTCCCGGCGCCCTTGGTGACGAGATGAGCAACGTCGACGAGTCGTTCTCGACCGCCGAGGACGGAGGCCTGCTCGAGTATGCGCAGTACACCCGTCCTGCTGAGTTCAATGGCCAGGGTGTGCCTCCGGTGCTCGTGAGCGGCGATCACGCTAAGGTCGATGCCTGGCGCCGCAAGAATGCCATCGAGCGCACTTGTCGTTGGCGTCCCGATCTGATCGAGACGGCGCGGCTTACGCCCCAGGAGCGCGCATACGCGCAGGAGATTCTGGACGCTTCGTATTCGCAGAGCGAGGAGTGAGAATGGTTCCATCGCAGCATTCCGCGTTGAGGGGCGCCTTTGAGTGGATCGCGGTCATCGCAATCGCGCTCGTGGCCACCTTCCTGATCCGCACCTTTGTGGTCGAGCCCTTTGTGGTGCCCACCGGCTCCATGGAGTCCACGATCGAGATTGGCGACCAGATCTTGGCGCAAAAGGTGAGCCTTGAGCTCGGCCAGCCCGTCAAGCAGGGCGATATCGTGGTGTTTCACAACCCCGATGGCACCTCCGAGCACGATGTTCTTGTCAAGCGCGTTATCGCCACGGCCGCCCAGACGGTCGATTTGCAGGACGGTCGCGTGGTCGTTGACGGCCAGGCGCTCGATGAGGACTATACGACCGGCATGAGCTGGCCGCTTTCGGTCCAAGCGCCTGGCGCCCAGGTGAGTTATCCCTACACCGTTCCCGACGGGTGCGTGTGGGTGATGGGTGACAACCGCGAGAACTCTGCTGACTCCCGCTACTTTGGCCCGGTCGACCGCTCCGACTTGATCGCCGTGGCGCTCGTGCGTTACTGGCCGCTCAACCGTATCGGCGCTATCGACTAAAAACCGCTATAGTACAGTACCTAACCGTGTAATCGTTTCGACGAGGGGATATTAGAGGCATGAACGCTTCATCGCTTTCCTTCCAAGACATCATCCTGCGCCTCCAGCAGTACTGGGGCGAGCAGGGCTGCGTCATTATGCAGCCCTATGACTCCGAGGTCGGTGCCGGTACCTTCCATACCGCGACCACGCTGCGCTCGCTCGGTCCCGCCGAGTGGCGCACCTGCTATGCGCAGCCCTGCCGCCGTCCCGCCGACGGCCGCTACGGCGAGAACCCCAACCGCATGCAGCACTACTATCAGTTCCAGGTGCTCATCAAGCCTTCGCCGGTCAACGCCCAGGAGCTCTACCTGGGTTCGCTGGCCGCCATTGGCCTGGACCCCAACGACCATGACGTCCGCTTTGTCGAGGACGACTGGGAGAGTCCGACGCTCGGCGCCTGGGGCCTTGGCTGGGAGGTCTGGCTCAATGGCATGGAGGTCACGCAGTTTACGTACTTCCAGCAGGTGGGCGGCATCGAGGTCGACCCCGTGCCCGTCGAGATCACCTATGGCCTGGAGCGTATCGCCATGTACGCCCAGGGCGTCAACTCGGTCTACGACCTGGTGTGGAGCTACCTGCCCGACGGCACGCCCATGACCTACGGCGACGTGTTCCTGGAGAACGAGCGCGAGTTCAGCGCTTACAACTTTGAGGTCGCCAACGTCGAGATGATGCGTCAGAAGTTTGACGACTACGAGGCCGAGTGCCACTCCTGCCTTGAGCGCAAGCTGCCGCTGCCCGCATACGACTGCGTCATGAAGTGCAGCCATGCCTTCAATCTGCTCGATGCCCGCGGCGCGCTGTCCGCGGTCGAGCGTGCCAACTACATCCTGCGCGTCCGCGCCGTCGCCAAGGCGTGCTGCGAGGCCTATATGGCCGAGGTCGCCGGAGTCAACGAGAATGCCGACCAGGAAGGCGAGGTGGCGTAAGCCATGGCAGACGCTAAGGATTTCCTGTTTGAAATCGGTACGGAGGAAATGCCCTCCGCACCGCTGAATAATGCCGTCAAGCAGCTCGGCACCATGATTGCCAAGGGCCTCGACGAGGCCGGTCTGGCCCATGGCGAGGTCCGCGTGATCTCGAGCCCGCGTCGTCTGGCTGCGCTCGTGGCCAACGTCGCCACTGCGACCGATGAGGTCCATGAGGTCAAGCGTGGCCCCGCGGCCAACATCGCCTTCGATGCTGACGGTAACGCCACCAAGGCCGCCCAGGGCTTCGCCCGCAAGTGCGGTGTGGCTGCCGAGGACCTGGTCCGTCGCGAGGACACCGACGGCCGTGAGTACGTCTTTGCCGAGAAGAACATTCCTTCCGCTCCGGCCACCCCGATCCTGACGGCCCTGTGCGAGAAGACCATCGCCGGCCTGCAGTGGCCCAACTACCGTTCTCAGCGCTGGGGCCACGAGCACGCCACGTTCGTGCGTCCGGTCCGCTGGATCTGCTGCCTTTTGGGCGAGGACGTCGTGCCCGTGTCGTTTGCCGACGTGACGAGCGGCAACACCACGCGCGGCCATCGCGTCCTGGGCCCCGGTGACCATGTGGTCGCCAGCCCCGCTGTTTACGAGCAGGTGCTCGAGGACGCCGGCGTGCTTTCTGCCGAGCGCCGTCGCGAGGCCATCCTTGCCGGTATTGCCGAGGTCGAGGCTGCGCGCCCCGGCTGCCACGTCGATACGCCCAAGAAGGTCTTTGAGGAGGTCATCAACCTCTGCGAGTGGCCGACGGTGCTCGTCGGTACCTTCGATGAGGAGTTCCTCAAGGTCCCGCACGAGATCATCTGCGAGTCTATGCTCACCAACCAGCGCTACTTCCCGATTTATGACGGCGAGGGCAAGCTGACGCGTGAGTTCGTAATCGTCTCCAACAGCAAGCCCGAGAATGCCGAGCGCGTGATTGACGGCAACGAGCGCGTCGTGCGCGCCCGTCTGGACGACGCCAAGTTCTTCTACGAGGAGGATCTGAAGATTTCCCTCGACGAGTTCCGTGAGCGCCTGGCCAAGGTCGCCTTCCAGGAGAAGCTCGGCAGCGTGCTTGCCAAGTCCGAGCGTATTGAGCAGCTCGCGCTCGCTATTGCCCGCGAGGCTCACCTGGGTGCCCATCTGGCCGCTGATGCCGGCCGCGCCGCACATCTGTGCAAGGCCGACCTGGTGTCCAACGCCGTCGTCGAGTTCACGAGCCAGCAGGGCGTGATGGGCGGTTATTATGCCTCCGCGATGGGGGAGAACGACGAGGTCGCCCACGCCATTCGCGATCACTATCGTCCCCGCTTTGCCGGCGACGAGCTGCCCGAGGGCACCGCTGGCTGCATCGTGGCCTGCGCCGACAAACTCGATACCATTGCCGGTATTTTTTCCATCGGCGAGCCCCCGACCGGCTCTTCCGACCCGTACGCGCTGCGTCGCGCCGCCATCGGCATCATCAACATCCTGCGCGATCGTCTGCCGATCGACCCCACGTCGCTCATCGACTTTGCACTTGAGCTCTACAGCGAGCAGGGCATTGAGTTCGACGCCGCCGCGGTCGCCCAGCAGGTTCGCGACTTCTTCCACGGCCGTCTGGTGAGCATGGCCCGCGACGAGAAGACCCCGGCCGATACCGTCGCCGCCGTATCCGCGGTGCACATCATTGCCCCGTCGGTCTTCTTCGCCCGCTGCGCCGCCCTCGACGAGGCCCGCAAGAACGACGCCGAGACCTTCGACAACCTGGCGACTGCCTACGCCCGAGCCGCGCATATCTCCAAGCCCGAGCTGGGTGTGGAGTACGACCGCAGCCTGATGGGCGAGGTCGAGCTTGCGCTTGCCGACGCCTCCGAGTCCGCTCAGACCGCTGTCGAAGTCGCCCTTGCTGCCGAGGATTACCCTGCCGCGTTTGCCGCTCTGGCCGCCCTGCGTGCCCCCATCGACCGTTTCTTTGACGAGGTTATGGTCATGGACAAGGACGAACAGCTTCGCGATAATCGCCTTAAGCTGCTCAACCGCTTCGAGGCCGTTTTCTCCGGCATTGCCAACATTGGTGAGCTTGCCCGCAAAAAGTAAGCTAGCCTGCGCATAAGCGTAAAAGGAGCCCCGCATGGATTGCCCGGTCACCGCTCGTCCCACCGTTATCGTTATCTCCGACTCGCTCGGTGATACCGCTTGTGAGGTGGTGCTTGCGGCGTCCGGGCAATTTGATGAAGGGGCTTTTCGTGTTTTACGTCTGCCTAAGGTGACCTCGGTGGAGCAGGTCAAGTCGTTTGTGGGCCCGCGAGTCGATGCCGACCATCGCGATGTCGCCGTGTTCCATACCATCGTCGACCCGGGGCTTCGTGCTCGCGTGCTCGACTGCTTGGGCATGCTGCATATTCGCTCGGTCGACCTGATCGGGCCGTCGCTCGCGGTGCTGTCGTCCCTCATCGGTATGCCGCCCAAGGGCGTTGCGGGCGTGATTCACAAGACCGATGACCGCTATTTCCATCGTATCGAGGCCATGGAGTATTTCGTTGAGCACGATGACGGTCGTGGTTGCGACGATCTGTCGGGTGCCGATATCGTGCTGCTGGGTGTGTCGCGTACATCCAAGACGCCGCTGTCGATGTATTTAGCCTATCAGGGCTACAAGGTCGCCAATGTCCCACTGGCGCATGGCATGGAGCCGCCCAAGTCGATTTATGAGGTCGACCCGATGCGCCTGTTCGGCCTGATTTCGACCGTCGATGTGATTTCCGAAATTCGCGATAGCCGCTTGGGCGATGACTACGCCCGTGCCGTTGCCGGCTCCTATGCGGAGCCCGAGAGCGTGCGTAGTGAGCTTGCGGAAGCCCGCGCGTTCATGAAACGCCTGGGCTGCTTTGTAGTGCGTACCGACGGCAAGGCGATTGAGGAGAGCGCCTCCGAGATCATTGCCCACCTCGAAGAGATCCGAGAAGCCAGGGCCCGCCGTGCCGCCCGTCGCGCTCAACAGCAGTAGTCCTTTCTGTGATGATTTTTCTGGGACGGGGATTAAAAAATCATTAGGTACTCAATGATTTTTTAATCCCCGTCCCAGAAAAATCATCGGAGTGGCTAAATAGCCTGAATTGATAAAGCGATTTAGCAAAAACATCGCATCTGACCTGCATTCTTCTTGTAGTGGTATCTTCATAAGGTAACCAACTTTACCTACCGTTTACCGCCTGTTTTAGCACGTTTACCAAACCGCGCACCCTCTGCTCAAGCCTGCCCAAAACCCGCCGTATAGTTCCCTCACGGCCCGCATCCGGCGGGTCGATTCGTTACCACGGTCGTGCGCGAGAGCGCATGGAAGGGGAAGTATCGTGAGCGATTGCAAGAGGGTTTACCGTTTTGGAACCGACGCCCAGGGCACCTGTGTCACCGAGGGCGACAAGTCCATGAACTTCGTGCTTGGCGGCAAGGGCGCTAACCTTGCAGAGATGAGCCGTATCGGCCAGCCGGTTCCCGGTGGCTTTACCATTACCTGCCAGACTTGCGTCGAGTACTCCGGTGCCGGCAATGTGTGGCCCGAGGGCGCTCTCGATGAGATCGTTGCCGCCGAGGCGGACCTCGAGGCCCGCTGCGGCAAGAAGCTCGGCGACGCCTCGGATCCGCTGCTCGTGTCGGTTCGCTCGGGCGCTCCGTTCTCCATGCCTGGCATGATGGACACGGTTCTCAACCTGGGCCTCAACGACGACTCCGTTCAGGGCCTTATCGCCCAGACACAAAACCCGCGTTTTGCCTGGGATAGCTACCGTCGCTTTATCCAGATGTTCTCCAACGTCGTCATGGGTGTCGACGCCGACCTGTTCGAGAACGCGCTGACCCAGGCCCGCCTGGTCGCCGGCGTTCGCGTCGATTCCGAGCTTTCGGCCGAGGACCTGCAGGAGCTTGTCGAGACGTTCAAGGGTATTTTCTCCGATAACGTCGAGGCGACCCTGTATCCCGAGCTCGAGGTCGCCGACGGTAAGCCCGTCTTCCCGCACGATCCGGAGCTCCAGCTGCGCCTTGCCATCCAGGCCGTCTTTGGCAGCTGGATGAACGAGCGCGCCTGCATCTACCGCAAGCAGCACGGCATTTCCGACGAGCTCGGCACCGCCGTCAACGTCCAGGCCATGGCCTTTGGCAACAAGGGCGAGACCTCTGCGACCGGCGTCGCCTTTACGCGCAACCCGGCCGACGGCACCAAGGAGTTCTATGGCGACTTTTTGGTGAATGCCCAGGGCGAGGACGTCGTCGCCGGCATCCGAAACACCGAGCCCATCGCCGACCTCAAGACCACCTCGGGCCTCGAGTCCGCAGGCGAGGAGCTCGAGCGCGTGTTCCTGACGCTCGAGGATCATTACCGCGATATGTGCGATATCGAGTTCACCATCGAGCAGGGCAAGCTCTGGATGCTCCAGACCCGCGTGGGCAAGCGCACCGCCACTGCCGCCCTGCGCATTGCTATCGAAATGGTCGAGGAGGGCCTGATCACCCGCGAGGAGGCTGTGAGCCGCATCGATCCCGCGCAGCTCGACCAACTCCTGCACCCGCAGTTCGACGCCTCCAAGAAGTACGAGGCCTTGGCCAGCGGCCTTAACGCCAGCCCTGGTGCCGCCGTGGGCGAGGTCGTGTTCTCGAGTGATGACGCCGTCGCGCGTTCCGCCGAGGGCCACAAGGTCATTCTGGTCCGCTGGGAGACCAACCCCGACGACCTGAAGGGCATGGTCGCCGCCGAGGGCATCCTGACCAGCCATGGCGGCAAGACGAGCCATGCCGCCGTTATCGCCCGCGGCATGGGTACGCCCTGCGTCTGCGGTGTCGAGCGCTTCCATATCGACGCTGCCGAGAAGGTCGTGCACATCGAGGGCAGCGACCGCGTGCTGCGCGAGGGTGATGTCATCTCCATCGACGGCACCCAGGGTATCGTCGTCGACGGCGCGGTCGACCTGGTCTCTGCAGAGCTCACCGGCGACCTGGACACCATCCTGTCCTGGGCCGATGAGATCCGTTTGGACGAGACCGACGGTCACGCCAACCACGTGCGCGTCAACGCCGACAACCCCGAGGATGCCGAGCTCGCTCTTGAGTTTGGCGCCGAGGCCATCGGTCTGTGCCGCACCGAGCACATGTTCCTGGGCGATCGCAAGAACATCATCCAGAGCTTTATCCTGTCTGACGATGAGGCCGTGAAGCAGCAGGCCCTGGCCGACCTGCTCAAGGTTCAGACCGAGGACTTCCTGGCGATGTTCAAGACCATGTCCGGTCGCGATGTGGTCGTCCGCCTGCTCGATCCGCCGCTTCATGAGTTCCTGGATAATCCTCGCGAGCTCGAGGTCGCCATCACTAAGAAGGAGGCCGCCGGCGCTCCCGAGGAGGAGCTCACTGCCCTGCGCGCCCGCCTGCGTCGCATTGACGGCATGGTCGAGTCCAACCCCATGCTGGGCTTGCGCGGCGTGCGCCTGTCCGTCGTCTTTAGCGATCTGCCTCTCATGCAGGTTCGCGCCGTCGCCACGGCTGCTGCCCGCCTTATCAAGGAGGGCGTCGACCCGCGCCCCGAGATCATGGTTCCGCTCGTCTCCATCACGGCCGAGCATGTTCAGACCCGCGAGGTCATTGAGCGCGTAATCGCCGAGGTTTCCGCTGAAGAGGGCGTTGAGCTCAACATTCCCGTGGGCACGATGCTCGAGCTGCCGCGCGCCTGCATGGTCGCCGACGAGATCGCCCATCACGCAGATTTCTTCTGCTTTGGCACCAACGACCTCACCCAGACGACCTTTGGCTTCTCGCGCGACGACGCCGAGGCCAAGTTCATCCCGCTGTACCTGCACAAGAAGATCCTGAAGGACAACCCCTTCGAGACCATCGATACGGCGGTGCTGGAGCTCGTGCGCATGGCCGTCGAAAAGGGTCGCGCCACCAACCCTGGCATGCACTTTGGCGTGTGCGGCGAGCACGGCGGCGACCCCAAGTCCATCAAGGGCCTGTTTAACGTGGCCGATGTGGACTATGTGTCCTGCTCGCCCTACCGCGTGCCCCTCGCGCGCCTAGCTGCCGCTCAGGCCAAGCTCGAGGCCAAGCGCAACGCCTAGCCCCCCTGCGCATCGACGCCTAGCGTAGCCCCCCTTCATGCCGCCCGTCTCATTCGTGAGACGGGCGGTTATCATGTGCGGGTTTTGTCTTTTTGTCTGCGTAAAAAATTGTTCTTGCAGCAGAAACCCGCGCGTGTATACTCGAATACGTTTGTTCAACTACGTGCCGGCCAAGGTGGTACGGCACCTCTAGAAGAGTAAGGAATTGCACATGGATTACATCCGCGCAATCGAGCGTCAGCAGATCCGCGAGGACATTCCTCAGGTTCGCGTCGCCGACAACGTCAAGGTTCACTACCGCATTAAGGAAGGCGACCGCGAGCGTATTCAGGTCTTCCAGGGCGACGTTATCCGCATGGCCGGCGCCGGTGCCCGCGAGACCTTCACCGTCCGCAAGATGTCCTTCGGTGTCGGTGTTGAGCGTACCTTCCCGCTTCACAGCCCCAAGATCGCCAAGCTCGAGGTCGTTCGTCATGGTCGCGTCCGTCGCGCCAAGCTGTACTACCTCCGCGACAAGGTGGGCAAGGCTGCTCGCATCCCCGAGAAGCGCTAAGAAGATCGCAGCGTCTGTCCACTCGTTTGGACACAAGGGTCACCTTCGGGTGGCCCTTCTTTTTATCTGATTTGCATGCAAGGAGGGCCTGGTATGGCCAACATGACGAGCTCGGTTTCGGCATCGCAGGTTGCCGGTGAGTTGGCGAGCGCTACGTTTGAGGAGATTCCCGCCCTCGTGGAGCATTATCGCGAGGACCCACGCCAGCAGGTGATCAAGGCTTGTGAACGCGCCCTCAAACGCCATGCCAAAGAGCTTGCCGAGCGCGAGCGCGTCAATGACATGTACGAGCTTATGCATGAGCTTGGTGGCGATGGGGTGGTCGTTGGTGTCGACGAGGTGGGTCGCGGATCGGTGGCCGGCCCTTTGACGGTATGCGCCGTCTGTCTTCCTATGGAGCCGCGCGTCTGGGGTATCAACGATTCCAAAAAGCTCACGCCCGCGCGCCGCGAGTTGCTCTCAGTGAAGATTGCCGAGGTGGCGACGGCGATCGGTTTTTGCCATATCGCGCCGAAGGATATCGATGAAATGGGCATGGCCCGTGCTATCCGTACTGCCGTTGCGGGCGCCGTGGCCGATACGGGACTTGAGCCCGACTGCGTCCTCATGGATGGTAACCCCTTGGGCGCCGTTCCTAACGAGCGCGATGTGGTGAAGGGCGATGCCAAAATCGCCTGCATCGCCGCGGCGTCCATCATGGCCAAGGTCACGCGTGACGAGATGATGGTCGAGTACGACGCCGAGTATCCCGAGTACCATCTGGCCGAGTCGAAGGGCTATGCAAGCCCCGAGCATATCGAGGCCATTCGCAAACATGGACTTTGTCCACTGCACCGCGTGAGCTTTTGCGGAAACTTTCTGCAGACTGAGCGCCTTTTCTAGGTCAATTGTGGAGACAGGGACCTCTGGGGTTTTATAAACCTGCTGGTGGCGGGCCGTATGCAACACCATTGCTGCGTACGGCCCTTTTTTTGACGGCATTTGGTCAGCTTTTGGTTTGCTTCCGGTACTTACCCGCACGAAAGGTGCCCTCATCATCGGGGCAATGCAGCGTGCGGGAAAGGAGACCCCATGAGTGCCGCAAGCAAAAAGAGCAAGACGCAGCAGCTCAAGGAGCGTTGGGAAAACGGCGAGCTCGACTGCGGGGCGATGACGCCTGAGTTTATCAAGGGACTCAGTCCCCGCGAGCTGGGCATGCTGGGCGAGCTGATCACCATCGACTACTTTAACGAGCGCGGCTACACCTTGCTGGAGCAGGGTTATCGTTGCTCCGAGGGCGAGGCCGATCTGGTGCTGCTCGATGAACTCGACGATGTCGTGGTGATGGCCGAGGTCAAGACCAGACGCGTCGCACTGGATTGCAGCACGCGGGTCTTTCCCGAGGAGGCCGTGGACGCCCAAAAGCAACGCCGCTACCGCCGCATCGCAAGTTGCTATCTCATGGAGCATTATCCGCTCAAGGCGATTCGCTTCGATGCCGTGGGTGTCACCATTCGTGGCGGGCATATTGCCGAGATCGAGCATCAGTACAACGCGTTCGATTGGCAGGTGTCGTGATGGCGTTCGAGACGTTTGCCGTTCACGCGGCCTGCATCCGTGGCGTCGAGGCGATTCACGTCACGGTCGAGGTCTCGCTTGCCGGTGGTGTTCCGGGCATCCAAATGCTCGGCATTCCGAGTATGGAGGTGATGGAGTCACGCGGTCGTATTCGCTGCGCGATGCGCTCCGCCGGGTTCGAGATCCCACGCTCGGGCATTACGGTCAACCTAGCGCCCGGCGATATTCGCAAGACCGGTAGCGGCTTTGATCTGCCCATCGCCATCGCGGTTCTGGCGGCCGATGGGCAGATTCCCCGTGACAACCTCGATCGCTGCCTTATCGCCGGCGAGCTCGGCTTGGACGGTACGGTGCTTCCCGTCAAGGGCGAGGTGGCGTTTCAGCTATTGGCGCGTGATATGGGGCTGTCCTTTATCGCCGGCAGGTCCGATCAGCATGTGCCGCTCGCGGGCGTGGATTGTGGATTCATCGATCATTTGTCTCAGCTTGCCCATGGCATGGGCGAGGCGGCTCGGCACTATCTGGATTCCGAGGGCGTCGAGGCGACCTTTGAGCCTGAGCTCGACTATGCCGACGTGCTGGGGCAGGAAGTCGCTAAACGCGGCATGGCGCTTGCGGCGGCAGGAGAACTCGGCTTGCTCATGATCGGGTCCCCGGGATCGGGCAAGACGATGCTCGCGCGTCGTATGACCGGCATCCTGCCCGAGCTTTCCATTGAGGATCAACAGGAGGCGCTGTGCATCCATTCGGTTTTGGGTGAGAACATTGATGGCTTGTTGGCGGGGCACCGGCCCTTCCGCAGTCCCCATCACAGTATTTCGACCGCAGGTCTTATCGGCGGTGGGCGCCCGGTGCACCCGGGTGAGATCAGCCTTGCTCATGGCGGCGTGCTATTTTTGGACGAGCTTGCCGAGTTTCCCACGGGTGTGCTGCAGACGCTGCGTCAGCCCATCGAACGCGGCTACGTCAGGATCGTACGCGTCGACGGGGCTTTTACCTTCCCGTCGCGCTTTCAGCTGCTGGCTGCGAGCAATCCCTGCCCCTGCGGCTTTTTGGGCGATCGTGAGGTACCGTGTCGCTGCTCGGCGGCGATGGTCGAGCGCTATCGGTCTAAACTGCGCGGTCCTTTGGCCGACCGTATCGACATGATGATCGATGTGACCCGTCCCGACCCTCAGGTGATTATCGAGGGCGCGGAGGGTATGTCGTCAGCTGAGTTACGTGACTACGTTGTGCGCGGTCGCGCTTTTCGCGCTTGGCGCGAATCCCGTATGGACGATGCGGATGCCGAGGCCGAGGATGACGAGACACGGTCCATTGACGGCGTCGTTTCGACCTTTGAGCTCGATGATGCGGCGGAGAAGTGTGTGCTCGGCCTGTCGAAGCGCACGCATCTCACGGGCCGCGGCATCGTGCGCCTGGTTCGCATTGCGCGCACAATCGCAGATGTCGCCGAGAGCGAGCATGTGACGCAGGACCACGTGCTCGAGGCGGCGATGTACCAGGGAAGGAGGGACCAATGATGGCCGAGGGAACCTTCGAGCTGCATCCAGGTGATACGTTGTATCCCGAGACCGTTTTGGAGCTTTCTGATGTACCCCAGACGCTCTATGTGCGCGGCAACCCCGAGGTGCTTTCGACGCCCGCGCTCTCCATCATCGGCGCGCGCAAGGCCTCGCCGTATGGTCTTGCCGTGGCAGAGCTTGCGTCAAAGGTGGCGGTCGAGGCGGGCGTGACGGTAGTCTCGGGCGGCGCGGTCGGTTGTGACCAGGCCTCGGGTTGGGCTGCGGTCAACGCTGGCGGCAAACACGTCGTGGTGCTGGGGACGGGCGCCGACGTGGTCTACCCGCGTTCGAGCGCGGGGCTTATTACGCGCACGCTCGATACGGGTGGCGCGGTCGTGTCGATCTCTCCGTGGGGCATGGGTCCGCGCAAGTTTGCCTTTCCGCGCCGCAATCGCGTAATCGCGGCCTTGTCGCAAGCCCTCTTTGTATCCGAGGCGGGTATGCCTTCCGGGACGTTTTCTACAGCCGAGGCTGCTATGGATTTGGGGCGAGAACTTCTTGCCGTGCCGGGGTCGATCCTATCGCCCGAGTCGCGTGGCACGAATTACCTCATTGCGAACGGTGCCTGCTGCATCATCGACGAGGAATCTATCGAGATGGCTATTTCACGCATCTACGGCACCCTGCGCTACTCGCGCCCCGATGCTCCCGGCATTGCCGACCTGGATCAAACACAGCAGACCGTGATGCATGCACTCATCGCCTCTCCGCTCAAGGTCGACGACATCGCGGCACTCGTCTCGCTCGATGCCGTTGGCGTACTTAAGCTCCTGGGTTCGCTTGAGCTCGAGGGCCTTATCGAGCGCATGATGGATGGAAGGTATGCGCCCTCCAAGTTTGCTCTTCACGCCCAGACACCCTTCGGTCACAATGGAAAACATGTCAATTAGAAAGGTGTTTGCAGATGCTGTTTGATCAGGTGACGGTTATCGGTGGCGGTCTGGCGGGTTCGGAGTGCGCGATTCAGCTGGCGGATCGCGGGTTTTCCGTAAAGCTGTGCGAGATGCGCCCCCAGGTGAGCTCCCCGGCCCACCATACCGATCACCTGGCAGAGCTCGTCTGTTCCAATTCGTTTAAGTCGACCCGTCCGGATTCCGCGGCTGGTTTGCTGAAGGCCGAGCTTGAGCGCATGGGTTCAGTCCTGCTCGATTGCGCCCATCGCGCGGCTGTTCCCGCCGGCGGTGCCCTGGCGGTCGACCGCGTCAAGTTTTCCGAGCTTGTCGAGGCCGAGGTTGCCGCCCGTCCCAATATCGAGATCATTCACGGCGAGGTCACGCAGATTCCCGAGGGTCATGTGGTCATTGCCGCTGGCCCCTTGTGCTCGCCGGCACTGAGCGAAGAGGTCATGAAGCTCGTCGGTGGCGACGCCCTTGCGTTCTTCGATGCCGCGGCGCCGATCGTCGATGCCTCCACGCTCGATATGGACGTGCTGTTCTCGCAGTCGCGCTACGAGGAACAGGGGAGCGGCGACTATCTCAACGCTCCACTCAATAAGGAGGAGTACGAGGCCTTTATCGAGGCGCTTACCACGGCCGACCGCGTGGTGCTCAAGGACTTTGAGGGCGGCGATCTGTTCCAGGCCTGCCAGCCTGCCGAGGAAGTTGCGCGCACCGGCAAGGACGCCATTCGCTTTGGCGCCATGAAGCCCGTCGGCCTCACCGACCCGCGAACCGGTCGTCGTCCCTGGGCGGCGATTCAGCTGCGTGCCGAGAATAAGGAGAAGACCGCCTATAACCTGGTGGGCTTCCAGACCAACTTGACCTTTGGCGAGCAGAAGCGCGTCTTCCATATGGTGCCGGGCCTGGAGAACGCTGAGTTCTTCCGCTACGGTGTCATGCACCGTAATACCTTTGTCGACGCCCCGCACGTGCTCGATGGCACCTTTGCCGTGCCTGGTACCGGCGTGCGCCTGGCCGGTCAGATCACCGGCACCGAGGGGTACATGGAAGCCGTGGCGACCGGTCTGCTCGCGGCGCTCAACACCTATGCCGAGGCTATCGGCGCCGCGGGCGTCGAGTTGCCCCGCGTGGGCGCCCTGGGCGCGCTCGTGGGCTATGCGACCGATCCTGCCACCGTGGGCTACCAGCCCATGCATGTCAACTTTGGCCTGGTGCCGCCGCTCGAGGACGGTAAGCGTCGCAGCAAGCGCGACCGCTACCAGGCGTATGCGGACCGTGCGCTCGAGGCTCTTGATGCCTATCTGGCCACTCGCCCCGATCTGTTTGGAGGCGACCGGTCATAGCCTTTGACCTGTACGATGCCGTCGACTCGTATATCGCCTATATCGCACGTGTCGAGGGACTTTCTCCCAACACGGTGACGGCCTATGGCTCGAGGCTGGAGCGCTTTGCTGCCTGGTGCGAGCGCGAGGATATCGATGCCTTCGCTGCCGACGTGCGCACCATTCGTCGCTATCTTGCCGAGCTTTCGCGTGAACAGGTGGCTCCCCGAACGCTTGCGGCGCACCTTTCGGCTATCCGATCGCTCTATCGCTGGATGGCTGCCGAGGGGATTGTCGAGGGCGATGCAGTCTCGGCGATCGCATCGCCCAAGCTGCCGCGTGACCTGCCGGGCGTCCTTACGATCAAGCAGGTCGATGCGCTGCTCAAGACGCCTGATACCTCAACACCCGCGGGACTGCGCGATGCGGCGATGCTCGAGCTGCTCTATGCCTCGGGCGCCCGTATCTCAGAGCTCGCAGCACTCAATGTGGAGTCCATTGCGTGGTCCGAACGCACGCTGCGCCTGTGGGGCAAGGGGAGCAAAGAACGTATCGTCCCCCTGTATCGTCGTGCGCTCGAGGCGACGCGTCTCTATATTGAGGAGGGGAGGCCGAAGTTGCTCGCTCAGGCAAAGCGTCGTGACCCCGCTACCGGGCCGCATCCGCTGCTTATATCGGCGCGCGGTAATCGCATGAGTGCAGCCATGCTCAGGCGGCGGTTCCATACGCTGGCGACGCTCGCCGGCATTCCGGCCGACATCGCCCCGCATGCGATGCGCCATACCTTTGCGACCGACTTGCTCGAGGGCGGCGCGGACCTGCGCTCGGTTCAAGAGCTGCTGGGTCATGCGAGCCTGTCCACGACGCAGATCTACACGCATCTCACACCCGATCGGCTTAAGCGGGCTGTGGCTCAAGCCCATCCCCGCGGCGAATAGTGGCTGGGACGTCCCGCGCCGCGCTCAGGTGTGTGGTTTTGATTGCGGGTTGGCAGGAAGATGCATTCCTGCTATCATTCATCGGGTTGCTTCACGGCAACAGGTTTTTATCACGCACGCGCGGCTACTTCATACCGTGGTGCCCGGGCTTTGGTAGCACATGTCCGGGTTGGTTTTGGAGGATGACCCCGCGCGGAGGCAAACCACAGGAGGTTTAACATGGCTACCAAGATTAATATCCGCACCCTGCTCGAGGCCGGCTGCCACTTCGGTCACCAGACCCGTCGCTGGAACCCCAAGATGAAGCCGTTCATCTTCGGTGAGCGCAACGGCATCTACATCCTCGACCTCAAGCAGACTATCCTCGACGCCGACCAGGCTTACACCTTCGTCAAGAACGTCGCCAAGGGCGGCAACGTGCTGTTCGTCGGCACCAAGAAGCAGGCTCAGGAGGCCGTCAAGAACGCTGCTGAGCGCGCCAACATGCCTTACATCAACCAGCGTTGGCTCGGCGGCATGCTGACCAACTTCGTCACCATCCGCTCCCGCATCAACCGCATGGAGGAGCTCGAGGCCATGGTCGAGGACGGCCGCATGGCAGTGCTCCCCAAGAAGGAGCAGGCTGTTCTCGGCAAGGAGCTCACCAAGCTCCAGACCAACCTCGGTGGCGCCCGCGACATGAAGGGTCTGCCCCAGGCTCTCTTTGTCATCGACACCAAGCGCGAGGAGAACGCCATCAAGGAGGCTCAGCGCCTGAACATCCCCGTCGTCGCTCTGATCGACACCAACTCCGATCCCGACGAGGTCGAGTACGGCATCCCCTGCAACGATGACGCTATCTCTGCTGTCACCCTTATGTGCGAGCTCATGGCTGACGCCTGCCTCGCTGGCTCCGGCAAGGAGCAGGTCTCCGAGGCCGAGATGGCCGCTGAGCCCAAGGCCGAGTAAATCAGTCTTAGTTAATTCTTTTTCATCTCTTTGAAAGGAACCACAATGGCCCAGATTACCGCCGCTATGGTCAAGCAGCTCCGCGAGATGACCGACTCCCCGATGATGGAGTGCAAGAAGGCTCTCGTCGAGGCTGACGGCGACATGGACGCCGCTGTCGACGTTCTTCGTAAGAACGGCCTCGCCAAGGCTGCCAAGAAGGCTGGCCGCGAGACCAACGAGGGCGCTGTAGCCGCGTTCGTCTCCGAGGATGGCAAGACCGGCGCTCTGCTCGAGCTCTCCTGCGAGACCGACTTCGTTGGCTCCAACGCCAAGTTCACCGGCTTTGCTTCCAAGGTCGCTGAGGTTGTCGCTACCACCGAGCCTGCCGATGTCGACGCTCTGCTCGAGAAGCCGATGGGCGAGGAGACCGTTTCCTCCGAGCTCACCGAGATGATTCACATCATGGGCGAGAACATGAAGATCTCCCGCTTCGCTGCCCGCAAGGCCGAGAACGGCGCGCTCGCTTCTTACATCCACATGGGTGGTAAGATCGGCGTCCTCGTCGAGTTCGCCTTTGAGAAGGCCGAGACCGCTCAGGCTGAGTCCTTCAAGACCTTCGCTCACGACGTTGCCCTTCAGGTTGCCGCCGTCGCCCCGATCTGCGCTACCCGCGATCAGGTTCCGGCCGAGACCGTCGAGCACGAGAAGCAGATCTACATGGCTCAGGCTGCCGAGTCCGGCAAGCCCGAGGCTATCCAGGAGAAGATGGCTGTCGGCCGTCTGGAGAAGTTCTACAAGCAGTCCGTGCTCACCGAGCAGGAGTTCATCAAGGACAGCTCCCTCACCATCAAGAAGTACGCTGAGCAGGTCTCCAAGGAGCTCGGCGACACCATTACCGTCGTTGCCTTTGACCGTCTGGTCCGTGGCGAGTAAATAAGCTTTTGTAGCTGGTAATGAGCAGGCTGTGGGTTTTACTCACAGCCTGCTTTTTCATGGCTCTTATCAGAGCCTTTGATATCATATTGAGAGTCTAATTAAAGGAGGATCGCTTTGTCCGACATCCGATATAAACGCGTGCTTCTTAAGCTTTCCGGCGAAGCACTGATGGGCGACGGCCAATATGGCATTGACCCCAAGGTTACCGACCATCTTGCCAAGCAGGTCAAGGAGCTGCTCGCCGTTGGCCATGAGGTCGGCGTCGTTGTCGGCGGCGGCAATATTTTCCGCGGCATGGCAGGCGCTGCCGGTGGCATGGAGCGTGCTCAGGCCGACTACATGGGCATGCTGGCAACCGTTATGAACGCGCTCGCCCTGCAGGATGCCTTCGAGCATAACGATGTTCCCTGCCGCGTGATGAGCGCTATCCAGATGAACGAGATCTGCGAGCCCTATATTCGCCGTCGCGCTATCAACCACCTTTCCAAGGGCAACGTCGTTATTTTTGCCGCCGGTTCGGGTAATCCGTACTTTACGACCGACACCGCCGCGGCTCTTCGTGCGTGCGAGATCGGCGCCGAGATTCTGATTAAAGCCACCAAGGTTGACGGCATCTACGACAAGGATCCCGTCAAGTGCGCCGATGCCGTCCGTTTTGACAAGATTACCTATCACGAGGTTCTCGTTCGCGGCCTGCAGGTTATGGATTCCACGGCTACGGCTCTGTGCCAGGATAACCGTATGCCTATTTTGGTCCTCAACATCGATGGCGAGGACACCGTCAAGCGCGCGCTCGCGGGTGAGCCCGTCGGCACGCTCGTCTATCAGGAGGATTAAGCATGGCAGAGAACATCACCGCCCATATGGACAAGTCGCTCGAGTCCCTCAAGCATAACTTCTCCAAGGTTCGTACCGGCCGCGCCAATGCCAACATTCTGTCCGACATCACCGTCGATTATTACGGTGTTCCCACGCCGGTCACGCAGGTTGCCGCCGTCAAGACCCCCGAGGCCCACATGCTGCTCATCGAGCCGTGGGACAAGGCGCTCATCAATGCTATCGTCAAGGCCATCGGCGCTTCCGATCTGGGTATTACCCCCAACTCCGATGGCACCGTCGTTCGTCTTCCGTTCCCGGCTCCCACTGAGGAGCGCCGTCGCGAGCTCGTCAAGGAGTGCCGCGAGTACGCCGAGCAGGCCAAGGTGTCTATCCGTAACATCCGTCGCGACTTTAACAACAAGCTCGAGCGCGATGAGGAGCTCACCGAGGACGATGTCCGTCGCGAGCAGGCCAAGGTCCAGAAGCACACCGATGAGTATGTCGCCAAGGTCGAGGAGCTTCTGAAGGAAAAAGAAGCCGAGGTCATGGAGATCTAAGGTGCAATACGACGAGCATAAACTGGTCGAGTACTTTGCCGACGCCCCTGCGGGCGTCGGTTTTTCCGACCTTGATCTCAATAACATTCCGCACCATATCTCGTGCATCATGGACGGCAACGGTCGTTGGGCCACGTCGCGCGGTCTTGCGCGCACTGAGGGCCACAAGGCGGGTATCGTCTCCCTTCGCGAGATCATTACCGCCTGCGTGCGCCTGGGCGTCGACGTGCTTTCTGCCTATGCGTTTTCTACCGAAAACTGGAACCGTCCGCAGCATGAGGTAAACGTCTTGATGCATCTGTTTGCCAGGACGTTTATCGACGAGCTGCCGCTTCTGAAGCGCGAAAATGTGCGCGTTGTCTTTTTGGGTGACATTTCCGCGCTGCCCAAGAAGACCCGCGACGTTTTTGAACGCGGTCTTGCCGAGTGCGCCGATCACACCGGTATGACGCTGGCGCTTGCCGTCAACTACGGCGCGCGTGCCGAGATTACCCGCGCTGTCCGTCAAATCGCACTCGACACTGCCGCCGGTAAGATCGATCCTGCCGCAATTGATGACGACATGGTGGCTTCCCACCTCTATACCGCCGGCCTTCCCGATCCTGAGCTTGTGATTCGCACTTCTGGTGAGCTGCGCCTTTCGAACTATCTGCTGTGGCAGGTGGCTTATTCCGAATTCTACGTCACCGATACCTATTGGCCCGACTTTGATCGTTGGGGCCTTGTCGACGCCATTTTGGCCTATCAGGGCCGTGACCGTAGGTTTGGTGGACTGAGCAAGACCGAGGAGGCTTAATCGTGTCCGATCGTCCCAAGGCATCTGCTCCCAAGACGCCAGTTTCCGCGGCGCCTGCGCGCAAGGCTGCCGCTGCGGGAGCACCTGCAGCAAAGAGCGGCACCGGTTCGTGGCTGGCGGGCTTTATTACCCGTGCCGCCGCCGGTATCGTCTACGCCGTTGTCTTTATCCTGTGCCTGGTTTTGGGTATCGTGCCCACGGCCATCTTTGTTTCTGTCATGAGCGGTCTGTGCTGCTATGAGTTTTTCCGTATGACAAGGCTCGATGGCAAGATGGCTAACGAGCGCATGGGTATCGCTGCCGCCGTACTCTTTCCGCTGTCGGCGTTGGGCGATTCGATGTTGCTGAATGCCCTGCTTTTTGCCTTGATGCTCGCTGTGGGCATTTGGTATGTCTGGTCGCCGCGTACCCGCATCTCTGATGTGGCCGTGACGCTCATGGGTCCCATCTACACTGGCTTTATGCTGTCGGCTATCGTGCTGCTGCGCGATGCCGTGCCCGGTTTTGCCGGCGCCCTGCTTTCAGTGGGCGTTTGCGCGTCCCTTTGGGTCTCCGATTCGTTTGCCTACATCGTGGGCAGCCGTATCGGCAAGCACAAGATGGTTCCCAAGATCTCTCCCAAAAAGAGCTGGGAGGGGTTTGCCGGCGGCATCTTGGGCTCGGTTTTGATTTGGCTTATCCTGTGGGCGACGCACTTCTACAAGCTCAGCCTGCCCTATGCGCTGCTGTGCGGCGTGGTCGTGTCCATTCTGGGCGTTATCGGCGACCTTATCGAGTCGCGCATCAAGCGCGGTGTGGGCGTCAAAGATTCCGGCAACCTTATCCCGGGCCACGGAGGCATGCTCGACCGCAGCGATTCGCTTATCTTCGGCTGCATCACCGCGCAGCTGTTGCTGATGATCGGAGGCGTGCTGTAATGTCCTTCCAGACGACGTATGGCCCCGATGGACGCCTTCGCGTTGCCATCCTGGGTTGTACGGGCTCTATCGGCACCCAGGCGCTCGATGTGTGCCGCCAGCATGCCGATCGCCTGCAGGTGACGGCGCTGTCCGTTAACTCCAGTACCTCCGAGCTCGTTGCCGCTGCCCGCGAGTTCTCGGTTCCGGCGGTTGCCGTGGCCGATGTCGATCATGGCGATGACGCCGTGCTGCAGGAGTTGCCCGAGGGAACGAAGCTCGGCGTTGGCGCGCAGGCGGTTTGCGAGCTCGCGCATCGCGACGATGTCGACTGCGTGCTTGTCGCTATTGTGGGCGCCGCCGGTCTCGAGGCGAGCCATGCGGCCTTGACCTCGAATAAGCGCCTTGCCCTTGCCAACAAGGAGTCCCTCGTCGTCGGTGGCGACTTGCTTATGCCGTTGGCACAACCGGGCCAGCTTATTCCGGTCGACTCTGAGCATTCCGCCATCTACCAGTGCTATCTGGGGGAGAACCCGCGCGAGGCCCACTGCATTTGGCTCACCTGCTCGGGCGGTCCGTTCTTTGGCCGCACGCGCGACGAGCTCGATCGCGTGACGCGTGCCGATGCCCTCGCGCATCCCACGTGGGCCATGGGTGCCAAGATCACCATTGACTCCGCCACCCTCATGAACAAGGGCCTGGAGCGCATTGAGGCCATGCATCTGTTTAACTGCGACCTCGATTTCATTAACGTGGTCGTGCAGCGTCAGTCCAAGATTCACTCTATGGTCGAGTTCGCCGACGGCTCCGTGATGGCGCATCTCGGCGCATCCGACATGCGTATTCCCATCCAGTTCGCGTTCTCGTATCCCGAGCGTTGGGATACCCCGGCGCCTCGTATCGATTTCCGCGAGCTGGGGCAGCTCACGTTTGATGCTGCCGACATGGATACCTTCCGCTGTCTGGCACTGGCCGAGCGTGCCGGCAAGACGGGTGGCACCATGCCGTGCGTGCTCAATGCCGCCAACGAGGTCGCCGTCGATGCCTTCCTGCACGATGGCTGCAGCTTTACCGATATCGATCGCATTGTGGAATCCTGCATGGATGCCCACGATATGCAGGCGGTCGATTCGTTTGAGCAGCTTCGCGACATCGATGCGTGGGCGCGTGAAAAGGCTGCGCAGGTTCTCGCCGCAACCCGTTCCTAACCCATAAGGATTGCTTTTTCGTTTTATGGATACTGTTCTGAGCGTTCTCTCATCGGTCTTTTGGGGCCTGCTGATGCTTTCCGTCCTCGTGTTTTTGCACGAGGGCGGCCACTTTTTGGCGGCGCGCGCCTGCGGCGTCCGTGTGACCGAGTTCTTTTTGGGCCTGCCGTGCCGCTTTGACATCCATTACACGTCGCGTCGCATTGGAACTAAGTTTGGCGTGACCCCGCTGCTGCTTGGTGGCTACGCTGCCATCTGCGGTATGGATCCGACCGACGTCTCGTGCGCCGATCGCGTGCTCGCGGCAATCTACCGTCATGGTCGCGTGACCGTGGCCGACCTTGCTGTCGAGCTCGAGCTTTCCGAGGAGGATGTGCTCGAGGCTTGTGCTCTGTTGCTGGGCTGGGGCTCCATCGCACCTTGGTATGAGGAAGGGGAGAAGCCCTCACCGAGCTACTATCCCACCAAGTATCAGACACTGCCTCGAGACGCTGCGGGTTACACCACCTTTGACGGCCGCCGGTTCGATCGAGAGCATGCGACTGCCGAGGGCGATGTGTGGGAGCTGCCGTGCGGCGAGGCCGAGTTCCTTGCACAAGAACGTTTGCACACCTATCTTGGCCAGGGCTTTCTCAAGCGCGCCTTTATGCTGCTCGCGGGCAGTCTCGTCAATTTTGCTCCTTATGAGCATCTATTCCATTGCGGGTGTCACCGTGCCGATGGATACCAACGTGATCGGTCAGGTTGACGAGGGGTCTATCGCCGCCAAGGCGGGTATCGAGGCTGGTGATGCGATCCTTTCGGTCGACGGTGTCTCATGTTCCACTTGGATGGACGTCTACGATGCTATCGGCAAGGCCGCCGGTAAGGACGATATCGCCATTGAGTATGAGCGCGACGGCAAGCAGCATTCGACCACGGTTGCGCTCAAAGAGGACGAGCGCCTAGGTGTGTATGCCTCTACGCAGGTGGTCCGTTTAGACCCCATCACGTCGGCTCGCCTGTCGTTCTCCTATGTCGCGCAGACGGCGGAGGGCGTGATGCGCCTGCTCCAGCCGCAGCATACGATGGAGATTCTCGGTCAGTCTTCTTCGATTGTGGGTATTAGCGTTATGTCCTCACAGGCTGCTGCTGCCGGCCCCGTAACGTTCCTGTCGTTTGCCGCGCTCATTTCGTTCTCGCTGGGTTTTATGAATTTGCTGCCTATTCCGCCGCTCGATGGCGGCAAGCTGGTCATCGAGATCATTCAAAAGATTGTGGGCCGCGAGCTTCCGCTCAAGGTCCAGACGATTGTGAGCTATGTGGGCATCGCGCTCTTTGCGTTGCTGTTTGTCTATATGCTTCGTTCCGACATCCTTCGATTTATTCTGTAGGGGAGTGTTTGGATTGTCTTTATCCCATCCTTTGCCTCGCGAGTTGACGCGCCCCGTGCATGTGGGCGGTGTGCAGATCGGTGGCGGTGCGCCGGTGGTGGTCCAATCTATGACCTGCACCGATACCGCAGATGCCCAGGCAACGCTTGCGCAAGTGTGCGCGTTGGCGCAGGCTGGCTGCGATATCGTGCGTGTGAGCGTGCCCACTGAGGCCGCGCTCAAGGGCTTTCGTACCATCTGTGCTGAGTCTCCGGTGCCGATTGTTGCCGATATTCACTTTAACCATAAGCTCGCCATCGGCGCCGTCGAGGCTGGTGCCGCCAAGCTGCGCATCAATCCCGGCAATATCGGCGATTGGGCTAAGGTCGATGCCGTCATCGACGCCGCCGGCGCTGCGGGCTGTGCGATTCGCATCGGTGTCAACGCCGGTTCGCTCGAGCAGGACATCGCCGAGCGCGACGACCTCACGCAGCCCGAAAAGCTCGTGATGTCGAGCGAGCGTTTCGTCAAGCACTTTGAGGACCGCGGCTTTACCAACATCGTGCTTTCCGCCAAAGCCCATAGCGTACAGACGACGCTTGATACCTATCGCGCCCTGTCGCGCGAGATCCCCCACGTTCCGCTTCACCTGGGCGTAACCGAGGCGGGTACCAAACTCCAGGGCACCATCAAGAGCTCTGTAGGCTTGGGTATCTTGCTTTCCGAAGGCATCGGTGACACCATGCGTGTGTCGCTCACGGCCGATCCGGTCGAGGAGCCGCCGGTTGCCTGGGGTATTCTGCAGTCGCTGGGCCTGCGTCGCCGTGGCCCCGAGATTGTCTCGTGCCCCACTTGCGCCCGCTGCCAGGTTAACCTCATTCCCATTGCCGAGGACGTAACCGAGCGGCTTAAGAACTATGCCGCGCCGCTTTCGATTGCCGTCATGGGATGTGCCGTTAATGGCCCCGGTGAGGCTTCTGATGCCGACCTGGGCGTTGCTTGCGGACGTGGTCAGGCCTTGCTCTTTTCGCATGGCCAGATCATTGGTAAAGTAGCTGAGGATCAAATTGTCGACGCGCTTATGGCAGAGGTCGACAAACTTATTGAGGAGAAATAAATGACCCGAGCAATGTATATGTCTAAGCTCTATGCGCCGACGCTTAAAGAGGATCCGGCGGACGCTGAGCTCGCCAGCCACCGCCTGCTGCTCCGTGCCGGCATGATCCGCAAGGAGGCCGCCGGTCTGTATTCCTACCTGCCGCTCGCATGGCGCTCGATTCGCAAGATCGAGAACATCGTGCGCGACGAGATGGATGCCGCCGGTGCCCAGGAGCTCATGATGCCCATTATGGTCGACGCTGAGCTATGGCGCGAGTCCGGCCGCATCGATGCCTATGGCAAGGAGCTCGTGCGCTTTGATGACCGCCACGGCCGCGAGTTTGTTCTCGGACCCACGCACGAGGAGACCGTGACTGCCCTGGTGCGCAATGAGCTGCGTTCCTACAAGCAGCTGCCGGTGAACCTCTATCACATCCAGGATAAGTTCCGCGACGAGTTCCGTCCCCGCTTTGGCCTGATGCGCGGCCGTGAGTTCATCATGAAGGACGCCTACAGCTTCTCCGCCACGCAGGAGAGCCTGCAGGAGGAGTACGACAAGATGAAGCAGGCCTACGCTAACATCTGTGAGCGCTGCTACATTAAGGCCCTGCCCGTCGTTGCCGACTCCGGTGAGATCGGTGGCGATACCTCCGTCGAGTACATGGCTTTGGCCGACGCCGGTGAGGCTTCGCTGGTCTACTGCGACGATTGCGGCTTTGCTGCCGATGACGAGGCGGCAAGCACCAAGGTCGTCGTGACTGAGGGCCCCGGCGACGGTACGCTCACCAAGGTCGAGACTCCGGGCATGGGCACCATTGAGGCCGTCGCCAAGTTCTTCGGTTTCCCCGAGAACGGTACGCGAAAGTCGCTGGCGCTCATCGACGCCGAGGGCAAGCCGGTCGTGGCCATTGTCCCGGGCGACCACGAGCTCAATGACTGCAAGGCCGAGCATGTTTTTGGCAAGGGCTATCGCATGATGACCGACGATGAGCTTCAGGCGAACGGCCTGCACAAGGGCTTTATCGGACCGGTCAACCTGCCCGAGGGCATCCGTCTGGTGTGCGACGAGAGCCTGCGCGAGTCCAAGCAGTGGGCCTGCGGTGCCAACGAGGTCGATTATCACTTTACCGGTGCCTGCCCCGAGCGCGATTTTACCGTCGACGAGTGGGCCGACCTTGTCACCGTCGTTGCCGGCGATCCCTGCCCGCACTGCGGCAAGCCGCTCTCTGCTGCCCGTGGCATCGAGGTCTCCCAGGTCTTCCAGCTGGGCACCAAGTATTCCGAGGCCATGGGTGCCACCTTTATGGACGAGGATGGCAAGGAAAAGCCGCTTATCATGGGTTGCTACGGCGTGGGGGTGTCCCGCTCGCTTGCTGCCGTCGTGGAGCAGCACAACGACGAGCACGGTATCGTCTGGCCGGTCTCCGTCGCCCCTTACGAGGTTGCGGTGATTCCGCTCGACCCCAAGAAGGAGGAGTGCGCTACCGTCTGCGAGCAGATTGTTGATGGCCTGTGCGCCGAGGGTATCGAGGTCGTCGTGGATGACCGCGATGAGCGTCCCGGATTTAAGTTTGCCGACAACGATCTTATGGGCTTCCCGTATCAGGTGGTTCTGGGCAAGCGCGGCCTTAAGAACGGCACCGTTGAGCTCAAGGACCGTGCCACGGGCGAGCGCGAGGATGTGGCGATTGACGAGGTCGTCGCCAAGGTTGCCGAGCTGGTGAAGGCTGCCCGCCGTTAATCGACGATTTCGCTTGTAGTTCGATATACGGGACGGCCCCGCATTTCTCCAGATCGGGGGGATGCGGGGCCGTCCTTTTATCTTGCCTGCGTGTTCAATCGCTAAAAGGGAAACCCCGCAGCCCATGTGAACTGCGGGGTTTCCTTTATGCCTCCGATGCGAAATAAATCGCTCAGATATTACTGATAATCGACGACGTCGATCCAGTTCTTCAGGAACTCATCGTTCACGTTGCGCTTGCGAGCGAGCTCGGAAGCGGCGACGATGCTCGTCCACTGACGCACGACCTGCATGGGCATGTCGGCGCGGTCGCAGTAGAGCTCCAGGTAGGCCTCGGCCTGGTCCTTGCTGTTGAGGGCAAAGAGCAGGTAGGTGGTAGCAACGTCGGCAGCAGGGGAGCCCTGGGTGGCGTGTGCCCAGTCGCAGACATACAGCTG
>CAUHFS010000028.1 GCA_959605475.1 uncultured Collinsella sp. | reverse complement strand
CACGCGTGTGATTGCGCCGGCAGACGCCAAGGTCGAGGCCATTTTTCCCACGGGACACGCTGTTGCGCTTAACACGGTCGATGGCTTGGACGTGCTCATCCACGTTGGTTTGGACACTGTTCAGCTTGAGGGCAAGCACTTTACCGTACATGCGCAAGTGGGTGACATCGTCCATAAGGGCGATGTGCTCATTGAGTTCGATCGCGAGGCAATTGCTGCTGAGGGCTACGATGTGACGGTTCCCATCTTAGTGTGCAACTCCGTTGAGTTCTCGAGCATCAAGGGCTCCGTTGGCGTGCATGTCGAAGAGATGGACCAGCTCATCGTTGCTCGCGAGCGCTAGCAAGTGCACGTGGCCATTAGCCTACAATTCAAACACGTTTACGGAGGGCGCACTTGAAAGAGGACGCCCTCCGTGGCAAGATGGGGTTTGTCCGAAGCTAAAAGGCTTCGGGTCACCGTGGACGGGCAGGGGCCTCGACGCGGCTAGACACGAGACACATACATTACGCGACCTCGCCCTGGTGGCCGCACACGTTGGTTGCGGCCGACGCGGGCCGCGGGCAAGTGCTTGTAAGGGGAGCCTTGCCTCTCTTGTACGAGAAAGGACGCGTAATGAAGATCATTAAAGCTAAAGACTACGAGGATATGAGCCGCAAGGCCGCCAATATTATCTCGGCGCAGGTTATCCTCAAGCCCGACTGTGTGCTGGGCCTTGCCACTGGCTCCACCCCGATCGGTGCCTACAAGCAGCTCGCTGCTTGGTACGAGAAGGGCGACGTCGACTTTGCCGAGGTCAGCACCTACAACCTGGACGAGTATCGCGGCCTTTCGCACGACGATCCCCAGAGCTATCACTACTTTATGCGTGAGAACTTCTTCGATCACATCAACATCGACCTGAACAACACGCATGTGCCCGACGGTTCCAACCCCGACGCCGCCGCTGCCTGCTCTGAGTACGACAAGATCGTCGCCGCCGCCGGTTACCCGGATCTGCAGCTGCTCGGCATTGGCAACAACGGCCACATCGGCTTCAACGAGCCCGATGACCACTTCTCCAAGGGCACGCACTGCGTCGACCTCACCGAGAGCACCATTCAGGCCAACAGCCGCCTGTTCGACAGCATCGACGACGTTCCCCGTCAGGCCTACACCATGGGTACCCAGACCATCATGTATGCCCGCATGATCTTGGTCGTCGCCAACGGCGAGGCCAAGGCTCAGGCCGTGCATGACATGTGCTATGGTCCGGTTACGCCCGCGTGCCCGGCTTCGATCCTGCAGCTGCACACCAACTGCGTTGTCGTTGCCGACGAGGCCGCCCTTTCGCTCTGCGAGTAGCGCGAATCCTGCATCTCGACATAGCCTTGCCTAAGGCCTCCGCTTTGCGGGGGCCTTTTTGCTATCCCTTTCCGCCCGCTTGACCAAAATCTTGTCGCAAGCTTGACGAATGCCGGATGCCCAACAGCTTGATTCATTCCATACCAGATTCTATGCAAAAATGCCACTAAAAGGTCGTAGACGGTAGCGGGTGCTAGGCGAGTTGAATGACATGGCTGAACCTTGTTCATCTGCGTTACACTGCCGCTTAGATGGGACAAGCTGACAAGCCATTTACCTGCTTAAAGACCGATTAGTCGGGGGATTAATAACAATCGGCCCTCGCTGTACAAAAGCTTGCCGCTTGCGTACCAAAAGACAACCTAGAACACAAGGTCGCTCTATTCATGGCGCGGCTTGTATGGTCTTGCGGTTACAGTGTCCATACGGTCGAGTTGAGGAGCGGGCATGGTAAACGATTTGGACAGTATAGACGACCTCGAGCTGATGCCGCTGGGCGGAGGCTATATGGTGCGACGCGAACGCTTGATGAATGAGCTTATCGCCAAGGGCCGAAAGGCTGGCATCGTGGTTCTTTATGCGCCCGACGGGTTTGGGAAGACCTCGGTGCTGCTGCAGTACACCCATGAGGTTAAATGCGACCCGACGCGAGGCCCCGTGCGGATTATCGAGGCCGATCGCGCCATTGGGCGCGAGGTGTTTATGCAGCTCGAGGTGGTTACCGAAGAACTCAAAGACAAACCGCACTCCCTTATCGCGATTGATAATGTGCCAAACCTCGATCAGCACGATACCGAAGACCTCATCGACAGGATTCGCGGCCTGCGCGCTATGGGGATAGGGGTCTTTATCTCCTGTCGTCCTTCAAATCGTCAGCTGATTCATGGGCTGGGCGATTCGGTTAAGATCAATGCGCAGATGCTCAAGGTGCATGCCTATGAGTATTCGGCGTGGGCATCGGCGTTTTCGATCAGCACATCGCTCGACTTTTATCAGCTCACGCAGGGCGTGCCCGAGCTCGTTTCGGCATTGCAGACGGGTCTGTATGGCCAAGGCGACGTAGCCGGTCTGCTCGAAAACGAGATTGTCAACGTATATGGCGCGGCACTTGTCGATCTGGCTTCGCTCGACAATAATGCGCTGTTTTGCGTGGCATGTCTCATGGTTTTGATGGGCGAGGGCAATATCGCAGAACTCGAGGCTTGTGGGGTGAGGTTGTCGATGGTCGACCAGTCCTACTTTGTACGCGACTACCCGATCTTTGGCTTGGATCCCGCCGAGCGGAGTTTTACGTGTCTGGGCACGGAGGATAACGGACGCTTGCGCTTGCGCAAGTTGGTGGCCGAGGTTCGCCCCGAACTTGTTCCGAGGGCGGCCCGGATTTTGCTTAAGGCGGGTAGATGCGATGAGGCGATGGGCCTGGCGGACGCCTTTTTGGACCGTGGGGCGGTCCTTGAACTTGCTGGTCAGTATGGGGTCGATCTTGCTCTGACGGGGCACGGGGCCGATATCTGCCGAGCAGCGCTGGGCACGATCGATGCCGACGATCCGGCTCCAGAGCCAACGCCTGCTGAGGCACTTGGCGTATATCTGGCAGCGGTCAGCGTGTCCAATACAAAGCTCGCTCGCTATATGGCATCGGTTATCGAGCGCGGGGGCGAACGGGCGGCCAGCGAAATAGACCCTGTTTCATGGAGGGTGGCCCAGACACTGACGGCTGTTTGCTATGGGGACAACGGGCTTGGGCTCCCTATGAAGCTGGCCGTGCCAGAAATAGAGACGTCCCACACCGCACTCGATATGTTGTCCGCGCATATCGAGGTCAAGCGATGCCTGACCGAACGGGGAGATGACGGCGGCGTTCTACAGCAGCTCAAAACGAGCAAGGCCTACGACTGCGAGCTCGACATCGCGGGGATTGTTATACGGGCCGATAGCATGCTGGTGGAGCTCTTTGACGGGTCGTTTGCGGGAACCGACGAGCGCGACGACGAGATGACGGTGGTGCGGGAGGCGCTCGACGTACGTGGGCTTAAGGCGATGGCTATCTGGGTGCGCATGGTGTTGGCGGCACGGCGGCTCCTTTCCGGCCTGCCGGTAACCGACGACGCGGCGTTCAACGAGCTCGATCGTTTTGCCGTGCGCATGCGCGACAACCAGATTCAGCTGTTTGGCCTGTTGCTAGAAGGCTGGCAGTCGCTGGCAGAGGGACGGCCGGTTAATGCAAAGTTCCGTGCGGTCCAAGTGCTCAAACTTGCCGAGGAGTCGATTGCGTACATGCGCGATAACGCATTGCTGCTGGAGCGCGCGGCGTATCTGCGTAACACCTCGATGGTTTCGGTACGCGAGGAAGCGGAGTTGCTCGATATAAGCCAGACGCAGGTTGGTGGTGCAGAAGCCTGGATGGTGGCGCTGCATTTGGCTTGCGCGGGGCGAGATAGCGATCTTGCGGCCTGGATGTCCATGAATCGCGCGGGGATTCTGGAACCATCGTATCGGCTCTTTGCGCGCCTTGCCATGCATTGTCTGGGCGAGCCGGCGACCAGGATTCGCAAGAAGCTTCCCGTGCGCGAGCTGTCGCGGTACTCGCTGCGCGACGATTTGGAAGGGGAGGGCGAGCGCCTGTTCCAGGCTGGCGAGGTTGAAGCCGTTGATACCATCGACCATATCGAGATTCGCATGTTTGGTGCGTTCCGCGCCGAGCGCGACGGGTTTCCCATCACGGACAAAATGTGGCGCCGCAAGAAGGCGGCGACGCTTGCTGAGCGGCTTGCACTGGGCATGGATGCGCTCGTCGACCGCGAGACGCTGGCAATGGAGTTGTGGCCCCATGCCGAGTTCAATAGCGCCCGCAACAACCTGTACTCGACGATATCGCGCTTGCGGTCGGCTTTGGGACCGACGCCGGATGGCAAGTCGTGTGTGCTCATCCAAAATGAATGCATCGGACTCAACGGCGACTACGTCAAGACCGATGTACGGCTGTTTGACCAGATAAGCCGCGAGGTTTTGGGAAATCGCACGGGTGCGCGCGGGCCCCATTTAGTTGAGCTGTGCCTTAAGATTGAGCAGCTTTATGCCGGACCGCTGTATGTTCCCAATGGCTGTAATCCAACCTACTTTTTGCGCATGCGGCGCATTATGCAGTCAAAGTACATCGATTGCATGATTAAGGGGGCAAATGCCGCTCTAGAAGAAAACGACCTGCAGTCGGCGATTTGGCTGGCGGAGTCGGGGCTTCGACAGGAAACGGCGCGTGAGGATATGGTGCGCTGCGCCATGCGCGTCTACAGTGCGGCGGGGCGGCGGCGCGATATCGTCGAGCTGTACAGCGGGCATATGCACCATCTGAGGGAGCAGGTCAATGGCGTGCCCGAGCCCGAGACGCGGCGTCTATACGAGCGCTTGGTGGAGGGACGGCTCAATCGCGTGCTGGTCGAGCGATAAAAAACGGGCGCCCGAAGTACTTGGGCACCCGTAAGCTTGCTATGTGTTGGCTCGCCGGATCATTGGCTCTTAGACGAGCTTGATCTTCTCGATGTCCTTGCGCGAGGACTCGCGATACAGCGAGAACTTGCGGCCGATGACCTGGACGACCTCGGCGTGGCAGCGCTCGGCGAGCTCCTCGGCGGCCTCGCGGGCAGAAAGGCTGGAGCCATCGAGCACGGAGCACTTAACGAGCTCGTGCTTCTCCAGGTAGGCGACCGTCTGCTCGACGGTGCCCTCGTTGACATCGGACTTGCCGATGATGATGGCGGGGTTGAGGTGATGGGCCATGCTGCGAAGCTGCTTGACCTGGGCTCCTGTCAGTGCCATGGGTTCTCGCTTTCTATGTATGGGGCGCCCCGCGACGGGGCCTTAATCTACGTGAGCTGTCCCACGATAGCGCAGGAACGGCGCGGTGTGGAGCGCGTTTGCCCAGTTCGCAAAGAATGCGGATGCCGAGGTGATGGGCAGCTCGGGCTGTGAACGGGCTACGAGCGGGATTCAGAGACCGGTTCCCATGCAATAAACGCCCAGCGAACCTTACGGATATGGTCGAGCATATAGCGCCCCTGCGGCACGCCCTTGGAGCCCGGCTCGCCGGCATGGGGGTTTTCGATCATGTGCTGAGCGATATAGTCGCGCAGGCGGTCGATCTTATCCTCGTTGCCATGCTCGAGCATACGGGAAAAATCCGCCACGCCTGCCTCAAGGCTATCGAAGGTATCGCGACGAGGCGATTCAAAGTATGTAACCTGCGGCAACGCACCCATCTGAATGAGGATGTTGAAGGCGTACACAAAGCCATTGCTGCAGGTAACCGAGGCGCCGATAGCGTTCATCACGTGCAGGTCATAGCGCGGGCTGGAGTTGGCGACCATCGTGACAGCACAACGGCGACGAGCCGTACGGTCGAGCTTGGCAAGCGCACCTTTTAGGTCATTTGTGGTGACGGAACGACTGGCAAAGGCAACATCCACAGTCTTGGCAACCGGCCCAACCAAATCCCAATCATCGTCCCAAGCAAGCTCAAGCGGCGTAATGCGATCTTCGAGCCCATAGTACTCAATGCCAGCATCAAGCGTGCCCAACATGGCAGGGGAAAAGTCAGCAGCAATCACAGGATGCCCAGCCTGAGCAAGCGGAATAGCAATCGACCCAGCCCCGCACCCCATATCGAGTACCGACTCGCTGGGCTCAAGCGCCAGCAGCTTTATAAAATCCCGAGCATAAGGGGCAGTCTCCAACGGCCGAAAATGCCGAGCCCTTTTATCCCACTCAAAAGAATCGTCAGCCCGCCGCCGATCAGCTTGCAGACGCATCCACTCCAGATTCCAATCTGTGGAAAGCAGCTCAGAACGATTCTCCCCATCAGCCACGGGCCAACCTCCTAGCAACAAAAAAGCGACTCCTCCCAAAAGAAGAGCCGCAACCAGCATATATCAGAAAGAACCGATCCAACGCCAAACCGTCATACCAGCAAAGTAGGGCAGAAGCGAAGCGACTGCCAAAGGGATAGAACCCAACCGAGGGCCCGTTGTGCGGGAGCCCCGGGGAGGGCAAATATATAAGGTCGATCGCGAGTTCCGCACGAGCCGGAGAGCACTTAATGTGCTCTCCGTGCGAGCCAGGACTGTCCGAGCAGGCGACCTTATATATTTGCCCTCCCCGGGGCTCCTCGCCAGTCCCCCTCAGCTAGTTCTTCAGCGAGTTCAGCGGCGCCGGGAAACGTCCACCGCGGTGGGCAAGCACGGTGCCGGCGTTGGGGTTCACCGGCATGATGGGTGCACGGCCGAACAGGCCGCCGTACTCGACGCAGTCACCCACGCCCTTGCCGATGGCGGGAATCACGCGGACGGCCGTGGTCTTGTTGTTGATGACGCCGATGGCCATCTCGTCGGCGATGATGCCGGCGATGGTCTCGACCGGGGTGTCGCCGGGGATGGCGATCATGTCCAGGCCGACGGAGCACACGCAGGTCATGGCCTCGAGCTTCTCGAGCGAAAGCGCACCGGCTTCGACGGCGGCGATCATGCCGGCGTCCTCGGACACGGGGATGAAAGCGCCGGAGAGACCGCCCACGCTGGAGCTGGCCATGACGCCGCCCTTCTTGACGGCATCGTTGAGCATGGCGAGCGCGCAGGTCGTGCCCGGGCCACCGCAGGTGCCCACGCCGATGATCTCGAGGATGCGCGCGACGGAGTCGCCGATGGCAGGCGTGGGAGCCAGCGACAGGTCGACGATGCCCTTCTCGACACCCAGGCGATGGGCGGCCTCGCGGCTCATGAGCTCGCCGGCACGGGTGATCTTAAAGGCGGTCTGCTTAATCTTTTCGGCGACTTCCATCATCGATGCGGAATCGGGCAGCGTCTCCAGGGCTGCGGCCATAACGCCGGGGCCCGAGACGCCTACGTTGATGACGGCGTCGGCCTCGCCACCGCCGTGGACGGCGCCCGCCATAAACGGGGAGTCCTCGACCATGTTAGCAAAGCAGACAAACTTGGAAGCGCCGACGGAATCCTGGTCGGCCGTGAGTTTAGCGGCATCGATGATGGTCTGGGCGGCCATAAGCACGGCGTCCATGTTGATGCCGGCGCGCAGGCTGGCGACGTTGACACTGGAGCAGACACGGCTCGTGGTGGCGAGCGCCTGGGGGATGGACTGGATGACGCGGCGGTCGGCGTCGCCGATGCCCTTCTGGACGAGTGCGGAGAAGCCGCCCAGGTAATCGATGCCGAGCGTCTCGGCCGCGCGGTCGAGGACATGCGCGATGGGGGTGAGGTCCTCATCCTTGCAGCACGCGGCGATCTGCGCCACCGGGGTGACGGAAACGCGCTTGTTGACAATGGGGATACCGTACTCGCGCTCGAGGTTCTCGGCGGTCTCGACCAGATGCTCAGCCGTGTGCGTCACATGGTCGTAGATCTTCGTGCACATGCGGTCGAGGTTCTCGTCACCGCAACCCATGAGCGAAACACCCATGGTGATGGTCCTGATGTCGAGGTTCTGTTCCTCAACCATGCCGCGGGTTTCCGCGATTTCTGCGGGCGTGATCGCCATCCTTGCGCTCCTATCTGCCAAAACGAGCATAGTCTTATCTATTCTAACGTGCCGCACGTGCCAAGTGGCGCGTGCGGCACGTTTTGGTGCTCGGTTGTTTCCGTTGTGTTACTTCCCAAAGACCTCTTCGGCGATACGAGCGCTCTCGGCGGCGTCCTTGGCGTAGTAGTCCGCGCCGATTTGCTTGGCGTATTCGGGGGTGAGCACGGCGCCGCCCACGATGATCTTGACGCCCGGAACCTCGGCATGGAGCAACTTGATGGTCTCTTCCATGGCGACGACCGTGGTGGTCATAAGCGCCGAGAGGCCGACGAGCTTGATGTCACGCTCCTGCACGGTCTTGAGCACTTCTTGCGGGTCGACATCGCGGCCTAGGTCAAAGACGGTGTAGCCGTAGTTATCGAGCAGCATCTTGACGATGTTCTTGCCGATATCGTGGATGTCGCCCTTGACGGTGGCCACGCAGATCTTACCCTTGTCGGCAATCTCGCCGGCGGGCATCAGGCGCTTGATGGTGTCGAAGCCCACGCGTGCGGCTTCGGCCGAGGCCATGAGTTGCGGCAAGAAGAACTTGCCCTGGTCAAAGAGGACGCCCACCTCGTCGAGGGCGGGGATAAAGTGGTTGTTGATAAGGTCCATGGCGTCGTGGTCTGCCAGCAGACGCTCGGTCTCGGCAGCGATCTCGCCTTTGCGGCCCGAGACGACCATGCGACGAATCGGGTCGTCGTTGCCGTCGGTGCCGGCGGTGCCGGCAGCGGGCACGGTGTCGGTCGATGCGGCCTGAGCTGCTGCCGGGTTGGCGGCGATCTTATACGGATCGGTCCAGCCGGCATAGCGCTCGATGTATCCGGTCGAGCCCTCGTCCTCAACGCTCAGGACGCGATAGCTGTAGACGGTGTCCATAAAGCGCTTGGAGCCCGGGTTCATGATGGGGGCATCGAGGCCCGCGCCAAAGGCGGCGGCCAAAAAGACCGAGCCCAGCAGCGGGCGGGCAGGCAGACCAAAGCTGATGTTCGACACGCCGAGCGCGCATTTGACGCCCAGGCGCTCCTTGCACAGGGACATGGCGCGCAGGATCTGCTCGGCCTGGCGTTGATTGGTCGAGGCGGTCATGACCAGGCAGTCGATGAGGATACGGTCCGGGCCGATGCCGTAGCGGGCAGCCTCGGCCACGATGCGCTCGGCGATGGCAAAGCGGGCCTCGGCGGTATCGGGGATGCCGCCTTCGTCGAGCGTAAGGCCGACAACGTTGGTGCCGTAGTGGGCGACCAGCGGGAAGATCTCGTCCATGATCTGCTGCTTGCCGTTGACCGAGTTGATGATGGGCTTGCCGGCGTAGCGACGTACGGCGGCCTCGACGGCGGCGGGGTCGGTGGAGTCGATCTGCAGCGGCAGCAGCGCGGAGCCTTGGAGCTGCTCGGTGGCCTGTTGGATAATCTTGACCTCGTCGATCTCGGGCAGGCCCACGTTGACGTCCAGGATGTCGGCGCCCTGCTCCTGCTGGCTGATGCCCTGGCTCACCACGTAGTCCAGGTCGCCGTCGCGCAGGGCCTGCTGCAGGCGCTTTTTGCCGGTGGGGTTGATGCGCTCGCCGATGACGGCGATCTTGTGGCCGTCGCAGGGGAGGTCCACCACGGTCTGGGCGCTTGTGACCGACATGCTGGGCTTGCGGTGGCGCGGACTGGGCGTGTGGTTATCGATAAGCGTGCGCAGCGCTGCCATGTGCGCCGGCGTGGTGCCGCAGCAGCCGCCCACGACGCTTACGCCGTCCTCAATCATACCGGCGACGGCCACGGCGTACTCGGGCGCCTGGATATCAAAGACGGTGTTGCCGTCGTCGTCCACGTGGGGCAGTCCTGCGTTGGCCTGCACCATAACGGGCTTGTCCGTAACGGTGAGCATGCGAGCGGCGAGTCCTCGGAGCTCGGCCGGTCCCTGGCTGCAGTTGATGCCCAAAACGTCGGCGCCGATGGCATCGAGCGTGATGGCGGCAACCTCGGGACTCGTGCCCAGGAAGGTGCGACCGTCTTCCTCAAAGGTCATGGTGGCAAAGACGGGCAGGTCGGAGTTCTCGCGGCAGGCGAGGACGGCCGCCTTGATCTCGGCCAGGTCGGTCATAGTCTCGATAATAAAGAGGTCCACGCCCGCGGCGACGCCGGCGCGCACTTCCTCGGCAAAGAGGTCGTAGGCCTCGTCGAAGCTGAGGGTACCCAAGGGGCGAAGCAGCGCGCCGATGGGGCCGATATCGCCGGCGACGTAGTGGGCGCCGGCCGCGCGGGCGCAGGCGACAGCGGCGGCAAAGACATCTGCCACGGTGGCGGTACCGTCGAGCTTGTGGGCGTTGGCGCCAAAGGTGTTGGCGGTGATCACGTCGCAGCCGGCTTCGACGTACTGACGCTGGATGTCGGTAATGACCTGAGGCTCCTCAAAGTTGAGCAGCTCGGGCAGGGCGCCGGCCTTCATGCCGGCCGCCTGCAGCATGGTACCCATGCCGCCGTCGAACAGCAGGTGTCCCGTGCCCTCGATGGCGGCGCGCAGACGATCGTCCTTAATGCGAAGGTCGTCGATCGTGCGCGTCTTGTATGCAGCTCCGTTGCGGCGCGCAGCATCAACAGGCGCCGCCAGCGCGGCACCGTCCAGATCATGAGTGATAAGTATGTTTGAGCTATTCGCCATGTGCGTCCATTTCGTCTAGAGCCCACTGAGGAATTTCTATTTGAAGGGATTTGTCGGGCTCGATATCTTCGATTCGCTTGTTGTAGTGGGCAAGAAGCCGTGCGACATTTAATCGAATTAGGCCTCGCTTGTAGAACGATAATTCTTCAATATTGATGCCGATAAACGATTCGAGCGCGATAACCTGTACGCGATTGCCGAGTCCCTCACTTTCGAACAGTCCGTAAGCGAAGGAAACTTTATCGTGGGGGATAACGACGATGGGCCGAATGCCATTTCGAATGTTATCTCGGCATCGATCGGTCAATTTGGCCATTGGCGATACAGTCACGTGAAATGCAGCATCATTGATTTGGAAATCGCCAGAACGGTCTGTTTGCTGGTCGGCAGCGTTTGAGTTGTCCTTTCCGATTTCTATGGTTGGAAATAACATCTCTAGTTTTGCGCCTACCAGGTGCTGTGCGACGGTACCCGTTGGCTTATCGGACCGTAGGCTTGCTTCGGCTAGGATATCATCGACAATGACAGAAATTGGTTTTTGAAGATCGATTTCGACTTTGATTCTCTGCCGGTTAAAGAAATCGACCTGGATTCGCTCGACGAAGAAATTGGCGATTGCATTCGCAGCTTCAAGACGAGCGTCTTCGCAAGTGTCACTGGGTAGGGCAGAGTTGATAATTGTGGCAAGCTCAAGCGCCATCGGGAGTGTGCCGCGTGAGGTTCTGCCGCCCTCTGATGCGAAGGCACGCGTTTCCCCATGTCTGGCTAAAACTGTTTTGATGCATGCTCCACTTAGGCCTCGTACTTGGCTCCCCTTGTCCGATTGCACATAATCGTCGGTGAGCGGAAAACGGTTTTGCAACAGCTCGCTTATGCCTATGCCAACCGCCATGACGTTACGGTTGACATTGCCTCGCTTGCTGCGTTTGGATTCGTACCAGAGTTCAATGGCATCCAAGATATCTTTATCGGGCTCGTTCAAGGAGCAATTGGTCATTTCCATTATTGTTCACTCCGTTCCTTGAAGACATAAGCGCTGGTTTGACTGCATTTTTTATAAGCCAAGTGACAACTGGCACGGCAACTGCATCGCCGAATGCGTAGCGAATCTGAGCATCCGAGAAGCCGCTAAACTGACATGAGTCAGCACCTTGGAGACGGGCATATTCGGTTCCAGTCATCCAGCGAACTTCTATCTTTCCGTTTTCGCATATAACGACTGCCTGTCTTGATGAGCCGCCGCGAGCCGTTCTTAGACATCCGGCAATTTCTTCTTCACGGATTTCCCAGCGCACAACGCCTGATCGCGTGCGACGGTAAGCAGTGCGAACAGTTTTTTCTTTGGCATTTAAGAAGCGCTGAAGGCGCTCTGCTTGATGCGGTGCAAGCGAGTCGATAAATGCTTGTACTTGGTTTTTGTTCCACCAACGCTTGTCGCCCTCGGGAATATCTTCAACAACCGTTGCAAGGCCCGTCATGCGAAGTGGGCTCGGCTCGTTTAGGTGAGAGACGTGCGTAATGAGTGAAGGGTCGGAGTGAATCCAGGAGACCTTTTCAGGTCGAAGCGAGGAATCGAGTCGGCTGTTGGGAAGAGGGTCTTTTAATCCGACGACAAACATGCGGGGGCGTGACTGGGGAAGCCAGTGCCGTGCATCGATAAAATAAGCGTCGCATGAATAGCCTAAACGATTAAATTCCTGGCAAACGAGTCTAAAGTCATCACTGTTATTAGACGTGGCAAGGCCGATGACGTTTTCGAGAACAAGTGCCCGCGGGGCACGATCGCTCATTCCTTCGATGGCCTTAATAAAGCCAAAGAACGCACTGGACTCTTTGCCAGAGATAAGTCCCTCCCTGTTTCCCGCGAGAGATAAGTTTGTGCAAGGGCTTGACGCCCATGCGATGTCGGCTTGGGGTATTAGGTCGGGGTCGAGTGTGTGGACATCCTGCTCGACTAGATGCTCATCGCCCCAGCACTGGCTGTACATGGCGCATTTAGTACGGTCTATGTCATTTGCCCAGATTGTTTTGATTCCGGCTTTTGCCATGCCGGCACGAGCCAAGCCAATGCCTGAAAAAAACTCAAGCGCGGTTAGTTGTGGCGAGAACTGCAGAATGTTGTGCATGTACTGGCTTTCAGATAGTTGTTATTTGGCATCTTATGGTACTTGTTTGTGAGGACATCCGCTTACTTACGGATGAGATTCCCTCGATACCGTGCCATCAATTGACATTTTATTCAGAATGCGAATAGCAGGTGGTGTGGGCGGCGCGGAAGCGACAGTGCTCGCGCATGCGGCAGATATTGCAGGTGGGGCGGCTCTGGGCGTCGTGGACCTCGCCGTCGAACAGACCGATCACCGCGGTCACGCTCTTGGTGGGCATGAGCAGGCTGGTGGGCGTGACGGTAAGCCCGATGAGCCGCGTGGCGTTGAGCGCGTCCACGATTGAGCGCTGTGCCGTAAGCGGGCAGTCGCCGTAGCCGGGACTGAAGCGCCAGTTGCCGGCGAGTCCGTGTGCGGCGGCCGCAGCCTTGACCTGCTGGTCCATCTGCTCGACGGCGGCTTCTACATAGGCAGAGCATGCGGCGTCGAGCACGGCTCCCTCCAGGGGCTGCTGGGCTCCCGTGGTGCGCAGGCGACGCTCGGCGTCCATGCCGAGGGTGCATGCCATGAGCGCGGCAAAGCGGGCGTCTTTGAGATGTCGATAGATATCGCGACCTCGCAGCTCAACGTTGGTGCCGACCAAGCGAATGCAAGGCTCACTTTGTTCGTCCACGCCCGTGGCATCGACGGCAAACACGCGGCGCACGCCACGGGGCTCAATGTCCAGTTCCAGGCGCTCGACTACAAGCTCAATACGTCGTGACAGCTCGGGCTCAATCTGCTGGCCGCCGTAACCCAGATACCGCAGCATCTCGGCACGGTCGACACGGGGATGGTGCGCAGCATCGACACGGTAAAGCGCCGGCGACGCAAAGTCGGCCGGCACTTCGACAGCGGTTGTATCGATGTGCGGTTTTTCCATTACCCCAGGCGCTCCATAATAGTCGCGGCGATCGCAGGACGATTCATAGTGTACAGGTGCAGACCGGCGGCGCCGTGCTCCTTAAGGTCGCAAAGCTGACGGGCGGCATAATCTACACCGGCTGCCTGCAGGCTCTCGGGGTCGTTCTCGTACTTGGCGAGAATCTTGATGACGGGGGAGGGCAGCGACGCGCCGCACATAAAGACCATGCGGCTGATCTGCGACTTGCCCATAAACGGCATGATGCCCGCGGTAATGGGCACGGTGATGCCGGCCTTGTCGGCAAGCTCGCGGAAGCGATAGAAGCACTCGTTATCAAAGAAGAGCTGCGTCACAAAGAAGCTCGCGCCGGCGTCTTGCTTTTGCTTGAGGTGCTCGACCGAGAGGTTGAGATCCTCGCAGGCAATGTGGCCCTCGGGGTAGGCTGCGGCGCCCACACAAAAGCCGGCGTCGACGAGCTCGGGGATGAGGTCGCGGGCGTAGGCGTAGTCCGAGGCGGGCTTGTCGTCCTCGGTCGCGCCGGCAGGGAGATCGCCACGCAGGGCCAGGATGTTTTCCACGCCGGCGGTGCGGTACTCATCGATCTTGGCGGCGATATCGGCGTGGGTACGGCCCACACAGGTGAGGTGCGCCACCGAGGGCGTATCGAATTCGCTCGTAATCATATGCGCGATGGGGGCGGTGGTGGCACCGTTGCCCGAGCCGCCAGCGGAACAAGTGACCGAGACAAAGCTCGGCGAAAGCTTGCACAGATTGCCTGCCACCTCGCGAGCCGTGTTGAGGGTAAGCTCGCCCTTGGGCGGGAACATCTCAAACGAAACGGGTGCGGTGCCCTGGGATGCTGCCTGCTTAAAAACCTCGTCGACGCGCATATCGTGCTCCTTTAGATACGTAATAGTGTGATGTGTTGTAAGGATTCTACAGCACCACTGTGTCACGGTGGAGTTTCACTCGCTATTCGGGGATACCAATCAAAGATGCCTTGCTATCGACATTCCCTATAGCAGAGCGGTCAATCTAGGATGGGGCTATAAAGACTGGTATCTGATGCGAAATACCAGTTAATAGAGCCCCATCCCAAATTGACTACCCTTAAACCATGGGGAGAGGTCTGCAATTTATACAGTTGATTGGCTGTTGAGGGCGGCAACGCCGCCGCGATGCGGTAACCTCATTGATTGGTTTCGTGACAGCAACATAACGGTAATGTTGCGGAAACACGACGAGCCTAATCTATGACTCGTTCGTTAGTAATCAACACCGCTTCTCACGCGGTGCCGATACGAAGGGAGTTCCGTATGGCCGAACTTACTGACCGCTTCGGGACCATGGTGTTCTCTGAGGAAGTCATGAAGGACTACCTCCCCAAGGACATTTGGAAGCGCCTTGCTGCAACCCTCGAGGACGGTGAGCCGCTCGACCTGGATGTGGCCAACGCCGTTGCCCACGCCATGAAGGTCTGGGCCATCTCCAAGGGCGCGACGCACTACGCGCACTGGTTCCAGCCGCTTTCGGGCATTACTTCCGAGAAGCACGACAGCTTCCTCGAGCCCAACCACGACGGCACCGCCATTACCAAGTTTACGGGCAAGAACCTCATCCAGGGCGAGCCGGACGCCTCCAGCTTCCCCAACGGCGGCCTGCGTGCCACCTTCGAGGCCCGTGGCTACACCGCTTGGGATCCCACTAGCCCCGCCTTTATCAAGGACGATGTCCTGTGCATTCCCACGGCTTTCTGCTCCTACACGGGCGAGGCCCTGGACAAGAAGACCCCGCTGCTGCGCTCCATGACCGCGCTCTCGCGTGAGTCCAAGCGCGTTTTGGCGCTGTTTGGCAAGACCCCCAAGAAGGTCGTTCCTTCCGTGGGCGATGAGCAGGAGTACTTCCTGATCAAGAAGGACGCCTACCGCAAGCGCAAGGACCTGGTCATCACCGGCCGCACCCTCTTTGGCGCCGCTCCCTGCAAGGGCCAGGAGCTCGAGGAGCACTACTTTGGCGCTATCCGCCCCACCGTCTCGGCCTATATGAAGGACCTGGACGATGAACTGTGGGCGCTTGGCATTCCTGCCAAGACCAAGCACAACGAGGTCGCTCCCTGCCAGCATGAGCTCGCCCCTGTCTACGGCGAGGTCAACGAGGCCATCGACCAGAATCTGGTCATGATGGAGAAGATGAAGCTCATCGCCTCCCGCCACGACTTGGTCTGCCTGCTGCACGAGAAGCCCTTCGAGGGCATCAACGGTTCGGGCAAGCACAACAACTGGTCGCTTGGCACCGAGTCCGAGAACCTGCTCGATCCGGGCGACACCCCGCTCGACAACCTGCAGTTCATCGTCTTCCTCACCGCGGTGATCGAGGCCGTCGATAACTATCAGGAGCTCCTGCGCGCCTCCGTCGCCTCGGCCGGCAACGACCATCGTCTGGGCGCCAACGAGGCTCCTCCGGCGATTATGTCCATCTTCCTGGGCGACCAGCTTACCGAGGTCGTCGAGAAGATCATCGATGGCAAAGCTTCCGTCCATGCCACGCGCGGCGTGCTCGACCTGGGCGCCGATACCCTGCCCAAGCTGATGCAGGACAACACCGACCGCAACCGCACCTCCCCGTTCGCCTTCACTGGCAACAAGTTCGAGTTCCGTGCCTGCGGCTCCGAGCAGAACGTCTCCGACTCCAACCTGGTGCTCGATGCCGCCGTTGCCAAGTCGCTCAAGTCCTTCGCCGATGAGCTCGAGGGTACGCCCGAGGATAAGTTCCAGGACGCCGCGCTCGAGTACTGCAAGAAGGTGCTGACCGATCATCAGCGCATCCTGTTCTCCGGCGACGGTTACTCCGACGAGTGGCCCATCGAGGCCGAGAAGCGCGGCCTTGCCAACAACAAGACCACGGCCGACGCTCTTCCCGCCTTTGTTTCCGATAAGGCTATCGCGCTCTTTGAGGAGACGGGCGTCCTGACCAAGGCCGAGGCCCAGTGCCGCTACGACTGCAAGCTCGAGAAGTACAACAAGCTCATGAACATCGAGGCCACCACGATGGTTCGCGAGGCGCGTCGTACCTATCGCCCGGTCATTACCGCCTATGCCACCAAGGTCGCTAAGGGCCTTGAGACTATTCGTGCCGCTGGTGCGGAGGCCGCCATGCAGTGCGAGCAGAACACGCTCAACAAGCTCTGCAACGGTATCACCACCATCAACGACTCCATCAAGGCGCTCGACGCCGTGCATCAGAAGGCCGAGGCTCTCGATGGCCAGGAGCAGGCCAACGTATACGCGCACGAGGTCGTTCCCGCTATGGATACGCTGCGTGCCGCCGTGGACGCAATGGAGGAGATCGTGGCCGCCGACTACTGGCCGGTTCCGACCTACGACGACATTCTGTTCTACGTGTAGAACGTAACCGACATATCGTCACGGTATTGAGCCGGGGTCCGCATCGCGTGGGCCCCGGCTTTTTGTTTGCGAAGGACGCTTTGGATCCCGCTTTGCAACTGATTCGCCCACGCAATAAGGGGCCGTGGGCAAAAAACGTCAAATATGAGTACTGTCACAAGCCCTGTAGCATTATCTTTTTGCAAAATATGCAGTGTTACGCAACATATGTCCAAGTACTTAGCTGATAAACGCCTGCAATTCCTCCGCCGTAGGACGCCTTGTGTCCAAATCGCCTTCTGATGGCATGAAATCGCTGTTACTAAATTGGTAACAGTACTCATATTTGCTATTTTTTGTCCACGGGCCCTTGGATGACAGTGTGATTTTATGCCTTCGGGGTTCGAATCCCGGCGCATGGGTAGCAAAAAGCCCGCTACCGAATTGGTAACGGGCTTCTCAGATTCTGTGGTGCCCCCAGCGGGATTCGAACCCGCGATATCCACCTTGAAAGGGTGGCGTCCTTGGCCGCTAGACGATGGGGACAGCGGGAAAGAGTATAGCAGACTTTTTTGCCGGCGCGTATATCGTTGGCAAACTGGAAAACCACCACAAAGGTACCTGTCCCCTTTGTGGTGGTGGGGTGCTAGGGGAGGAGCTTCATGGCGGCGTCGTGGGCGGCGCGCTCGTAGGTGTCGTCGAGGGGCTTGAGCGGCAACAGGGCGGCGGCCTGTGCGTCGCCACGGCGTTCGAGGGCGTGGGCGATGAGCCAGTCGGCGAGCTCGGGGTTCTTGGGCAGTGCCGGCCCGTGTAAGTACGTGCCGATGACTCCCTTGTGGATGAGGCCCTCAAAGCCATCGTCGCCGTTGTTGCCGGTGCCCACGACGACGGACGTTCCGAGCGGCGTCGCCTCTGCGTCGAGCAGGGTGCGGCCGCCGTGGTTCTCGAATCCCACAAAGGGCTCGGGTGCCAGGTCGGTCTTGACGGCGACGTTGCCGATCAGGCGGTCGGAGCCGCGCACTGTCTCGGCGGCAATGACGCCCAGACCCTCGATGCGATCCTCGCCCATATAGTACGAACGGCCGAGCAGCTGATAGCTGCCGCAGATGGCAAGCAGTGAGCCGCCATCCTCAACATAGGCCGCGACCTTGTCTTTTTGGGCGAGCAACTCGTGTGCCACGGCTAGCTGGTCGCGGTCGGAGCCGCCACCCATCATGACGATATCGGCATCGGTCAAATCAAGCGTCTCGCCCATACGGACCTCGTCTACACGCACGGGAATGCCACGCCAGGCGCAGCGGCGCTCGAGCGCGATAACATTGCCGCCGTCACCGTAGAGGTTAAGGGCATCGGGATACAGGTAGACGATGCGCAGGGGACGCGAAAGCTCGACCGGCGCGATGCCGACAGGAAGAGCGCTGCCGTCGGCACGGACTACGGCGCGGGCAGCAACCGTGGCTGCATCGGCACCCTTCAGCCCGTCGAGTTCTTTGACCAGCGGCGGGAAGGCCGTGTAGTTGGCGACGGCGTAGAAGGTGTCATCGGCGGCCTCGTCTGCCACGGCACCGATCGCCTGCGCGATGTCCGAGATAATCGCGGCATCGATGCCGGCGTACTTGAGGCGTACCTGCATGTCGTGCGCACGCGTGCCTCCGGCAAAGGCGACAAGACCCGGCGTGTCGGCGATGCGCTCGAAGTCGACATCGTAGATCCACGAGACATCGTGGCCGTCGGCATCGTTATCGTTTAGGAAGAAGGCGCAGAGCCTGCCACCTGCCGTTTTAATGGACTGGATCTGGCGATCGAAGCCCACGGGATTCTTGGCCAGGTTGGCCTCGACGGTGCGGCCGGCAATATCCCAGCGGCCCATGCGTCCGCCGGCGGGCACGTAGGCATTAAGCGTGGGCTGCAGGTGCGCCGCGTCCACGCCCAGCTCGTGCGCCGCAAAGAAGGCGGCGGCGACGTTATAGACCATGTACAGGCCGTTGTAGCGCGTGGCGATGTGCACGGCGGGCGCGTTGGCCTCAGGTCCAAAGGCCAGGTCAAAGCCGTAGCCGTCGCAGCCGAGCTCAACGCCCGTCACGCGGCGGAGCAGCGCGGGGCGACCCCAGCCGCACGAAGGGCAATGATAGGCGCCGAGCTGTCCGTACTGCACATAGTCGTATTCCAGCGGGGCGTTGCACTGCGAGCAAAAACGCGAGTCGCTAATGCGGTCGGACTCGGTGCCCGTGGCGCCGTCGATGCCAAAGGCGATGCTCGTGTTGGGGACGCGCGCGGCGATCGAGGCGCACAGCGGATCGTCGGCGTTGTAGATGAGCGTTGTCGTCGGAGAGAGCTCCAACGCATGGGCGATGACGTCCTGGGTATGGTCGATCTCGCCGTAGCGGTCCAGCTGGTCGCGGAACAGGTTGAGCAGCACAAAGTAGGTCGGCTTGAGCTTGGGCAGGACGCGCACCGTGTAGAGCTCGTCGCACTCAAAGACGCCTACGCGCTTGCTGCTGGCCGTTCGCTTAAGGTTGCCGCGCGCCTCGAGCAACGCGCCCACCACGCCCGGCTCCATGTTGTTGCCAGCGCGGTTGCACACCACGGTGGCGCCGCTGGCGGCAACGGCGTCGGCGATGAGGTTGGAGGTGGTGGTCTTGCCATTAGTACCGGTGATCACCACGCTGCGGTCGACCAGGCTCGCGAGGTCGCTTAGCAGCTCGGGGTCGATCTTCATGGCGATGCGGCCGGGGAGTACGCCACCCTGGCGCTTAAGGACGGAGCGCAGTCCCCAGCGAGCGATATCGCTCGAGGTGCAGGCAAGAGATGAGCGGAGGTTCATGAAACCGTTCCTAACGTAAACGACATGGTCGGGTCGAGTGCGTCACTAAAATCCATAGCGGCGCGCAAATTCCTGGGCAAGCTGCGACACGTCTTCGCAGGCATTGGCCCAGGGGGCAAAGTCGGGAGTGTCCGAGATAATGCCGTCCGCTTCCCAAACGGCCTGGTGCGAAAGATCCCAGGGATCGCGTGGCTCGGGCCGGCAGGGAAGGTACGGTGTCTGGTACATGGGATTCAGCAAGAAGAACGCGCCGCCCTCGCAGCGGTTGGCGAACTCACGTAGTGCACGCACCGCTGGACGCATCTTGTTCGTTTTGAACAAGAGGATTGTGCGGGCGAGCAGGTACCAGGGGGAGTTCTCGAGTGCATCGGCTCCCACCTGTTCCTCGAGCTGGTGGGCTAGGGCAAAAAAGCCGTCCTGATCTTCCAAGCGAGCGAGGGCGAGCAGCACGGTGCCTGCGGCTCGGGTGGGATAGCCTTCTGCCTTAAGGACGCGGCGGGCGTAGTCGGCGGCAGCACGGTAGCGAGCGCTCGCCATGCACAGCTGCGAGATAGCCTCGAGCGTGTGGAGCCACCCGATAAGAGCCGGCTCGTTCACGGTGAGATCTGCCGCTGTCACGCCGTCCGTCAAAACCTTGTTGGCCCAGTAGTGTGGGGCCTCCATATCGAACCCGGGCACGCTTTGCTGCAGGTAATCGGCCGTGGTCACCTCGAGCTTCATCAGGTCGCCCAGGCAGGCGTCAACGGGCGTGTCGGCCAGGATGATGGCGAGCAGCTGCGCGTCGACGGCCAGTGCATCGACGCGGACAATCTTGAGCAGCTCGTCGCGCATGTCGTCGAACAGGCGATTGCGCGTCTGCTCGAACTCCTCGTCGCTGCCCATGTCCTCGATGCGATGGAGCTCGTCGAGCAGGTGGCGATGAACACCGGCATAGGACAGCAGCGCCTGGGCATGCTCGGACTGCGCATACTTTTGGGGATTCGCGCTAATGTCGTTATGGACAAGCTCGCGTGCTGCATCGGTGAGCTCGGGGTGCGATGCCAGATAGATGCGCTCCAAGTAGGCGGGGATGTAGACGCTCGGATCCATTAGAGGTCCCCTCCCTTAAATGGAAGCCCCTGCTCGGCTGCGCGCAGGATGCGCTCGTCGATCTGAGAGCGCACGATGTCGTTGGTGGCGACCCAGGCGGCAAAGCTGGCGTTGTCGGGAGCGCCCAGGCCCTCCTGCAGTACCGGCGTCGCCTCGGACAATGCAAGGACAAGCTCGTCGGTCGAGCCCACGCCCACGTTAACGCGGGCATAGACGCCATCGGGAAACTCGGTTTGGAAGTAGAGCGCCTCGGCGGCGTGGGGGCACGAACGCACAAGGATACGCAGGTAGTGTTCGGCACCCTCGTAGTCCAGCTCGCGCCAGGCTGCGCTCATCAGTGCGATGAGCGTCCACGGGTCCAAGTCGCGCTCTGCATCCTTGGGACGGCGGCGCAGCGGGGTATTCGCGAGGTACGGCACGGAGTGAGCGGAGCGAAAGCGCTTGAGCTCCTCGGCGGGGTATTCGAGCTTTGCCATGGCGAGCATCGCGGTGTGGCGGACACCGGCGGGGTCGTTGGGCGCAAAGTCCAAGCTGCGATTTGCGGCATCCAGCGACATGCGGTAACGGCCGCTAATGAGGGCGCGCGACGCAAGGGCGGCAAGCCAGCGCAGGTAGGGGCGGCGCATAAGGTCGCCAGCGGCCTCGCGCTCGTAGGGGTCCTGCGCCGAGGCGATCTTGAGTGCCAGGTCGTGCTCCACCTCGTCGCACTTGGACACCAGATACTGCACGTATTCCTCGTTGGATTCGGCGGTGAGCGCCGTCAGCATGCGCTGGGCATCCCAGTTGGCCGGATCGAGTGCGGCTGCCTCGCGGAGCATGTTCTCGGCAGCTGCCTCTTCCTGCTCTGCCTGGGTATCGTCAGGGATAAAGGGAATGCGGTAATCGACGGCCTCGACCACCTTGGCAATGAGGTGCCCGGCGCGGTCGCGGTCGTGCACGATGAGCGGTGCGGGGTTGCGGGTGAATTGTTCCATCAGACGCTCTACGGCGGCAGCGTCGGTGAGCGGGATATTGTCGCGGCGCAAGGCCTCAAGAACGAGGCGATGGCAATCCTCTTGAATGGGATCGAATGCCATGGGGCCTCCTTTGCTGCGGTTAGGGTTCAAATGTTTCTATATAAAAGTCTAGTTTACCCGCATGTGGCACACCGGGGGTGCCGCACTTGGACTTGCACCTTTGCACCACGAAGACGGATGTCGCACAAATGTCGGCACCTTGGACGACCGAGTGGTATCACGGTGCCGCAAACGGTCGATTTTTGGCGGCGAACGGTGCATATTTTGGAGGGGCACAGTCCTGCCCAGGATATGTAGTCAACCTTGATAAAACGTTTGCCCAGCTTGGGGGTATGGATGCTGCACAAGGGTCTTCAGGGATAGAAAAAACGTGTCATCATTGGTAACTTTGGATGAATAACTGACCAACCAGAACGGTAGAATAGTGTTTGTCTGAGCGTTGAGACGTTTAGACATCGCGCATTGTCATCGCCGGCAACGCGCAAAACGGTCCTAACGGAGCCAATCGGGTGCTCCGTTATATACGCAAGTCTAAGAGGGGCTTGTTTAGGAGGCACAGTATGGGACGTTTTACCAATCCTCGCGATCTGTACTTTGGTGAGGGCGCTCGCCACGAGGTGAAGAACCTCAAGGGCAAGAAGGCCATCATCGTTTCTGGCGGCAGCTCTATGCGCCGCGGCGGGTTCCTGCAGGACGTCGAGAACGACCTTAAGGAAGGCGGTTTCGAGGTCAAGCTGTTCGAGGGCGTCGAGTCCGACCCGTCCATCGAGACGGTCATGAAGGGCGCCGAGGCCATGCGCGAGTTCGAGCCCGACTGGATTATCGCCATCGGCGGCGGCTCGCCCATCGATGCCGCTAAGGCCATGTGGGTCTTCTACGAGTATCCCGAGGAGTCCTTCGATAACATCATCCAGCCGTTCAGCTTCCCCGAGCTGCGTCAGAAGGCTCATTTCTGCGCCATCTCCTCTACCTCCGGCACCGCTACCGAGGTCACCGCGTTCTCCGTCATTACCGACTACGCCAAGGGCATCAAGTACCCGCTGGCCGACTTCAACATCACCCCTGATGTCGCCATCGTCGACCCCGAGCTCACCTACACCATGCCCGCCAAGCTGTGCGCCCACACCGGCATGGATGCTCTGACCCACTGCATGGAGGCCTACGTTTCCACCTGCGCCTCTATGTTCACCGACGCCAACGCTCTGCACGGCATCCGCGAGATCGTCGAGTGGCTCCCGAAGTCCTATGAGGGCGACAAGGAGGCCCGTCAGCACATGCACGAGGCCCAGTGCATCGCCGGCATCGCCTTCTCCTCGGGCCTGCTCGGCATCGTGCACTCCATGGCTCACAAGACCGGTGCAGCCTTTGAGAACGGCCACATCATCCACGGTGCTGCTAACGCCATGTACCTGGGCAAGGTCATCCAGTGGAACTCCAAGGACCCGCGTGCCGCCGAGCGTTACGCCTACGTCGCCAAGGAGGTCCTGCACCTTCCCGGTGAGACCAACGAGGAGCTCATCGCTGCGCTCGTCCAGAAGATTCGCGACCTCAACGACCAGCTCAACATTCCGCAGTCCATCAAGGATTACGCGAATGGTGGCGTGAAGGTCGACGCCGAGAACCCGCAGATGGTTTCCGAGGAGGAGTTCCTCGCCAAGCTGCCCGAGATCGCTGCGAACGCCGAGACCGATGCCTGCACGCCCGAGAACCCGCGTGAGACCAAGGCTGCCGACTTCGAGAAGATCCTCAAGGCCTGCTACTACGACACCGACATCGATTTCTAATCGATTCTTGTTATCGTAACGAGGGGCTCCGCACGCATCTGTACGGAGCCCCTTTCTTTTTAATTATTAGAGAGTGGGATAAAAATGGCTGCAATCTTCAATAGCCCCAGCAAGTACATCCAGGGCCCGGACGAGCTGGCCAAGCTCGGCTCCTATGTCGAGCCGCTCGGCGCTAAGGCCCTCGTCATCGTGACGCCTTCGGGCAAGAAGCGCGTCGGTGCCAAGATCGAGGGCGGCTTTGCCGAGGCTAAGGCCGAGCTGCTGTTTGAGGACTTTAACGGCGAGTGCTCCAAGGGCGAGGTCGATCGCCTGGTTGCGCTCGCTCGCGACAACGATTGCGACATCATCGTTGGCGTCGGTGGCGGCAAGATCCTCGATACCGCGAAGGCCGTTGCCTACTACCTGGAGTCCCCGGTTATCATTTGCCCCACCATCGCCTCGACCGATGCACCGTGCTCGGCACTTTCGGTGCTCTACACCGACGACGGCCAGTTCGATAAATATCTCTTCCTTAAGGCAAACCCCAACATTGTCCTGATGGATACGACGGTTATCGCGGCGAGCCCGGTGCGCCTGACGGTTTCCGGTATGGGCGATGCGCTCGCAACCTACTTTGAGGCCCAGGCGACGCATGATGCCGACGGTGGCACTTGCGCCGGCGGCAAGGGCGGAATGGCCGGCCTGGCGCTCGCCAAGCTCTGCTACGAGACGCTTATGGCCGATGGCGTCAAGGCCAAGGTCGCGCTGGAGAAGGGTGCGCTCACGCCTGCCGTCGAGCATATCATCGAGGCCAATACGCTGCTTTCGGGCATTGGCTTTGAGAGCTCGGGCCTTGCTGCTGCTCATGCCATCCACAATGGCCTGACGATGCTGCCCGAGTGCCACGGCATGTATCACGGCGAGAAGGTCGCCTTTGGCACCATCGTTCAGCTGGTACTCGAGGATGCTCCGGCTGAGAAACTCGAGGAAGTCTTGGGCTTCTGCATTGAGCTGGGCCTGCCGGTCACGATGAAGGAACTTGGCGTTGCCGAGCTTACGCGCGAACAGGCCATGATTGTTGCCGAGGCCGCCTGCGCGCCCGATGACACCATGTGCAATATGCCGTTTGAGGTGACGCCCGAGATGGTCGCAAACGCCATCCTGGGTGCCGACGCGCTGGGACACTACTATCTCATGGATGAGTAAATCAAGCTAAGGAAGGGGCAAAGCCAGCAGACGGCTTTGCCCCTTTTTGCTATGGTGCAAACTAACCTGACCCCATCGCACCAAGTTGGTGCAAAGGGGTCAGGTTACTTTGCACCAATCGTTGTTTGATGAAGGGCGGATTCTCGTATGGCGCTTCCTATGGTTTACGGCGGTCCCGGCCGGTATGTTCAGGGGCCGGGCGAACTTTCGCGTCAGGGCAGGTATTTGTCATGGTTGGGCTGCGCTGCCTATGTCTTGTTTGACCAGGGCACCGAGGATCGGCTGTGCAGGCAGATCGTCGATGGATTTCTGGATGAAGATCTAAGCGAGCCGTTCTTTAAGATTTACAACGGTCCGTGTACGGAAGATGCCGTTGTCGAAATGGCCAAGGAAGCCCAGGCCGAGTATTGCGACATGGTGGTGGGCATTGGCGGCGGCAAGATGCTCGATATCGCAAAGGCCGTTGCGTTTTATGCTGAGCTGCCGTTGTGTGTATGCCCCACGGCGGCTTCGATGGACGGTCCGTGCAGCGCGATTTCGGTGCTGTATCACGAGGATGGGTCGTTCGATCGCTATCTGATGCTCGAGAAGAATCCGGACCTGGTCGTGGTCGATACCAACGTGGTCGCGGCGGCCCCACTGCGTATGACGGTCGCCGGTATGGGCGATGCGCTGGCAACGTACTTCGAGGCGCGTTCGTGCGCCGCGGCGAGAGGTGCGAACGAGCACGGTGGCGCGCCGGGGCACTTGGCACTGGTCGCGGCACGTGCCTGCTACGACACGCTTATGGAATGCGGCGTCGCTGCCAAGCGCGACATCAAGAAGGGTCGCATGTCACCAGCGGTTGAGCGCCTGATCGAGTGCAACATCCTGCTTTCGGGCGTTGGCTTTGAGAGCGGTGGCTTGGCGTTGGCGCATGCCATCGCCAACGGCCTGACGATTTTGCCCGAGTGCAAGGCTATGCACGGCGAGGCCGTGGCGTTTGGTCTGGTGGTCCAGCTTCGTCTGGAGCGTGCGCCCGAGCTTGAACAGGTGCTCGAGTTTTGTCAGCGCGTTGGTCTGCCGACGACGCTCGAGGAGCTGGGCCTTGGCGAGATTTCCGATGCCGACCTGATGAGCGTTGCGGATGCGGCCTTTAGAAACGAACGCAATATGGCCAACGAGCAGGCCAAGGTGACCAAGCAAAAGCTCGTCGAGCTCATGCGCGAGGCATAGTTTGGCGCTTGATCGACCTTGTGCAATCGGGGCGGCGATAGGCCATAGGCTATTTGCCGCAAAGGTGCTCCGCGTGTAATTTGCCCGAGGCACGGGCCGATAGCGTATCATTATCTCTTGCTTGTTTGCACTGCTCAGGGAGGGGCCGCGCATGGCGCAGGAACACGATCTATTTGATGACATTATCGAGATCAGCAAGGGTTTCGACTTTCTTAAAAACCCGCTTGGCGGCGTGACCGATGCGCTCGATCCGTCGGCGCCGCAGTGGAATCCTGCCGACTACAAGGAGCGTCCGCGTGGCAACACCATTCCGTGTCTGACCTGCAAAAACGAAAAGAGCGGCTGCACCGCGTGCATGGACGTGTGCCCGGTCAACGCTATCGAGGTCGAGGAAGACGCCATCGAGATCCTCGACTCCTGTCGCAAGTGCGGCCTGTGCGCCGCTGCCTGTCCGACCGAGGCGATCATCTCGCCGCGCTTGGCGCCCAAAAACCTGTATGACGACATCGTCTCTGCTGCTACGAGCCACGAGACCGCCTACGTCACCTGCACGCGCGCCCTTAAGCGCATGCCGCGCGAAAACGAGGTCGTCGTCGCCTGCGTGGGCGATATTACGGCCGAGACCTGGTTCTCGGTGCTGGCGGACTATCCCAACGTGAGCGTGTACCTGCCGTTGGGCGTGTGCGATAAGTGCCGCAACACCGGTGGCGAGGATATTCTGGGCGAGGCCATCGCCACCGCCGAGGAGTGGGCCGGTACGGGCATGGGCCTGGAGGTCGATCCCAAGAGCCTCAAATGTCATAAGCGCCGCGAGTACGAGCGCAAGGAGTACATGGAAAAGATCGCCCGCACCACGGGCCTTACCGTGACAAAGCTCAATCCGTCAACGGCGGCACTGGCCTCGGTGACGCAGAAGCTCAAAGCCCATCGCCATCAGATTACCCAGTTGGAGCGTACGCTCAACACCATGTGCGGCACCACGACGACCAAGCGTCGCCGTTCGCTCACGCACGGGCGGCAGCTGGTGCTCTCGACGCTGCAAAACCACCCCGAGCTTGCCCAGAACATGCAGGTGAGCACGCCGGAGTGCGATTTTGACAAGTGCACGTCGTGTGGCGAGTGCGTCAACGTATGCCCCACGTTTGCCTGCGATCTGGTGGGAAGCGGCCGCTTTGCACTGGAATCCACGTATTGCCTGGGTTGCGGAGCCTGCGTCAAGGTGTGCCCCGAGCATGCGCTCAAGTTAGTTAAGCATGACGCGTCCAATCTGGTCGTCGTCGATCCCGAAGCCGAGGAAAAGGCCGCCCAGAAGGCGAAGGCTCACGAAGAAGCTGAGAAGGTCAAGGCCGAGGCAAAGGCCAAGCTTGACAAGATGCTCGACCAGGTGGAAAAGCTCGCGGACTAGTCAGCGACCTCTATCTCTGCTTCATTCGTGCCGCCGTGGCGTCCGGGTTCGCCCAGATGCTGCGGCGGCGCTATACTTATGCAGTTTGAAGTACCTGTATCAAAAGGAGCTGTCGTGTCCCTTTCCATCGGTATCGTGGGCCTGCCCAACGTGGGCAAGTCGACGCTGTTCACCGCGCTTACCAAAAAGACCGGCCTTGCCGCCAACTACCCGTTCGCCACGATCGACCCCAACGTGGGTATCGTCGATGTGCCCGATAGCCGCCTGCAAAAGCTCGCCGACATCGTCAACCCGGGTCGCATTGTGCCGGCTACGGTCGAGTTCGTCGACATCGCAGGTCTGGTGAAGGGCGCTAACGAGGGCGAGGGTCTGGGCAACCAGTTCTTGGCAAACATCCGCGAGACCGACGCCATCTGCGAGGTCGTGCGCTACTTTAAGGACCCCAACGTCATGCGTGAGGTGGGCCGCACCGGCGAGTTCGTCGATCCCGCCGGCGATGCCGACACCATCATGACCGAGCTCATCTTGGCCGACATGGGCACGCTCGAGAAGCAGCTGCCCAAGCTCGAGAAAGAGGCCAAGCGCGACAAGGAGCTCATGCCCAAGTTCGAGGTTGCCAAGCGTCTGCTTGCCTGGCTCAACGAGGGCAAGCGCGCCGCATCCATGGAGATGACCGACGAGGAGCGCGCCGCTGCCAAGGGCCTGTTCCTGCTCACCATGAAGCCCATCCTGTATGTGGCCAACGTAGACGAGGACATGCTCAACGAGGACCTGGCACCCATCGACGGTGTCAAGCCGCTGCCGATCTGCGCCAAGATCGAGGCCGAGCTTTCCGAGCTCGATCCCGAGGACGCTGCCGACTACCTGGAGAGCCTGGGCCTGGAGCAGCCCGGCCTGGACGTGCTCGCGCAGGCAGCCTACAAGCTGCTCGGCCTGCAGTCGTTCTTTACGGCCGGCGAGATGGAGGTCAAGGCCTGGACGGTGCGTCAGGGCGCGACCGCCCCGCAGGCCGCCGGCGTCATCCACACCGACTTTGAGCGCGGCTTTATTAAGGCCGAGGTCATTGGCTACGACGATTACATCGAGCTCGGTGGCGAGCAGGGCGCCAAGGCTGCCGGCAAGCTGCGTATTGAGGGCAAGGACTATGTTATGGCCGATGGCGACGTCGTGCACTTCCGCTTTAACGTGTAAGGACGACGCATATGTTTAAATATGGCAAAAAAGCTGGCTACATGGGTATTGCGCTGCTCGTACTTGCGGTGATTCCGCTGGTGGTCGCAGCGTGTGTTATCCCCAACATTGGTCCCGAGGTGGCAACAAAGTTTAATGCTGCCGGCGAGGCGACGCGCTGGGGCAAGAGCTACGAGCTGCTGGCGTTGCCGGTGCTCAATCTGCTGCTGAGCGTGGCGACGTACTTTACGGCGGGGCGCCAGGCAAAAAACAACGATGACTCCGCCGCCATGGCACGCATCGTGTGCGAGCGCTACCTGCGCAACGGTTGCATCACGGGTGTATTTCTCAACGTAATCAACGTCTACTTTATGTATTCGGCGATTACCGGTATGGGCTTTGGCCTGGGCTTTTAGCTTGCGCCTTTAGGCAACGAGCCTGCAAGCATATTCGATGGCTGCTGCGAGGCCGCCGCTCGATCGTGGTTGAAAGACCATGTCGGCGGCGGCCTCGTTTTCGTATCCGGCACCGCGAAGGGCGAGCGCGACGCCGGCTTCCAGGAGAAGGGGCAGGCCACGCTGGCTGGTTACGATTACGGCAGCCTGATTGAGCGAGCGGCTGTGCGCTTGGCATTGGATGGCAAGCGCACCTTGCGCCGGACAAGGGACCAGAACGGCGGCGACGCGACTTGATAGCAATGCAAATGCTGTGCGCTCATCGGGCGAAAGATATTCTGCTTCAACGACGACGAGCTTGGGCGGTGCGCTGTTTGTGCGAAGCGTGGCTCGGTACGTGCGGACCGAAGAACCCGACATAGAAAACTCCTGTGTATTCGGCAAAACGTAAACTATAGTTTACGTTTATGTTCGGCTCCATTTCAAACTCGGCTGCATGGACGAACGTGCGAAACAGATTCTTGGCAAGCGAGTCGAGCAGACGCGCAGGGACCTTGGTATCTCCAAGGTCGATTTTTGTGTGGCGACAGGAATCAGCCGACCCTACCTCGACCGAATCGAAGATGGGACGGCAAATTTCACGCTCAAGGTTCTATTTAAGATCGCGCCCGCACTCGGCATGACGGTATCAGAGCTTCTCGAGGGCATCGAATAGGGGATACCCGTCGACAACTGAATTACGCCATCGGGATGCGGTCGTGGTTGACTTGGCTGTAGAACAGGCGCTGGATCTCGGCGGCATCGCGTGACTGGCCGAGCGCCCACATGGTCTTGGCCACGAGCGTCTCGGTGGTCATGTCGTCGCCGCGCAGAATGCCCGGATGATCCGCGTAAGCACGGCCGACCTCATAAACGCCCAAATCGAGGCCCTCTTCGGGGACCTGCGTGGTCATAACGACAGTACGGCCCGAATCGACCCAGCGGAAAATCGCCTCCTGGAATGACTCGCCCGACTCACCAAACTCGGGGATACCGCCAATGCCAAAGGTCTCCAGAATCATGGCGTCGTAGCTATCGGCAAGGGCGTCCAGGATACCCGGGTTCACGCCGGGTGTCAGCTTAAGGACAAACACGCGCGGGTCGATACTGTCGTAGAAACGAACCGGATTCTCATTCTGGTGAGTGCCGTGAAGCCCGTTGCGCACAATGCGGTCGTTGCGGATGTAGGCAATGGGCGGATAGTTGACACTAATGAACGCGTTAAAGCTCATGGTGCGCTGCTTGCGGGCGCGCGTGCCGGCAATGGCGACGCCGCCAAACACGATCGAGACGTCGTGTGAATGCTCGTCGAGCGCATAGAGCAGGCTCTGGTACAGGTTGAGCTTGGCATCGGTAAAGGGGTTGCCCATGGGCTTTTGCGAGCCGGTGAGTACGATGGGCTTGGGACTGTCCTGAATCAGATAGGAAAGCGCTGCCGCGGTGTAGCTCATGGTGTCGGTGCCGTGAAGGACTACGAAGCCGTCGTGATCGGCATAGCCTTCGACGATGACGTCGCGGATACGCATCCAGTCGCTCGGGCGCATATTGGTGCTGTCGATGTTCATGGGCTGCACGACGTCGAGCTCGCAGAGGCCCGAGATCTCGGGAACGCTCTGGGCGAGTTCCTCACCGGTCAGGGCGGGGGAGAGGCCGTTGCCGTCCTCGGTCGATGCGATGGTGCCGCCCGTGGCGATGAGAAGGATGCGCTTCATGCTGGTATTCCTATCGTATTTGCCGCCGCGAGGGCGGAGTCGTTCGGCAGTATTGTGGCACAGGGCGTCCAATGTTCAAACGTATTACATCATCTGTAACGTTCGGTAACACTTCAATTGCCGTCAAATAGGGGTCCAGGTCGTGCGTTTGCCGTGCGCTGATGGTTGCGAGGGACGAGAAACCCCATATAACGTGTACACTATGAAAGCTATTTCGTTCATTCACGCGGGTGAGCATCGGCTCCCCGCCAACAAGAGGGGGAAACCATGGATCAAAAGGCTTCCGCAAAGGTCCTCGTACTCGACTTTGGTGCGCAGTACGGTCAGCTCATTGCCCGTCGCGTCCGCGACCTCAACGTGTATTCCGAGATCGTTCCCTGCGACATCTCGGCCGACGAGATTCGCGAGATGAACGCCTCTGCGCTCATCCTTTCCGGCGGCCCGGCTTCTGTGTATGCCGAGGACGCTCCGTCCATCGACCCCGCCATCTTTGACCTGGGCCTTCCCGTCCTGGGCTTCTGCTACGGTCATCAGATCACGGCCGTGACGCTCGGTGGCAAGGTCGGCCACTCCGAGGTGGGCGAGTATGGCCGCGCCACCATCACGCGCACGGCAGGCGCCAAGCTCTTTAACTCCACGCCCATGGAGCAGACCGTGTGGATGAGCCACCGCGATGCCGTCTCCGAGGTGCCCGAGGGCTTTACCGTTACCGCCAGCACCGACGTGTGCCCGGTTGCCGCCATGGAGTGCGTCGAGCGCAAGATCTTCACCACGCAGTTCCACCCCGAGGTCAAGCATTCCGAGTACGGTCAGCAGCTGCTGAGCAACTTCCTGTTTGAGATCTGCGGCCTGGAGCCCAACTGGAGCATGGACAACCTGGTCGAGACCATGACGGCCGAGTTCCGCGAGAAGGTCGGCAACGACCGCGTGATTCTGGCCCTGTCCGGCGGCGTCGACTCCTCCGTCGTGGCTGCGCTGGGCGCCCGCGCCGTAGGCAAGCAGATGACCTGCGTGTTCATCAACCACGGTCTGCTGCGCAAGGGCGAGCCCGAGCAGGTGGAGGAGGTCTTCACCAAGCAGTTTGACGTCGACTTTATCCACGTCCACGCCGAGGACCGTTATGCCGAGCTTCTGGCCGGCGTGACCGAGCCCGAGGAGAAGCGCCGCATCATCGGTACGCAGTTCTGGAAAGAGTTCTTCGCGGTTGCTCAGCAGCTTGAGACCGATGGTAAACCCGTGAAGTACCTGGCTCAGGGCACCATCTACCCCGACATCATCGAGTCCGGCGCTCGCAAGACGGGCGGCAAGACGGCCACCATCAAGAGCCATCACAACCTGATCCCGTTCCCCGAGGGCGTGCACTTCGACCTCATTGAGCCGCTCGACCACTTCTTTAAGGACGAGGTCCGCGCGCTTGGTCTGGCGCTGGGTCTGCCGGGTCACATCGTGTTCCGTCAGCCTTTCCCGGGCCCGGGTCTTGCCATCCGCATCATCGGTGCGGTCGACAAAGAGAAGCTCGAGATCCTCAAGAACGCCGACGCTATCGTGCGCGAGGAGCTCGACGCCTACAACCAGCGCCTGTTTGAGCAGACCGGCGAGCGCAACTCCGAGCACAGCTGCTGGCAGTATTTCGCGGTCCTGCCCGATATTAAGTCCGTTGGCGTTATGGGCGACGAGCGCACCTATCAGCGCCCGATCATCCTGCGCGCCGTCGAGTCCAGCGACGCCATGACCGCCGACTGGGCCAAGCTGCCCTACGACGTGCTGGCCCGCATTTCCGGCCGCATCGTTGCCGAGGTTCCCGGCGCCAACCGCGTGTGCTACGACATCACGTCCAAGCCGCCCGCGACCATCGAGTGGGAATAGAACATACGTTCTATAAAATAATATAGTATTAGATAGCGGGCACGGTTTCAATCGAATCCGTGCCCGCTGCTGTATGTGCGTCCTTGCACGCCCAATATGCGCCGTAAAAGCCGTCTTCTTCAACGTCAAAGTGAATGCGCTTCGTTTTTGCCTCTCAAAATCTTATTTTCACGATTTGCATTTTCATCCCGTTGTCACCGACCCTTGCGAGAAACCGGAAAAAGCCGCTGACAGAAGGGTCTCTCAAATCGTTGTAACCCAGCATATAGCCGCGACTTGTGACCTGCAGACGGCTGTCCCACGCGCCGATTTCCTTGGCGGCATCCGAAACCGCAAAATATGCCCCCACATCCTTGATTTTCGCAGTCTTAAGCCATGTTTTTGCGATCATCTTTACCGCCGTCCGATTGGCAGCATCAAAGACCAGCACACTGCCGGGGAAAGCGTCCGCCATCCCCCGCACCAGTTCCCGGACCTGCTGGGTCAGAAAGTAATAGAACACCCCGGAGGCAAAGAACACCGCCCCGCCGGAGGCATCGATTTTGCTAAACCATGCGGTGTCTTTCAGGTCGCAGGGGATATTTTGTTCTCGATCCCCGGCGGGCAGTAGCTGCTGCCGCAAGGCAATCACATCCGGGAAGTCCAGAT
>CAUHFS010000027.1 GCA_959605475.1 uncultured Collinsella sp. | reverse complement strand
CATGACCAGAAGGTCTATGCCTTGCCTTTTTCATGCCAACTTGTTCGCTCTGGACGGCGCTCGCTGTCCGTCCTCTGCCTGCGGCGTTGCCTTGCTCCGGATGCGGTAGGGTAGTCATTGGGGACGTTCTTAAATGACTAGTCGAAAGGGACACTCTTGCACCAAATCTGCCGGCCCACGCTGGGCTCGTCCTTTGCTTTACTGAGATAAAGTGAACGTGCAGATTCGTAGCCCACTCGCAACCGTTCTATGGCACGATATTGAACGAATGTATGCTATGCGCCCAAATCTTTTGGGCAGAGTGGGAGACAGTATGGTCAAGCTGTACGAGGACGGCATCTACCTGCGCGGCGGCAGCGAGGTTGTGCCTGCGGCCGAGGCTGCCGAGCGCGGTATTACGCAGACACCCGAGGATGCCAAGCGCGGCACCATCGCGTATTCGATCCTCCAGGCACACAATACGTCGGGCGACCCCGAGGCACTCAAGATTCGCTTCGATGCCATGGCGAGCCACGACATCACCTTTGTCGGCATCATCCAGACGGCGCGCGCTTCGGGCATGGAGCAGTTCCCGCTGCCTTACGTGCTCACCAACTGCCATAACTCGCTGTGCGCCGTGGGCGGCACCATCAATGAGGACGACCACGTCTTTGGCCTTTCCGCAGCCAAGAAGTACGGCGGCATCTTCGTTCCGCCGCACATCGCCGTCATCCACTCCTTTATGCGCGAGAACTTCGCCGGTTGCGGCAAGATGATCCTGGGTTCCGACTCGCACACCCGCTATGGTGCCCTGGGTACCATAGCCGTGGGCGAGGGCGGCGGCGAGTTGGCAAAGCAGCTGCTGCGCGACACCTACGATGTCGCCTATCCCGGCGTCGTGGCCATCTACCTCACGGGCGCCCCGCGCCCCGGCGTCGGCCCGCACGACGTGGCGCTCGCCATCATTCGCGCCGTCTTTGCCAAGGGCTACGTCAAGAACAATGTCATGGAGTTTGTGGGCCCGGGCATCGCGAGCATGACGACCGACTACCGCAACGGCGTTGACGTCATGACCACCGAGACCACCTGCCTGTCGAGCATCTGGGCCACCGACGAGGACACGCACGCGTTTTTGACCATGCACGGCCGCGGCGACGACTATCGCGAGCTCAAGCCCGCCGATGTCGCCTACTACGACGGTTGCGTCGAGGTCGACCTGTCGAGCATCAAGCCCATGATCGCGCTGCCGTTCCATCCTTCCAACGGCTTTGAGATCGACGAGCTCAACGAGAACCTCGAGGACATCCTGCACGAGGTGGAGCTCGAGGCCGCCAAGATCGGCGAGGGCAAGACGCACTTTAGCCTGCTCGACAAGATCGTCGACGGCAAGCTGCACGTGCAGCAGGGCGTTATCGCCGGCTGCTCGGGCGGCAACTATGACTCCGTGGTCCAGGCTGCCCGCGTGCTCAAGGGCGCCAATACCGGCTGCGGCGAGTTCTCGCTGTCGGTCTATCCCACGAGCCAGCCCGTGGCGCTCGAACTTACACGCCGCGGCTACATCTACGACCTCATGGAGGCCGGCGCAATCGTGCGCACGGCATTCTGCGGCCCGTGCTTCGGCGCCGGCGACACGCCCGCCAACAACGGCCTTTCGATCCGTCACACCACGCGCAACTTCCCCAACCGCGAGGGTTCCAAGCCGGGTAATGGCCAGCTGAGCGCCGTGGCCCTGATGGACGCCCGCTCCATTGCGGCAACGGCTGCCAACGGCGGCGTCCTGACGCCGGCGACCGACCTGCCCGAGGACACTTGGGACGAGGCCTGCGAGTACACCTTTGACGACGCGCCGTACAAGAAGCGCGTGTACTGGGGCTTTGGCAAGGCGGAGCCTGCCGACGAGCTGGTCGAAGGCCCCAACATCAAGCCGTGGCCCGCGATGGAGCCGCTCGGCGACGACATCCTGCTCAAGGTTTGCTCCAAGATCATGGACCCGGTCACCACGACCGACGAGCTCATTCCCTCGGGCGAGACGAGCTCCTTCCGCTCCAACCCGCTGGGCCTGGCTGAGTTTACGCTGAGCCGCCGCGACCCGGCCTACGTGGGTCGCTCCAAGGAGGTCGACGCTGTGGAGAAGCGTCGCGTTGCCGGCGAGTCCGCGGGCGACCTGGCGGCGTTCGATGCCGAGCTTGCCGGTGTGTTTGAGGCGCTGGCCGGCGCGGGTGTCGCGGCCGATGCCAAGGCGACCGAGTTCGGTTCCATGATTTACGCCAAGAAGCCTGGCGACGGCAGCGCCCGCGAGCAGGCCGCGAGCTGCCAGCGCGTAATTGGCGGCCTGGCCAACATCGTCCACGAGTACGCCACCAAGCGCTATCGCTCCAACGTGATGAACTGGGGCATGGTGCCCTTCCAGATGGAGGCCGAGCCCAACTTTGAGGTGGGCGATTACGTCTTTGTGCCGGGTATCCGTGCCGCGCTCGATGGCGACCTGAAGGACATCGCCGCCTACGTGGTGCGCGCCGATGGTGCGGTCGATCAGATTGAGCTCTACATTGCCGATATGACGGCAGAGGAGCGTGCCATCGTCAAGGCCGGCTGCCTGATCAACTACAACAAGTTCAAGGCCGCTGCCGAGTAACTCTGCTGTACGCCCCTGCCACACCTTTCCCTCGTGCTCACGCGCTTCGCGAGGGTCGCCCGAGGGAAAGGTGTGGCCGGGGCTACCGCGACGTTCTCGTTGGGTCTTGAGGGACGCTAAAAAAGACTGAGCTTGAAGCCGCCTCTTTTTATTGGGGCGGCTTCTTTTTGTCGAAAACCACCACAAAGGGGACAGGCACCTTTGTGGTGGTGGGGGTGAGCTCAATGTCGGTGTGCACGTTGAGCGACATTCTAATGAGCGGCTCTACAGGATTTCATCTGGGTTGACGGGTTTGGTTGTTTTGGGGATGCCGAGTTTGGAGGACGCGAAATCGTCAACATTGTCCTTAATTCCGTCTTTGGTGTAGACAGTGACCATATAGGTGCTGTGTCCGAATTCGCCCTTGTCGCGTGTTGCCCAGGCATCCCAGTAGGCGGCCCCGTTTCGCCCTTTGATTTTTCCGACACGGCGGAGTTCTGTTCGCTTTAATTTCTGGTTGCTATAGATGGTTCGACCGGCCTCCTCGGTGAGCCCGCACTGTCCAAGCATCTTGTCGAGGACTTGGTTCATGTGGCGCTCATCGGTGTTTGGTGCGTAGTCGTAGGCGAGGGTGATGGAGTCGAGTGGCTGGTCGTCGATTAGATAGTTTAGCGTCTGAGGTCCAAGGCAGAAATAGGGGGAGCATCCGTCGATCTGACCGAGCAGTGGCAACTTTGACTGCCAACTTCCGGTGGGAATTCCATCTTCGTAAAACACGCCGCGACAGATAAGGGAGAGCGAGGTGGCACGCGAGCCGGCGTCGACCATTCCGCATAAATCGAAGGGCGAGGTGATACCAAGGGAAAAGGGCGTGATGACGATAAGGAAGAGCATCACGATGGGTATGGCGAGAATGGCGATGACGTTGCGACCGGTGGAATGAGGCGGCTTCATATGCGCTCCTCGAGACAAAGATCTGTTGAGGATAGGCAGAAATGGATATGTTCAGAGAGCAATTCAAGTTTAATCTCATTGCGCGAGATGGTCGACCGTTAGCGTCGAAAACCACCACAAAGGTGCCTGTCCCCTTTGTGGTGGTGAGGAGCGCGCGGCTTCTTTTGGTAATAGTGTTAGCTGGCGGTATCATTAGTGCAGGTGGCGAAGGTTTGCATTGTGGGGTGTTTTGCCGTGAGCCGTTCTGCCCGTATTGGATTGATTGTCTTGGCGCTTGCGATCGCTGTGGTTGGCGCGGGCGCTGTCGGTATGGCATTTCTACCTGCTGCGGTGACGGAGCCGGTGGTCAAGCCTGTGACTCAATCTGTCGAACTTCTGACCGGCGACGACAAGCCCGAGACCATTACCGTTGATTTTGATGAGCAGCCGGCTGTGCTGGGTATTAGCAATTATCCGCGTATTCAGCTTGGGGCCATGCGCTATACCACGGATACAAGCCTGATCGATAGGGCGTCCGAGCTACTCAAGGGCAAAACATTTAAGCGTTGGTACGGATATGCGTCCTATCGGGCAAAAGCGAACGACATGGTTGGCGGATGCCACTCGTCCATCGAGCTGGACACTGCAAACGGCGCAAAGTTATGTGATGTCTCGTACGATCCGGGCTACGAGGGCAATGAGGGTCCGGGCATCTACATCATGGACGGCGATGTCGCCTATGTCATGGAGGGCGACCAGACCGAGCTCAACGATTTTATGGGTCAGTGTATCCAAGATGCCTATAAACAGACCTGCTTGCCTGACCCGCAGACTGCACGCGATAGTGGGTCTGCCCGTACATGGCTGTTCGAGGATGAGATGCCCTGGACCGTCGAATCGGGAAGTACGGGTTCGGCGAAGGAGTAGAGACCGCGACCACCACAAAGGTGCCTGTCCTCTTTGTGGTGGTTTTCGGTCTGTCTCGATCTGTAACATCTTGGCCGCTAAAAGTGGGCCTGGTGTTACAGATTTAGATTTTTGATCTGGGTGTTTTCTGTTCGTCTCGATTTGTAACAGATAGAGCTCTATTTGCTGACTAGATGTTACAGATTGAGACAAACGGGCGCCGTCGATCGCTTCATCTAAATCTGTAACACTTGGGACCGAAAAGGGCCGCTAGCTGTTACAAATCGAGACAATGGAGCGTTGGAGTCGAAAACCATCACAAAGGTGCCCGGTGACACCCTATTTCGATGGGGTCCAGGTTATTTCATCGTCAAATAGCCAAGTGCGTGCCGAGCCACTGTCGCGCGCTGTCTGCGGATCTGGCTCGCAGGTTTGTTCGTAGGCATCTTCGGTACACTGATCCATAAAACTGACGACTGCCGTCTGGTCGCCCTCCATGACGTAGATTACGTCGCCATCCGGGATATAGACTCCCGGCCCTTCATTGTCCACATAGCCGGGGTCGTATGAGACGTTGCACAGTCTGCTCCCGTTTGCCGCATCGAGTTCAAGGGTCGAATAATACCCGCCATTCATTTGGCTGTTCTTGGCTCGATATATTACGGCGCCGTACCACCGCTTAAACGTCTTGCCTTTGAGCAGCTTGGCTGCCTTACCGATAAGCTGCTCATCTTTGGTATAGCGCTTGGCCCCAAGTTCGATACGGGGATAGTTGCTGACCCCAAGCGCTGCGGGCGTACCGTCAAAATCGACGGTGATCGAATCGGGTTTGACGATATCGGTGAGGATTTCGATGGGATAGCTTACGGTCTCAATCACCGCCTGCGTTGCAGAGGCGGGGAGAAATGCGAGATAGATAATGCCCACGCCGACTGCGGTAATCGCAAACGCTAAGACGAGTAGGCCGATATAGGTGGAGCGTTTCACGGTGGGGCACCTCGCTTACAATATGCAATCATTAAGATAAATGATACCATCTTATGACAATATTCAAAAGCAAGCGACCGCCCGGAATGAGGGGGCTGAAAGGCCCTATCGGGCTTCGATTTGGGGTCGCCAAACGTAGGCTGGGCTTGATGCCGCCTCTTATAATTGGGGCTGATTCTTCTCTGGACCACCACAAAGGGGACAGGCACCTTTGTGGTGGTTTGCGTGTCATGAGAGCACTCAGAAAATCTTATATATAGAGACTTAGATTTGTGTATAAGATCGCGCAAAGCTGGCAACAATACTTCTCGAACAACGTGAAGCCGCCCCGTAGGGCGGCCGCCCCAAGAGAGGTGATTCCATGAGAATCGATAAGCTAGCAATGACGTCGCGCGAGGCGCTGCAGACCGCCATGAGCACGGCTGCCGACGCGCAGGCCGGCGCGGTGGAGCCGATTCACCTGCTGTCCGCCCTGCTTGGTGCCGGCGAGCGCAATATCTCCGTGATCATCGAGCGCATCGGCGCCGATCCGGCCCAGCTTGCACGCTCCACACAAGATGCCATCGACCGCGCGCCCAAGGTTTCGGGCGAGGGCCAGCAGATGGGCCTGTCCAATGAGCTCGTCCGCGTCATCGAGAAGGCCGAGAAGAAGGCCACCAAGATGGGCGACAGCTTTGTGGTGACCGAGCATCTGCTGATGGCACTTGCCGAGGACAAGGGCGAGGCTGGTCGTGTACTGCGTGACGCCGGCGTCACCAAGGAGCGCATCGAGCAGGTCTACGAGGAGCTGCGTGGCGATGACCGCGTGACGTCTGCCGAGGATAAGACCCAGTTTGAGGCGCTGGAGCAGTACGGTCGCAACATCTGCGATCTGGCCCGCGCCGGCAAGCTCGACCCGGTCATCGGCCGTACCGACGAGATCCGCCGTACCATCCAGGTTCTGTCCCGCCGCACCAAGAACAACCCCGTGCTCATCGGCGAGCCGGGCGTCGGCAAGACGGCCATCGTCGAGGGCATCGCCCAGCGTATCGTGGCCGGCGACGTGCCGAGCACCCTGCGCGACCGCGACCTCATCGAGCTCGACATGAGCGCGCTGGTCGCCGGCGCCAAGTATCGCGGCGAGTTCGAGGACCGCTTGAAGGCCGTGCTCAAGGAAGTGCAAAAGTCCGAGGGCAAGGTCATCCTGTTCATCGATGAGCTCCACACCATCGTGGGCGCGGGTGCCACCGAGGGCTCCATGGATGCCGGCAACATCCTGAAGCCGGCGCTCGCCCGTGGCGACTTGCACGCAATCGGCGCGACTACGCTCGACGAGTATCGCAAGTACATCGAGAAGGACGCGGCACTCGCCCGTCGTTTCCAGACCGTTATGGTGAGCGAGCCTACCGTCGAGGACACCATCTCGATCCTGCGTGGCCTCAAGGAGAAGTACGAGATCTTCCACGGCGTGCATATCACCGATAGCGCGCTCGTGGCCGCCGCCGACCTCTCCGATCGCTACATCGCCGACCGCTTCCTGCCCGACAAGGCCATCGACCTGGTCGATGAGGCCGCAAGCCGCCTGCGCATGGAGCTCGACAGCATGCCGGTCGAGATCGACGCCACCACGCGTCAGCTCACCCAGCTGCAGATCGAGGAGCAGGCGCTCATGAAGGAGACCGATGACGCCTCCAAGGAGCGTCTGGAAGCCCTGCGCCAGGAGATTGCCGAGGTCCAGGAAAAGCTCAACGTGCAAAAGGCCGGCTGGCTCAACCAAAAGAACGCCATCGATCATGTTCAGGAGCTCAAAGGCCAGCTCGATGAGGCCAAGATCGAAGAGGAACGCGCGACGCGCAACGGTGATCTGGGCCGCGCGTCCGAGCTGCGCTACTCCGTGATTCCGGGCCTGCAGCAGCAGATTCAGGAGTCCGAGGCTGCGCTCGAGGCACAAAAGGAGCAGGACGGCGAGGGCCTCAACGAGCAGGTGACCTCCGACGAGATCGCCGAGGTCGTGAGTGCCTGGACCGGCGTGCCCGTGTCCAAGATGATGCAGGGCGAGCTCGACAAGCTCAAGGGCCTGGAGGGCGAGCTGCATAAGCGCGTTATCGGTCAGGATGAGGCGGTCTCCGCTGTGGCCGCGGCCGTGCGCCGCAGCCGTGCGGGCCTCTCCGATCCGGACAAGCCCATCGGCAGCTTCTTCTTCCTGGGCCCCACCGGCGTAGGCAAGACCGAGCTCGCCAAGGCGCTGGCCGAGTGCCTGTTCGATGACGAGCGTGCGCTCGTGCGTATCGACATGTCCGAGTACATGGAGAAGTTCAGCGTCCAGCGTCTGATCGGTGCGCCTCCGGGATACGTGGGCTACGACGAGGGCGGCCAGCTCACCGAGGCCGTGCGCCGTCGTCCGTACTCCGTGATCTTGCTCGACGAGATGGAGAAGGCTCATCCGGATGTTTTTAACGTGCTATTGCAGGTGCTCGACGACGGCCGTCTGACCGATGGCCAGGGTCGCCAAGTGTCCTTCAAGAACACGATTATCATCATGACGTCCAACGTGGGTTCCAAGGCTATCGCCGATCTGTCCGGCAAGGACGAGGAGGAGATGCGCCATCAGGTCGACGCGGCCATGGCTCAAACCTTCCGCCCCGAGTTCCTCAACCGTATCGACGATATCGTGGTGTTCCATCCGCTCGGCATGGCGCAGATCGAAAAGATCGTCGATATTCAGCTCGCCGACGTCCGCGCACGTCTGGCCAAGGAGCGCATGACGCTTGCCATCACCCCGGCGGCCAAGCAGATGCTCGCCGTGGGCGGCCTGGACCCGGTCTTTGGCGCCCGTCCGCTCAAGCGTCTCGTGCAGCGCGAGGTCGTGGATGCCATTGCCGCCGCTATTATCGACGGTACGGTGCGCGAGGGCGATCAGGTGACGGTCGATGCCGACAAGGACGGCGGCTTTACCGTCGTGTGCGACAACACGCCGACGGCCACCTACGAGGTTCCAGACGCCGAGTAGATTTTGGGGCCGGCTTTAAAACCGCCCCCCATCGCAAAACGCCAAGGGCGGCGGATCCAATTGGATCCGCCGCCCTTTTTCGTGCGACAATCGATGATGTTGAACGGATGCGATGCAAGGAGATGCGCAGATGACAGACAAGAACAAGACGAACACGCCGGCGACCGATGCCGCACCCGCCGCACCCAAGCCTGCGCCTAAGCCGGCACCCAAGCCGCGCGACCCCTATATTCGCGCCGAGAACGAGGACGACGACGGCTACGATCCCTACAGCGATCGCCGCCCCGAGCGCGAGCCCCTCTTCGAAGCCGACCCCTGGCGCTGAGTGCCACCCAAAAGGCCACCAATAAGTTGCGGTGAAATAGGGACTGTTTTGCGGTTTGACCAGCAAAAACAATCCCTATTTCACCGCAACTGCGTTAGGGATGTGGGTGTTGGGCGGCTGTCTTGGGGCGGCTAGTCCTGGGCTTTGATGCTCGGTAGCAGGATCTGCGCGAGGTAGTCGGTCTCGAGTTTGGTCGCGGCGTCGGCTTTGCCGTCTTTGCCGACCAGTACGTTCTTGATCTGGCTATAGGTGTAGCGGTTGCCGGTCGTAAGCTCGACAAGCTCAATGGCCGTGTCCATGGGGTAGGTTGACACGGGATTCTGCGTCCGTCCGTTGATGGTCTGGGGCACCACGTACGGATAGACGGGGCCGCTGGCGTAGACGGTATAACCGTTGCCTAGATTGGCCGCACCCAAAACCGTATCGCCCTCATCGGGCGTAAAGCTCTCGCCCTCGCGCACCGCGACGAGCGTCACGATCGGCGTATTGCTGTCGCCGGCAAGATAGATGCATAGCGTGCTGCCATTCTGCCAAGTCTCGACCTTGCCGTACCACTCGACGGGGATATCGAGCTGGTAAAGGTCGGTTGCCTTGTGACGGGCGTCGGCATCACGGGCCGCCTGTGCCTTTTGCGCGCTCACGGCATTGACGGCGGCGTCGCGCCGCGCGGTTGCCGCCTGCTGGAGCACCTTGGCGGTGGCGGCGGAGCTCGCGCCTCTCTCCTCGGCATACTTGGCGGCGGCATCGATCTGGTCGTCAGTCACCGTGTCGGCCGAAGGCACTTTGAGTTTAAAGGTGGCCTGGGCACTTAAATCCTGTCCATCGCTCTTAACGGTGACCTGCGTCTTGGTGGTCGGGACGGTATAGATGGTGCCGTCGGCCGCGATGGGGGAGGCAGCGATGGAGAGCGTGTAATCGCCGGGCAGCAGTTTGATGCCGCGGCCGTGCTCGTCAACATAGAGCGTTTCGCTCACGGAGGAGCCGTCAGAATCCTGACCGCTCACCTGTACGGGAATCTTGGAGCCGGCGGAACAGTCGAGCCCCGCGGCGTGTACGCCAATCTGCACCGACATCATCGTGTGGGCATTGGCGGCGGTGATGGCAGCCTGCTCTTGCTGATATCCGTTCCAGGCAGCATAGCCTGCGCCGCCGGCGACGAGCGCGACGGCCACGACACCGGCGACCATCAGATTGCGGCGCTTGGGCGACATCTTACGATGACGAACCTCGGCTTCGCGTGCCGAAGGAACGGACGGTAGGGGAATATCTCCCATGGCGATGGTTTCGTCCACGGCTGGTGCGGAACCCAGGCCAGGAAGCTCGCGGGTCAGCGAATCCTCGGCAGGCAAGCTGTCGAGCAAGACGGTTTCCTCGCCCGTGTCGGATTCGGGCTGGTTGCCGGCCTCGCTTTCGGTGTCTTCGTGATCTGCCTCATCCTCGGCAGGCTCAACATCGTCTGCATCCTGATCATCGGACTGCGCCTCGGCTTCCGGCTCATCCTGCACGTCAACGCCCGAATCGTCAAACGCAATCTCGCCAAGCGAAACTCGGTCTAGGCTCTCCAGGGCCTCGGCACACGCCTCTGCATCTTGGGCCGCGTCCTCTTGGCCCCTCGTCTCATCTTTCATATATCCCCCAAGCTCAATATCGGGACAACAATGTACCCAAATACAGGGTCATATAGAGCTGTCAGGCAATTGGAAATCTGATTTTATCTGTGCGAGAGGTTTTGAATATGTGCGTGGATGCGCGCAACAGCAAAAAGCCCCCGGAAAGCGGACAAATCGCTTTCCGGGGGCATGCAATACGTTGCATTGCGCGGAGTCGGCTAGGCGACTTCACATTCAAGCGGCATGTGCACCGGGCACGTTACTCGGCGTGTGCGTAATCCACCTTGGCGCGGCGGGCGGTAGCCTTCTCCCAATCGCTGGTGCCCTCAAAGACATCCTGCTTGTAGGGGTTGCGGCCGAGCTTCTTGGCACGGTAGACGACGTAGATGATTGCGGCGACGTTGGCGATCAGCGCGGCGATCGAGACCGCGGTAGCGGCGCCGGGGTCGAGCGTGGAGTGCGTCACAAAGATGGACTCCTCCTGGAAGTACGGGAACACCTGGGCAAACATGCACCAAATGGCCAGCGTAAAGGCACGGTTCTGGATCCAGCCGCCCTTGTTCCAGATAAAGGCGGCGACGGTGGGCGCCAGCAGCAGTGCAAAGCCGCAGAACCAGGAGTGGGTGGGCAGGCAGTTGTAGGTGTAGCAGAAGTTCCAGATGTCGTAGGCGATGATGTAGACCCAGGTCATGTCGGGCCACAGCATGTCGGTCTTGTCCTCGGAGGCGTAGACACTCCACCAACCGGTCATGCAGAAGATGTTGATGATACCGGCGATGCCGTTGAACACGTTGTTCCAGCCGGCCAGCTGCGTAGCACCTTCGGAGGTGACCCAGGTGGACTCGCCCAGGACAAAGAAGTGATAGGCGCTCTCAAAGTCGGACACGACGGCGATCATGATGTTGATGGCGACGATCACAAACGGCCATGCGCGGAACCAATGCGCCTTGCCGATCTTGCCCCACTGGTACTTAATGGCAATGAAGCCCCAGCAACCGGCCAACGCCGCGTAGACCTTGGCGTAGTGGAACCAGCTGTTCTGGTACACATGGGTGGGGTTGGTGAGCGCCCACTCGGCGCCCTGCGAAACGCCGATGGCGATAGCGACGCAGTAGATGGTCATGGCCAGCGGAGCCACGCCAAAGATGATTGCCGCGCCCAGCTTGGTGCGGCGGCCGACCTCGTTGAGCACGATCAGGCCAATAAAGACCATGGCCCAGCCGGCCCAGTGGATAAGGGTATCGCTACCCCAAACATCGAACAGCATGCTGCTCTCCTTTCACACGCCCGCGGCCCCTCTTCTGATCGCGGGCAGTTTGGCCAAATGTCGTCAGTTCTGGGGCATGCGCTCCGGATACTTGGCGGTATAGCCCTCGATGTGGAGTGTCGAGGCGATGATTTCCTTGACCGTCTCGTCGGGCACATCGGGGTGCGTGCGGATATACATCAACAACCCCATAATGAGGGTGTAGAACGTCTCGTAGACATGGTCGATGCGTAGCTCATGATGGGCGACAAAATCCACCACGGTGGTATCGCAGATATACTGCGCCACGCGCTGGACCACGTTGTGCAAAAAGCCGCCGTAGAGCGCGCCGCTGCTCGAGGTGAGCGTGCTCGGAAGCTCGTGGCCGCTGGCGACCAGGCGCTTAAAGAGCGGGGCGACGGTGTCGAGCGCGCCCTCGATATCACCAACGGTGCGGCTGGCATTCCACTGCTCGAGCTCGGAGATAAAACCGTCGATTGCCTCGTCCATGACGGCGGTGACGGCGGCGTCCATGTCGGCGAAGTAGTGGTAGAACAGCGAGCGCGTGCAGCCGGCTCGCTTGGTCACGGCCGATACCGATAGGTGGGACACGCCCAGTTCGGAGCTTACGGTGCGCACGGCATCGAGGATCTCGCGACGGCGTTCGTCGCCCGTCAGGCGCTTTGCCGCGCTATCGGATGCGGGGACGGCATCGACCACAGAGATATCTGCTGTGTTGTTGCCCATGTTTTGCCGCCTTTCATCCTCTTTTGCCTGACCGTTCGCCTAACAGTCTTGAATATTGTTGACGGTTCGTCAATACTATTTTTGACACAATATCAACAATGGCGGGTGAACGGCATGGGGGCATGCCCGGCCTGCAAAAAAAGAGGGGCGCCGCGGTCTCGCCGGGCTGTGGCAAGAGAAGGGACAACCATGATTCTCAACGGACCGGGGATTAGCTATACCGAGCCCGATATCGGCGCGGAGTTCGTGCCGCCGATACCGGAGCATCCGCGCGAGGCCATCGTCAAACTATGCGAGCACTGCACCAACCGCCTGCTGCACCGCGATGAGCTGCTGGGCTACGAGTACTGGTCGTTTGCCGAGGCCGCGACCGACGAGCAGGCCGAAGTGCTCTGCAAGATGAAGATGCGCCGCCCCTACACGCTGCCCGAGATGGTCAAGATCACCGGCATGCCCGAGGCCCAGATCGAAAAAATGCTCGACGACATGAGCTACACGGGTCTGCTCGAGTACAACTGGGAAAACCCCGAGCGCGCCAAGCAGTGGGTGCTGCCCATGCTGGTGCCGGGTTCCGCCGAGTTCCTCAACATGCGCGTGAGCCAGCTCGAGGAGCATCCGGTCTATGCCAAGTTCTTTGAGCAGGCGTCCAAGGGACCGCTGTCCAAGGCCACGCCGATGGTGCCGCCCGGCGGTGCCGGCATCGGCATGCATGTCATTCCGGTCGAGAAGGCCATCGATGCCGCGAGCACCTCGGTGCCGATCGAGCATATCGAGCATTGGCTCGACAAATACGAAGGTAAGTATGCCGCTAGCACCTGCAGCTGCCGCGCGAGCCGTCGCGTGATGGGAGAGGGCTGCGCCGACGACCCGGCCGATTGGTGCATCGCCGTGGGCGATATGGCCGACTACGTGGTCGAGACCGACCGCGGCCATTATGTGACGCGCGAGGAGGTCTACGACATCCTGCGCCAGGCCGAGGACAACGGCTTTGTGCACCAGATCACCAACATCGACGGTGAGAACAAAATCTTCGCCATCTGCAACTGCAACGTCAACGTGTGCTACGCCCTGCGCACTTCGCAGCTGTTCAACACGCCCAACCTGTCGCGCTCGGCCTACGTCGCCAAGGTCGAGAAGGACAAGTGCGTGGCCTGCGGTCGCTGCGTTGAGGTGTGTCCGGCCGGCGCCGCCAAACTGGGCCAGAAGCTCTGTAGCAAAAAGGCTGGCGGACAGGTGCCCGAGTATCCGCGCCAGGAGCTGCCCGATGCCACCAAGTGGGACCACACCAAGTGGTCGCCCAACTACCGCAACGACAACCGTATCGAGACGCATGAGTCCGGCACCGCTCCCTGCAAGACGGCCTGCCCCGCGCACGTTGCCGTTCAGGGCTATTTGAAGCTCGCGGCGCAGGGCCGCTATGACGAGGCGTTGGCGCTCATCAAGCGCGAGAACCCGTTGCCCGCTATCTGCGGCCGTGTGTGCAACCGCCGCTGTGAGGATGCCTGCACCCGCGGTCGCGTGGACGAGGCCGTGGCCATCGACGAGGTCAAGAAGTTTATCGCCCAGCGCGATCTGGATGCCGCGACTCGCTATGTCCCACCTGTGGTGACCCCGACGCGTGCCGGCGGCTTCGACCAGAAGATCGCCATCATCGGCGCCGGTCCGGCCGGTCTGTCCTGCGCCTTCTATCTGGCCGAGAAGGGCTACAAGCCCGTCGTGTTCGAGAAAAACGAGCGCCCGGGCGGCATGCTCACCTACGGCATTCCCAGCTTTAAGCTGCAGAAGGACGTTATCGAGGCCGAGGTCGAGGTCATTCGCCTGATGGGCGCCGAGTTCCGCTATGGCGTGGAGGTCGGTCGCGATGTGACGCTCGACGAGCTTCGCGCGCAGGGCTTTAAAGCCTTTTACGTGGCCATTGGCTGCCAGGGTGGCCGCCTTGCCGGTATTCCGGGCGAGGATGCCGAGGACGTGACCGTGGCCGTCGACTTTTTGCGCGAGGTCAACAGCGGCAAGATCGACGCGCTGCCCGGGCGCACCATCGTGGTGGGCGGCGGCAACGTGGCCATCGATGTCGCGCGCAACGCCTGCCGTCTGGGTTCCGAGCACGTTGAGATGTTCTGCCTGGAGAGCGAGGTCAAGATGCCTGCCAGCGAGGAGGAGCGTCGCGAGGCCATTGAGGACGGCGCGCACATTAGCTGCGGCTGGGGCCCCAAGGAGATTCACCTGGACGAGGCCGGTCGTGTGTGCGGTATCACCTTTAAGCGCTGCACGCGTGTCTTTGACGACGAGGGCCGTTTTGCGCCCGAGTATGACGAGAACGACTTGCGCCGTGTCGATGCCGACCGTGTCGTCATGTCGATTGGCCAGTCCATTGTGTGGGGCGACCTGCTGGCTGGCTCCAAGGTGGAGCTCGGCCGCAGCCAGGGTGCCCTTGCCGATCCGCAGACGTACCAGACCGCCGAGCCCGACATCTTTGTGGGCGGCGACGTCTACACCGGTCCCAGCTTTGCTATCGACGCCATCGCCGCCGGTCACGAGGCCGCCGTGTCCATCCATCGCTTTGTGCAGCCGGGCTCCACGCTCACCATCGGCCGCAACCAGCGCCGCTACGCCGCGCTCGACCGCGACGATGTCGTGATCGAGAGCTATGACAACGCGAGCCGTGAGGTTGCCCACGTGGACCACGAGCGCGAGAAGGCCGCGCCCTTCAGCGAGTACGTCGAGACCTTTACCGAAGAGCAGGTGCGCGCCGAGACCGCCCGTTGCCTTGGCTGCGGTGCCTCAATCGTCGACCCCAACAAGTGCATCGGCTGCGGCCTGTGCACCACCAAGTGCGCGTTCGATGCCATCCATCTGGATCGCGATCGCCCCGAGTGCTCCACGATGGTCAAATACGAGCAAAAGCTCCCGAGCCTTGGCAAGTATGCTTTAAAGCGTGCAATCAAAATCAAGTTCGGTCGTAAATAGGTAACCATGGCGGGTAAGGGGACGGCGCAGACTAGATTTCGCTGTCCCCTTGCTTTGAGTTTGCATCGCATCAACCGTTGTTGAAAGGTTTCTACCTTGCATGAATTGGGAATCGTTTATCACATTATTCGCGATGTTGAGAACGTGGCGCGCGCCAATGGCGTGCGTCGCGTTTCGAGCGTCACGCTGCTGCTGGGCGAGGTCTCGGGCGTCGTTCCCGACTTGCTGCTCGACGCTTGGCGCTGGGCGGCAGATAAAAAGTCCATCACGCAGGGCGCGGAGCTTATCGTGGAGCCCGTCGAGGCCGTGACGCATTGCGAGGCGTGCGGCTGCGACTACGCGACGGTCGAGCACGGCAAGACCTGCCCCCATTGCGGTAGCGGCGAGACCTATCTGCTGCAGGGCCAGGAGGTCATGATCAAGCAGATCGAGACCCCCGACGAGGACCCGACAGACGCTGCCCCCGACGGCCTCTCCGATGCCCCCGATGCCGTCGACGCCGCCAACCCCCTCCAACTCGCATAACTTTGTCGTTGGGGACGTTCTTAAACGACTAGTCATTAAAGAAGGTCCCCAACGACTACTTTCCTAGAGCATATTCCTTACCATTAGTCAAGCACCATCTGTTTAAACGAAATAGCCTCAACCCGAGCACATTTGTGTCTGTTTAAAACCGGCAATAATGAACAGCGTGCTCAATTCGGTCATGTAAATAGATCAGCTATCAATCCTCAGCAGCAAATCAGCCAAAATACTGGAATGTAATCAGCTTGTAACAAAACAAGACGTTTAAACAAATAATGCTACCTTTTGCAGTTTTTCAAACAATTCTGCTGTATTTGCAGCTATACTCCATAACTGTCGTGTAGGAATTACGTAGACAAAAAGGAGGTTATGTGATGGTAAGTATTGTTCTTGCTAGCCATGGTGACTTGGCGGCTGGAATCAAGCAGACGGGCTCGATGGTCTTTGGCGATCAGCCGTCTGTAGCCGTGGTCTCGCTCGAGCCGAGCATGGGCCCCGACGACTTCCGAGCCAAGGTCGAGGAAGCAGTCGCTTCCTTCGAGGACCAGGAGCAGGTGCTCTTCCTCGTTGATCTGTGGGGCGGCACGCCCTTCAACCAGATTAGCGGTCTCATCGAGGGCCATGATTCCTGGGCTATCGTCACCGGTGTCAACCTGCCTATGCTCATCGAGGCATATTCGCAGCGCTTTGACGCAAAGAACACTGCACATGCGATCGCAAAACATCTCGTGACTGAGGCTAAGGCCGGTGTGCGCGTCAAGCCCGAGTCTCTGGAGCCCGAGGAGAAGAAGCCGGCTGCGGCCGCCGCTGCTCCTGCGGGTGCCATTCCTCCGGGAACGGTGATCGGCGACGGGCACATCAAGATCGCCCACGTCCGTATCGACACGCGTCTGCTGCATGGTCAGGTGGCCACCACGTGGACCAAGCAGATCAACCCCAACCGCATCATCGTGGTCTCCGACGGCGTTGCTCACGACGAGCTCCGCAAGACCATGATCGAGCAGGCTGCCCCTCCGGGAGTCCACGCCAACGTCGTGCCCATCAAGAAGATGGCCGAGGTCGTCAAGGACACGCGCTTTGGCGACACCAAGGCGATGCTGCTGTTCGAGAACCCGCAGGATCTGCTCAGGGCCATCGAGGCCGGCGTCGACATCAAGGAAGCCAACATCGGTTCCATGGCCCACTCCAAGGGCAAGGTCGTCGTCACTAACGCTGTCGCTATGGGCGATGACGACGTCAAGACCATCGAGGCTCTCAAGGCCAAGGGCGTCAAGTTCGAGGTCCGCAAGGTTCCTTCGGATTCCTCCGAGGATCTCGACGCCATGTTGAAGAAAGCTAAGGCCGAACTGGCCGCTCAAGCATAGTAAAGGAGGGTCCGATACATGTCTGCAATCACTATTCTGCTTGTTGCGATTGTCGCGTTGCTTGCCGGTATGGAAGGCATTCTGGATGAGTTCCAGTTCCATCAGCCGCTCGTGGCATGCACGCTTATCGGTCTCGTAACCGGTCACCTTCAGGAGGGCATCCTCCTGGGCGGTTCGCTCCAGATGATGGCCCTTGGCTGGGCTAACGTCGGCGCCGCCGTCGCGCCTGACGCCGCTCTGGCCTCGGTCGCTTCTTCGATCATCATGGTGCTCGCCCTCAACGGTGGCGCCACCGATTCGGCCAAGGCCGTTACCGCCGCCATCGCCGTCGCCGTCCCGCTGTCGGTCGCTGGTCTGTTCCTGACCATGATCTGCCGTACCCTGGCTACCGCTATGGTTCACGGCATGGACGCCTGCGCCGAGAAGGGCGACTTCGCCGGCATCGAGCGTTGGCAGTACGCCGGCATCCTCATGCAGGGTGTTCGTATCGCCATCCCGGCAGTACTTCTGTGCATCATCCCGGCCGAGGCTGTTACCAACGCGCTTAACGCTATGCCCGATTGGCTGTCCGGCGGCATGGCTGTCGGCGGCGGCATGGTCGCTTCCGTCGGTTACGCCATGGTCATCAACATGATGGCCACCAAGGAGACCTGGCCGTTCTTCATCCTCGGCTTTGTCCTTGCTGCCATCCCTCAGCTCACGCTGATCGCCCTTGGCCTCATCGGCATCTCCCTTGCCCTCATCTACCTTGGCCTTAAGGATCTGGCCAAGCAGGGTGGCGGCATGGGCGGTGGCTCCGGTGACCCGCTCGGCGACATTCTGAACGATTACGAGTAGGAGGGGAGTGATACATATGGCAGAGAACAAGATTCAGCTCACCAAGGCTGACCGTAAGAAGGTTTGCTTCCGTCATCAGTTCCTTCAGGGCTCGTGGAACTACGAGCGTATGCAGAACGGCGGCTGGTGCTTCGCAATGATCCCTGCGATCAAGAAGCTCTACACCAGCAAGGATGACCAGATTGCCGCTCTTAAGCGCCACCTGGAGTTCTATAACACCCACCCCTATGTTTCCGCCCCCGTCATTGGCGTTACCCTCGCCCTCGAGGAGGAGCGCGCCAACGGTGCTCCGATTGACGATGTCGCCATTCAGGGCGTCAAGGTCGGTATGATGGGCCCGCTCGCCGGCGTCGGCGACCCCGCCTTCTGGTTCACCCTTCGCCCGATTCTGGGCGCACTGGGCGCTTCCCTGGCCCTGTCCGGCAGCATCGCCGGTCCGCTGCTGTTCTTCTTCGCGTGGAACATCATCCGTTACGCTTTCCTGTGGTACACGCAGGAGTTTGGCTACAAGGTCGGCTCCTCCATCGCCAAGGACCTCTCCGGCGGTCTGATGGGCAAGGTCACCGAGGGTGCTTCCATCCTGGGTATGTTCATCATCGGCGCCCTGGTCGAGCGCTGGGTGTCCATCTCCTTCACCCCGGTCGTCTCCAAGGTCACGCAGTCTGCTGGCGCCTATATCGACTGGGCCAACCTGCCCGCCGGTTCTGAGGGCATCAAGCAGGCACTGACGATGTACAGCTCTGTCGGTGCCAACGCACTCGACCCGGTGAAGGTCACCACGCTTCAGGCCAACCTCGATCAGCTCATCCCCGGCCTTGCCGCCGTGTGCCTGACCCTTCTGGTCTGCAAGCTCCTCAAGAAGAAGGTCAGCCCGATCGTCATCATCCTGGCTCTCTTCGCCGTCGGCATCATCGGTCGCGTCTGCGGCTTCATGTAAGCACGCTTCGGCTTAAGACCGAGAGTTGCTAGGCAAGGGCTTTTGAGCCATTGAAACGGACCGCACCCGGTGGGTACACTGGATGCGGTCCGATTGTTTTTATTGGAGGGCGAGGCGCGTATGGCGCAATCTCAGAACAGCACGGTCGATTTGGCAACGCCGGCAACCTGCCTGATGGGGCTTACCAGTCACGGTAACGTGATGGTGGGCAATAAGGCGTTTGAGTACTATAACGAGCGTAATCCCGAGGATTATATCCAAATCCCGTGGGACGAGGTCGACTATATTGCCGCCGAGGTTTTGCGCGGCACCAAGAAGATTACGCGTTTTGCCATCTTTACCAAAGAGAATGGCCACTTTACGTTTTCGACGCGCAATGACAAGGAAACGCTTCGCGCGGTGCGTAAGTACATTGACGAGGACAAGCTCGTTCGTTCGCCCGACTTTATCGATGTGACGGCCAAGGGCGCCAAGAGCATCCCCTCCGTCATCAAAAGCCTCTTCCATAAAGGCGACTAGTCGCCTGGGACGTTCTTAAACGACTAGTCATTAAAGAACGTCGCAGACGACTATCTCGAAGAGTGGCTATGCGCTGCATGGTAGTGGCGCAAATCTGCTACACTAGTACAACATGCCTCCGTAGCTCAGGGGATAGAGCACCGCTCTCCTAAAGCGGGTGTCGACGGTTCGAATCCGCCCGGGGGCACCAGAAAAATCGCAGGTCAGGAGTTAATTTTGCTTCTGACCTGTTCTGGTTTTAGGGTTAAGAACTGCTTTTGTTTGTAAATCTGGTAAGTAAATAATTTAACTTACCGAGTTTTCCACTGAAAACAGGAAATCACCATTTTGGGGATAAAAAGTTTTCAACAGCCGTTAGTCGGTTCCATTTTGGTGAAGCGCTTCCTCAATTTGGGTAAAAAATTTCACCATTTTGATGATTCGGCTGCTTTGAGTTTTTGATAAAAACGCCTGTTCAGAAGCTTGCGCAATACCCATTTTGGTGAAACCAATTAATAGAGAAATATACTATAAAGATATAGGGACGGCGATGCCGTCCTCTTCGCTCGCGAAGCTCGCTGCGCGGCCACGTACCGTGTCCTTGCCGCCGACTAAGCCGTCGATAAAGATAGGGACAGCGATGCTGTCCCCCTTCGCTCGCGAAGCTCGCTGCGCGGCCACGTACCGTGTCCTTGCCGCCGGCTACGCCGCCGATTTATTCGCTCACTTCGTTCGCTGATTGATGGACTAATCCGATTTATCGCTGACACCAGTCATAAGTGCAGCAATTGATATGTTGAATCCATTGGCAATTTTAGAGAGGTTAGAAAGACTGACATTTCTTCGTCCGACTTCAATGCTCGCGTAGTAGGAACGATCCATCTCAATCAAATTGGCGAACTGCTCCTGGCTGTACCCGAGTCCAGCGCGGAGCTCTTTGCATCTCATGCCGAATGATTTCTGAAGCGTCTTCGTATCCATGACAAAAAGAGTCATGGATTGTTGTATTTATGCCAACGGACTATATACAACAATCCCTGTTAAGGCGCATAATTACCTTTATTGGAAAGAGTTCTGATGCCCAGTCGGATAGGGCACGGAAAAGGAATGGAACAGCACAATGACTCAGGGAAAGCATTTCGCTGCCGGTGGCGATCACTTCGCCGCACTGCCAAGCAAAAAGATTCACACTCCGAAGGGGATCGCGCGTCTGACCGTCACCGCGGCGACCATGGCCGCCATGACCGGATCGAGCCTCATCTCACCGTTCACGGCATTCGCCCAGACCGGTGACGGGGGCACGCAGCACCCCGCCGTGATGTCGCCGATCGCCGCCCACGCCGGCGCGGCATCCGGTGCCGGCGCGAAATCCGCCGCACAGACCATCGCGGACCTGCAGAAGGCAGTCGACGAGGCGAAGGCGAAGGAGGACGCCGCCAAGGCATCCTACGATGAGGTCGCCGGCCCCTACAACGAGGCGGCTTCCGCCCGCGACCAGGCCAAGGTATCCTACGATTCTGCAGTCAACGCCGGTACGGCAGCCGACCGTGCGGCAATGGACGAGTACGCCCGTCAGGTCGCGGAGGGCAAGGACGCCGCCGATGCCGCCGGCAAGCACCTCGAGCAGGCGAAGGCGGGTCTCGCAGACGCCAAGGCAGATGCATCCGAGAAGGACGAAGCGTACCAGTCCGCCATCAAGGCGGCCCAGAATGCCAAGGATGCCCTCGATAAAGCCAAGGCAGATGCCGTAAGCGCCACCCCGGAGGCAATCAGTGCCGCCGAGCAGGCCGTGCGTGACGCCCAGGCTGCCGTGGACAGGGCACAGGCCGAACTTAACAACGCCAACACGACGCTTGCCGATGCTCAGTCCAAGCTGGTTGCGGCCCAGTCTGCAAAGGATGCCGCCGATTCTGTCCTCGCTGCAGCCAAGCAGAACAAGGACGCGGCGGATGCGAAGGCCGCAGCCGCCAGCGCCGCCTACGAGAAGGCGAAAGCCGACCTCGCTGCAGCGGAGGCAGGTGCCAGCGGTCCGGAGTACGATGCGGCAAAACAGAAGGTCGCGGACGCAGAGGCAGCCCTCGCCGCCGCACGAGCGGCACAGTCCCAGTGCGAGTCCGAGCTCGAGCAGGCACAGTCCGCTGCGGCAACGGCACAGGCCGATCTGAATGATGCCCAGGCGTCCCTCTCCGTAAAGCAGCAGGCCGCGGCCGATGCCGAATCCGGTGTGAACGCCGCCCAGTCCGCACTCGATGCCGCGAACGCCGACCTCGATGCCGCCAAGCAGGCGAACGTCGACGCCATCTCCAAGCTGGATGCCGCGAAGCAGGCTGTCAAGGACGCTGAGTCCGCCAAGGCGGCCGCCGACGTAGAGCTCGCGAACGCCAAGGCGGCGAAGGATACCGCAGACGCTGCCGTGACCGCCGCCCAGCAGAAGGTCGACGAGGCACGGGCGAAACTCGATTCCGCCGACGCGCAGCTCAAGCAGGGAGCCATCGGCTTCTTCCGTGCCATGGGTGCCGATGACGCAGTCAACATCATCCTGAACGCCAAATATGCCGGAAAGACCGAAGTCGGCAACTCCAAGGACGCCACGTCCCTTGATAACATGCTCAATGCGATCAGGTGGATGAAGTCCGTCAACGACTACCGCAAGTCGGTCGGCCTGTCCGAGCTCCATGTCACCTACAAGCTCATCGCCGGTGCCATTGCGGATGCCAACTACAGCGACACCGTGCTCGATCATGCCCGTCAATATGATTTTGCCGAAAATCTGGCATGGAATTACGGAATCGATCCGAGTGGGCAGTGGATCGAGCAGGAGAAGGGCTTTTTCGACAAGGCAACGGAGGCCCTTTATGGAGTCACCGGTCTTGTCGGCAAGGATGCCTATGATTTCTATGCAAAGAACGGCGTCGCAATCAACCATTGGATTGCAGACAACTGCCGCTGGGAGAACGGCAGCAGCGGCACCGTCGGCCATTACATGAACATCATCAATCCCGAACTCGCCGTTATGGGAATGGCAACCTGCACCAAGGGCACCATGTCCGGGCTTCAGACGCAGTGCTACACCGCAGAGATCTCCGGCTGGTCCGGCTCCGGTTGGAACATGAACCCCATCTCCGTCGACGAGTACGAGCAGAAGCTGATCTCCTATATCAACGGTCTCAAGAACGCCAAGAGCGCACTCGACGCAGCCAAGGCCGATCTCGCATCCAAGCAGCAGGCAGCCGCCGGCGCCGCCACAACCGTCCAGCAGAAGCAGGTCGCAGCGGATTCCGCACAGGCAGACGTCGATGCCGCGAAGCAGGACGTCACCGATGCCCAGCGTGCCGTCGATGCCGCAAAGGCCGATCTCGCCGCCAAGCAGCAGGGCGTCACGGATGCCCGAGCTGGGTTGGATGCGGCGAAATCGAGCCTCGATGCCGCCAACGCGGCAGTCGTTACGGCAAAGTCGACCGTCCAGCAGAAGCAGGTCGCCTTTGATGCCGCCAACGCAGCCGTAACGACCGCACAGTCTAAGTTGGATTCCGCCAAGGCGGACACCGCTGCTAAGCAGCAGGGCGTGGACGATGCGAACGCCGACCTCGCGAAGTTCTTCCAGGACGTCGCCGACGCCAAGAAGGCGGTCGATACCGCAAAGAGCGTCCATGACGCGGCGGCAGCCGATCAGGTCGAGAAAGCGACCGTCCTCGCCGCCGCCGAGCAAAAGGCGGACGCCACCGCACGCGCCCTCGCGGATGCCCAGCGTGCCGTCGATGCCGCAAAGACCGACACCGGCGTTGCCGCCGACAGGCTTACCGGCTCCCAGACCGATCTCGAGGACGCACAGTCGAACCTCGACATCCTCACCGGTCTTGCCGCGAAGCTCGCAGAGGCACAGCAGCGCGAGCAGGATGCAGTAAGGGCCGTCAATGACACCAAGGTCGAACTCGATGCCGCGAAGGCAGCCGCCGGCGCCGCCGAGTCCCTGGTCTCCGCCGCCGAACAGGCGAAGGCGCAGGCAGACGCCAAGCTGTCGAAGCTGAACTCCATCGATGCCGGCGCGGCGATCGCTTCCGGCCGTGACGCGAACGCGGATGACGCCCTCAACGCGCTTTTCGCCGCAGCAGTCGAGGCACGTGCCAAGGTCGCGCCCGCCAAGGCCATCCTGGACGAGAAGCAGACCGCGGTGGACGAGCTCCAGCCCGGCTATGATGCGGCACTCGCCGCCTACGAGTTGGCGAAGTCCGACCGCATCGCAGCGGAGCAGAAGCTTTCCGATGAGATCGCACGACAGGAGGCAGAGGAGGTCGCAAAGCAGCAGGCGGCATACAGCCCGAAGCACCTCGCCGGCACGGATACCGCCCAGACCGGCAGCCTCGCCCAGACCGGTGACCGCGCGGGACTCATCGGCGAGACGTTCGTCATCGGCGGTACCGTCCTCGTGGCGACCGGCGTCTTCCTCGACCGGAAGAAGCGCCGCGAGCAGATGTAAAAGCGAGTCGGGCGTTGGATATCGGCTAGTGTCCAACGCCTGGTTTCATGGACAGGGAGATCGGTGTGAGAACAAAGGCTATTATCGTTGCGCTTCTGGTGTGCCTTTCGGCACCTCAACTTGGATGTGCCAGCGTTGCAAAGCAAGGAAGCGGCTCTACGGAAAGGGCCGCCACAGCGGTAAAGAATAAAGACAAAAAGAAGCCAAGCGAAGAAAAGGCGGCGCAAACCTCTGGAACCAAGAACGAGGAGAAGAAAGAATCCGACGACAAGGACCAGAAGTCCGATGACTCCAAGAAGGAGGATAACAAGTCTTCCGATTCCTCGAAGTCGGACAGCAAGGGCGATTCCTCCCAGTCCAAGCAGAATCCCGGCAATTCGCAGAGTTCCGGCAGCAACAATTCCTCTTCCAACGGCGGCAGCCAGAAGAAGTGGGTTGCCGAGCAGGGCCACTGGGAGACAGATTACAGCCAGGTCTGGGTGCCGAATGTGGTTTATACGCGCCATGAACGTTGGATCTGCAGTGCATGCCACGCAGCATTTGGATCTGCAGCCGAAATGGACGCTCACGCTCACGCTACTTTTGGCGATGCGCAGCATCCTAACGGCGGTTCTGCAATCAATGATTCGTATACCACCTCTGAGGACCAAGGACATTATGAACAGCAGGCTACGGGACAACATTGGGTTGTCGACGTCGCCGGTCACTGGGAGTAATGTACATCGTTCCTCTCCTCTTACATTTGGTAAATGTTAATTTGCGGGCGGCCGGTTCGGCCGCCTTTTTTAGACGCCCAGTCTGGGAGCAAACGATAGGAAAGCAATCAAACGAGAGGCCGTTCCAAAAGAATTCGGCGGTGCCGGATGCTTCGGGCAAAACCTTCCGCAAATCGGTAAGGTCTTCCATCAACTTGCTCCAGCCCTCGCCCGGAGTCCGCTACAGCGAATTTCTAACACTCAGCATCCTTCGCGTTAAAAATTCGCTTCCGCTCACGGTCTCCGCTGACACTACGACACCGCGAAGCCTTTCGCTCGAAACGAGGCCTCTCATTTCGTGTCTACGCTACGCTTCGCCCAATCGCCGTCCCGGTGATTGCAAGATTGGTGTTGGGCTAGATAAATGGGGCCATACTCGCCCCCTTTATCTGCCAACACATCTTGTTTAACACCTCACACGGCGATAAAGTTAGAAATGAAGTTCGCCTTCATTTCTCTAAGGGAAGCGACGGCGTCACTTCAAAAATCGGCGCGACGTCAGTCGCTCCTAAAAAGGAAAGCAATCTCATATCGGTTTTGAATCGGTGGCCTCACCGATTCGCTCTGCTTTCCTGGGGGCATGAATGATGAGTTGCAAACGTCCGTACACCGTTAAGGCGACACTCACTTCTGAAGAATACGAAACGCTTTCCGCTTTGGCAGAAAAGGCGGGCATGACGAAAGCCGAATTCATTCGCTATGCACTGATTCATTGGAATGAATCGTTCGATGATCTAGCCATTTCCAAAAATAAGAACGGTGGCCGTAGCAAAAAGCTGCAAACCGTTTCAGAGGATTCGAACGAAAAGCGCTCGGCGGTTATTTACGTCAAAGTCACCGATGGCGAGCACGAGGCGATTCGCAAGCAGGCGGATGCGCTCGGCACGACCGTCAGTGCGTATGCCCGCCGCGTGATGCTGGCCGGGAAAATCGAGATGATCGATTTCGATATGAGCCAGGTCGCAAAAATCTATCACGAGCTGTATCGCGAGGGGACGAACCTCAACCAGCTGATGTACTTCGTGCACGCGCAAGGTCTTCCGGCCTACAACGAGAAGGCAGTTTTCCGAACGCTTGAAAAGGTTTACCAGAACGCCCGCAAAGTCACTCTCTTTATCGAAGAACTCGAACAGCGCTATTTCGTCGGCGGTGATCAAAATGACCGTCGTTAAGCAGAAAGGTGTTTCGTCCGAGCGCTATGCGAAGAACGTGCGCAAGTACATTAACGGAAAGTACGCTTTGGCCCGCGGCGGCTGGAACCTCGCGAACCGAAAGTACTGGTTTTCCGAGATGGCTATGACGCGGAAGATGTTTCATCACGACAGGCCTGCGCGTGCCGGCGCGAAGAACATAACGATGCTTCATCAGGTTCTTGCGTTTCTTCCCGAGGAGTGCAGCTGCAACGGAGGCAAGATGACCCCCGATGCATGTATGGCCTACGCGGAGCAATGGCTTGCGAAACACTACCCGCATCAACAAGTGATTGTCGCCTTGCATGAGGAAAGCGATAAGGCGGGAAAACGTTACGCGGTCCATATGGCGATTAACCGCACGGATCTTTTGACGGGTAAGCGTTGCGAGACGGGTGAGCGTCGCGGAAAGTACGAACGCGCTGCGTGGGTTCGTGAAATGGACAAGGCCTGGAATCTCGCTCAGCTCGAAAAGGGAAAGAAGAACTCGAAGATTCGAGACCGACAGCCGCGCGACACTGAAAAGAAAATTGTCGATCGGGGAGAGTACAGCTATAAAAACAATTTGCGCGAGTTGATCCATATTGCAATCAACGACTATCACCCGAAGACTATGGAGCAGTTCAAAAAGTTACTTGCCTCATGGGGCGTAGAGATTTTCATTAAGAACAACCGAGTCTATGCGACGGATCTCGATATCAAGGAGGCCGGCAATCCGAAATGCACTTTCAACCTGACCCGTCTTGACGGGCGGTTTGCGATCAAGCAGCTTGAGGCGGCCTTTAAAAATAACGTGCTGGAAGCCGAGCGAGCCCTTCCTTATGAGAGGCGTTGCGAGATTTACATTCAACGGCTTAAGAAAGCGTATTCGGCGTGGGTCGAGCAGGCAGAGGCGAGCAAGGGCGTCGCCTACAATCTCTTCCCTAAGTTCATCGCACCGAAGTGCGATGAAGATCTGCTCGAGGATCCGGCGGTTCGTGATGAGCTTCTTGCCCGGCGCGGTTACGCAAGGGAGATTCGAAACCGTTACGCCGGCGCCGTTCCCGATGCTGGCGATGACCGCGTTCGCGCCGCAGGCCGAGCCCATGGTGGCAACATCGACATCTCGCCGCAGGTCGATCGTGCGGTCGACCGAGGCGATTACGCTCGCGGAGACACGCCTCGCTAGTTTTGGAGAGCCTATCGTCGGTGCCCTAGCGTGCTGCCATCCAGTGCCGATTCTTTCATGCTCGCAATTCGGCGAGGGTGAGGAGTATGAATTGATCGGCGGGAGTCAGCCGCTCTGATAGAATCGTCCTTGCTGTCGGCAGCCCTCGTGCCGGGCAGAGCCCTCCATTCGATGGGAGGTGATGCCCATGACCGATTTCACCGAGCTCGTGAAGCTCCTGACCGCTACGGTCTCGCTCCTCACGGCCCTTGTCGGCCTTTCCAAGGCACTCAAGCAGGGCTCGAAGCCCAAAAAGAAAGGCCACCGTCGCTAAGACGATGACCTAACTCTATTAAGCAACGGCTCTGCCCAGCTCACTACAACTTGGGCTGCCGTCGGCACCATTCTACCCTTCTGACGAGGAATTCGTCCATATTTCAAAAATCGAATCCTGTTCGCGCGTGGGCGCGTGGGCGTAAACTTTTAGTTGGGCAAACCCGACAGATTGGAGCTTGAAACATGAGGGATATGCACCTCATGTCGCTCATAAAACGTCTCCTGACCTCGAAGGAGAACGTTTTTTAGCGACAGAAGGAGACATAAATATGATCTGGTTTACCAGCGACACCCACTTCGGGCATGAGAACGTGCTGAAGTTCACCGACCGCCCGTGGGAGACGATTTGGCAGATGAACGACGCCATCGTCGACAGCATCAACGGCAGGGTTGCCGTGGACGACGAGCTCTACATCCTGGGTGATTTCTCATTCAAGATGACCGCCCAGGACGCCTACGGGCTGCGCAAGCGGATCGCCTGCAGGCGCATCCACCTCGTCCCGGGAAACCACGACAAGGACTGGACCCAGCCGGCGGTCGCGGGCGCCTTCACCGTGGAGCCGCCGATCTGCGTGCTCAAGATCGACGGGCAGAAGATCGTCCTGAGCCATTACCCCATGGCCGACTGGCAGGGCATGAGCCATGGATCGTGGCACCTCCACGGGCACATCCACAGCAGCGGCGGCGCGTACAACGAGTTCAACCGCAAGCAGGGCCTTCTGCGCTACGACGTCGGTTGCGATGCCAACGGGCACTCCCCGGTGAGCCTCGACGAGCTGAGGGAGTGGTTCGCCGGAGTCGGCGAGCCGTGCGGCCGGGTGAAATGGCCCTGGTGGGTCAACGAGACCGGCGACAGGCAGGTCGAGCGCGAGCTGGCGGCGTACAAGAGGGAAGAGGTGATTCGATGACGGTCTATGTGACGGGCGACATCCACGGTGGGCTCGACATGCAAAAGCTCCGCGACTGGGAGCTTGGGGATAGCCTTACCGGCGATGACTACCTCATTGTCGCCGGCGACTTTGGCTTTCCGTGGGATTTCTCTGCCGAGGAATGCGCCGATATCGCCTGGCTGGAGTCGCGCCCCTACACGGTGCTGTTCGTCGACGGCAACCACGAGCGCTTCGATCACTGGGCGGAGCGACCCATGGAACTGTGGCACGGTGGGCTGACGCAACGCCTGTCGGATACTTCGTCTATCCGCCGCCTCATGCGCGGGGAGGTCTTCGAGCTCGACGGCTCGACGGTCTTCACCATGGGCGGTGCCACGAGCGTGGACAGGGAATACCGCGTGCCGTATTCCAGCTGGTGGCCTCAGGAGCTTCCGGACGAGCGCGAATTCGATGCCGCGCGGGCCAAGCTCGACGAGGTCGGCTGGAAGGTCGACTGCGTCATCACCCATACCTGCGCCACGCGCATGCTCTCGCCGACGCTCTACCCGGACCCGGGCTGGGAACGCCCTGATGTGGACCGGCTGACCGGATTCCTCGACGAGATCGAGGATCGCCTGGACTATAAGCACTGGTATTACGGTCATTTTCACCGAGACGGCAACCCGGACGAACGGCACACGGTGCTGTATGACCGGATCGTGAGGCTCGGGGACAAACTCCTGCCGTGGGGTGCGTACTGATGACGGTCTATGTGACAGGCGACGTGCACGGCAGGGCCGAGTACGGGTCCAGCCGGTTTGCATTCAAAAATTGGCCGCTGGGCCGGACCCTGACGCGCGATGACGCGGTGATCGTGGCCGGCGACTTCGGCTTTGTCTGGGATGGCTCGAATGCTGAGAGGTATTGGCTCGACTGGTTCGAGTCGAAGCCCTGGACCACGTGTTTCGTAGACGGCAACCATGAGAACCACCACGCCCTGGCCGGGCTGCCGGTGCGGGAGTGGAACGGCGGGCTCGTCCATGAGGCACGACCGCACGTGCTGCACCTGATGCGCGGAGAGGTGTTCGATATCGACGGGCTCACAGTCCTTGCCATGGGCGGCGCCGCGAGCAACGACAGGCAGTATCGCAAGGAGGGGAGGAGCTGGTGGCCCGAGGAGATGCCGAGCGAGAAAGAGACGGAACACTGCCGCTCCTCGCTCGACCGCGTGGGCTGGAAGGTCGACTACGTTGTGACTCACGAGGCTCCTGCTGCCCTGGCTAGAGAGCTGTGTCGCGAACGCGGACGTGAGTACCGCGGGGATCCGCTGCAAACCTTCCTGGGTGAGCTCGACGGACGGCTCGGCTACCGCGTCTGGTTCTTCGGTCACTACCATCGCGATAAATGGTGCGACACCAGGCATCGCCTTATCTATCGAGACATCGTGCCGATCGAAGATGCTGCGCCCGGTTCTAGAAACCTTCTAAAAGCGCTCTAGAAGGTTTCTAGAAATCAGTTACCTGACAGGAAGGGCGCGGGACTACTCGCCCCTCATCTTGGTCATGACCTCGACCTTGGCCTCGGCCACGGTCGCCCGCCGCTCGGAGGCGGCGAGGCGGTCCTTGAGGGCGGCGACTTCGGCCATCAGGTCGCGCTGGGCCAGGAGCCGCATCGCTCAGCTCGGCTTGGGCTTTCAACGCGGCGTCACGCTCGACGCGCAGACGCTCGATCTCATCGGACATGGCCTCAGCCTCGGCGTGGAGCTGGACGACCTGCCTGCTGAGCTCCCTGGCATCGGCGAGGTATCTGACGCTCGCGGCATGGAGCTCATTGTTTTCGAGCTCGATGCTCGCGGTGTCGAGCTCGAACTTCTCCTCGATAAAGGCGACCCGCTCATTGCAGTCGGCCTCAAGTCTTTCGTTCCGGTCTCTCGCCTCGACGAGCTTGCGGTTGAATTCGTCGAGCTGGGCCCTGAGTAACGCGTTCTCGGTCTTGAGATCGGCGGTCTCGCGCAGCAGCTTCTCTCGCCAAGCCTTTTCAATCTGCTCGGCGGCCTCATCGAGGACGTCCTTCGCGCCGGGCGTCTCGCTGATTTTTCTGTCGTTCGGGTTGTCTGTCATCGTGCGGCACTCCAATCAACAATGGGCATGGCTCCGCCATGCCGTACGGCTGGGAACAAATACGCGGCCGCTGTTGAGTTGTGTTTGTCCTGCGCTTGGTGAGTTCTAAAAGCGTCTCAAGTCATACGTTCACGCAGGTTTTCGATTGGAGAAATACCGCACGTTTTCATGGTATCACGTGCCTTAAAGAACATGAATGGGCGGTCATATCGATTCGTTGAAAATAGCACCTACGACGTGCTGGTGGCGGGAGAGTGATGGCGTTAAAGATGTCGAGAATGATTATGGGAGTATTTTAGATGCAGGTATGAGAAAGGGTCGAATCGAAGTGTCTGGCCGGACGCCAATTGTCCGGGAACTGTTTCGGTTCGACCCTGCTTCATTTTACATCCGCGGCATGTTTTTGTAGACGCCTGGCGATTACCGACCTTCACGACCTCGATGACGGTTTCCCCGTCCTCGATTCTTGCCAGATTGCGGTAGACATGCTGCGTGAATGGTCGGATATCATTTGAGCCAGAATCATCTTCTATTGAAGCGGATTCTGGCTCAGTGGTTTTTAACTCGGTTGTTTGACAGAAGCCCACGTCGATAGTCGGGCTGTGGACTTAAGATTTCGGGGGCTCCCAAGCGTTTTCGATCGCGGCGCGGTAGATTGCAGCGTAATTAAGCATCCAGCTGCCATCACCAGTTTTTTGAATATACCCCTTATCCTTTAGAGAAGTATAGGCTCGGGATATCGTGTTCTTGCTCAAGTGGTAGTGATCCTCAATCCATTTGCTTCTAGCGCAAAAGCCCATGGGCCGTTTGTTTTTGGAAGGTTTTCCAAACTTCCATACGAGGCCGAGGATGAGACGCTCGGCGGCAACGGTGGTGACGCAGCACGCCCACTCGGGCACTGAAATAAAAATAGCTTTATCCATTTTCTCTATAATCTTTCGTTGCTCGGTAACATCATCGTTGAATATGTCGGAAATTGACGGTAGCTCGCTCATGTTTACCGCCTAGTCAAGGTGGGCGGTACGACCTTCAAGCTGCTTGAAAAGCTCATAGAATGAGCTTTCAAACATGTAATTCGAGCGATGGATTTGGATGAGCTTGCCGGACTCGCGCATAAACTTGCGCGCGGTGTTTTCGCTCCAGCCAGTGAGTTCGCGGATATCGTTAACGCGGAGTAACCGATCGCACTGAGCGGCACCAGTGGGGAAAGTCGGTGTGGACGCCTGAGTGCTAATCTGTGGAGTAGCCATGATGAGCTATCCTTTCAATGAGGGCCCTCCCTGTGCTTGTAAGACTTACCAGGTTCATAAGCACTTGGGGGGCCGGTTTTTATGACTACATGCGTAGCCATCTGACAGCTTTAGAATCTATTAAAACTCATTAGATGTCAATCAAATAAAGCGTCTACCTGCGGAAATAGTAGTATAGTACCGTAATATTATTGATGAAACGATGAATGAATGACATGCTATTTCTCGCTTTTCTGTATATAGGCGTTGATGAAGTCTTCGTAGCCTTTAACTGCTTTTATTTCTGATTGTTGAACGAGGCTTGTATACGTTTTGAGCGTGATATTGGGGTCCGCGTGGCCAAGAATACCTTGCACGCTTCTAACGTCCGATCCGTTCGCCAGCATAAAAGTGCTTACACAATGCCTGAGCTGATGCGGGCAGATGCCCTTATATAGTTTTCCGCCAGTCGAATTGTTCGGCTCATAGATTCCAAGATTACAGCTAACTGCGAAATCGCGAAACCAATGGTTGAAGATGTAGTTTTTCATGTGACAGACAGTAGGGACCCCCTGCTTGACAGCAATATCGCTAATGATGGGAGTGCTGCCAGTCTGGGACAGCCCCAGAGAGGCCAGGAGCTCTTTTTGTATGGCTGACCATGATTGAAGGCGTTCGGCCAAGGTTTCTCCAACGGGGATTTTGCGTTGGCTTTCTTGTGACTTGGGTGCCCTCAGTTCATGGTCGTTGGTGTACTGCCTGTCAATTTTCAAGGTTTTATTGGCAGGGTCCCAATCGCGCCATTCGAGGCCCAGCATCTCGCCTTTCCGCATACCCGTATACACTAGTACTAGCGTACCAACAGCTTCGGCGGTGAGCTCAATGTGTTGAAGATGTGTGCATAGGGTAGCTACTTGGTCGATTGTCAGTGATTCTCTTTTGTTGCGTGGTCTGCGAACATGAACGGTAGCGCAGGGGTTTCGGTCAATTATTCTCTTTGCGACTGCATTCGACAGAATCTGACGCAGTTTTGAATTGATTCGTACAAGCTCTGATGGTTTGTATTTTCCCGTACGACGAGCTTCGGCATATGCTTCTTCGATTAGATCGGGAGTTAGCCCCTCAATTGTCTGAAACGCACCGAATAGGTCTTCGATATGCCTGCAATCGTACGCTTCTCTTTCATAGCTCGTTGGCACAAGCTCGGTGTCCCTATTTTCATGAAAGGCCCAGCAGTAGGACGCAAGCAAAGTGGGCTTTTTAGTTTTAGTGATCGTGCCAGAGGAGTTGATTTCAGCCAGCTTGGCCTGCATTGCAGCCTTAGCTTCTGTTTTAGTCTTGCAACGAACCGTATAAGTTGGGGATCGTTTGTAGCGCCCTGTCTTCGGGTCCTTGACTCCAAGGGAAAAATAATAGCGATAGGTGTTAGGTGATCTCTTGTCTTTCCAACACGTGCCTCTTCCGCTAATGAGTGGCTGTTCTGACATCTTTGCACTCCGTTTCTTTGAATAGTTTTCAACAATTCATTGAGTGCAGTTTAGCTAAAGCCGTTAGTAATATGTTTGTAAAAGCATAGGCGCAGCTACCGGAGGCAAAAGACGCAAACTGCTATGTTTATCTGCGGTTATATGATGTTCAATGATGCTTGATGAATGGTAGGGGGTAGCATTAAATCATATCTCCTAAAGCGGGTGTCGACGGTTCGAATCCGCCCGGGGGCACCAGAGGAATATCGAGCCCGGTACCGCTACGGTGC
>CAUHFS010000026.1 GCA_959605475.1 uncultured Collinsella sp. | reverse complement strand
ATCGCCAAGAGCGAGGGCAAGCTGTCGGCACCGGTGAGCCTGACCGATGTGTGGGACGAGCTCGCGGGTGACACGGGCTCCCGTTTGCTGACGGGCGTGACCGTGGTGCGCCGTGCCTTTGCCGAGGAGCATCCCGAGGCTGTGGCGGAGTTCTTAAGCTGCCATGCGGCGAGCGTTGAGGCCGTAAACGCGGCACCGGCGGACTGGGCTCAGGCGGTGGTCGATGCGGGTATCGTCGATAACGCCTCGATTGCCGAAAAGGCGATTCCCGGGTGCATGCTCGTGTGCCAGACGGGGAAAGATATGAAGGCGGCGCTCGGTGGGTACCTGCAGGTGCTGGCCGATGCGGACGCGAGTGCCGTGGGCGGTAAGCTCCCGGCTGACGATTTTTACTACATGGAGTAGCCCGTGCGTGCGTTTGCTCGACACATGACTGAGCGTGCGAAGGCGGTGGCGGCAGTGGGTGCCGTCGCCGCCTTTTGGCTTGCCGTGTGGATCTTTGCGGCGTCGCTGGTGGCGCAGCCGCTGATCTTGCCGGGGCCGGGTGCTGTTGCCTTGGCGCTTCTGCGCCTGGTGTGCGATGGCGGTACCTGGGCGATTTTGGCGGGCTCGGGCGCGCGGATACTGGGCGGGCTGGCGCTTGCCGCGGTGTGTGTTGGTGTGCTTGCCGGGATTTCGTCACGTTCGCGGGCGTTTGCGCACCTGGTGGCTCCGGCGCTGTCGTTTGTAAAGGCGACACCGGTCGCCTGCGTGGTGGTCCTGTTGCTAATCTGGCTGGGGTCGGCGCGCGTGAGCATCGCGGCAGTCTTTTTGATGGCGCTGCCGGGCGTGTATTTTTCGCTGGCCGAGGGCTTGGCACAAGTGGATAAGCCGCTGGAGCAGATGTTCCGCCTGCATGGCGTGCGGGGATGGCGCCTGTTTTGCGCCCATACCTGGCGCGAAGTCCTGCCGTTTGTGCTTTCGTGTGCCCGTGCCGTGATCGGCATGAGCTGGAAGGCCGGCGTGGCAGCCGAGCTGATCGGCATGGCGGTGGGCACCGTGGGTGAGCGCATCTATCAGGCGAAGCTTTTGATTGAGACGGCTGATCTGCTGGCGTGGACCGTGCTGGTCGTTGCCGCCTCATGGGCGTGCGAGCGCGTGCTGGTGTGGCTGCTGCGGGTTTCGGGGCCCGTGGCGTGGGGTGCGGCCGTGCGGGCGCATGGGCATGGGCTGCGCGGGCGTGCGAGGGCTGCGGACGATGGCGCTGCAGCGGAGCTTGCGCTTGCCGTGGGCGATCGCGCGCCCTGGGCGCCGGCGCTCGACGGACTGGTGCTCAACGTGCCCGTGGGTGGGCGTATCTGTGTGATGGGCGCCTCGGGCATGGGCAAGTCGACGCTGCTTTCGTTGGCAGCGGGGGAGTGCGCGCCGTGCTCGATGGTGTTTCAGGACGCGCGCTTGGTCGAGTCCGCCTCGGCGCTGGATAACGTGCTGGTGTGCGCCGATGCGCGTGCGGATGCCTCGAGTGCCACAGCCCTGCTGCGCCTGCTAGTGCCGGGGGTCGATGTACATGCTCGCGTGGCCGAGCTTTCGGGCGGGCAGCGCCGTCGTGTTGAGATCGCCCGAGCTCTGCTGTGCCCGGGCGACGCGGTGATTCTGGACGAGCCCTTTACCGGTCTAGATACCGCTGCGCGCGACGCATGCGCCGAGGTCGTGCTCGACTTGCTCGACGGTCGCATGCTGTTGCTTGCCACGCACGATGCCGCCGACGCTCAGGCCCTCGATATCTCGGACATCATCACGCTCTAAATACTAATTCAGCAACAAAATGATCCGTTTTCCTCCGTCCCCATGGGGTCGGGTGTGGTATTCTATCTGCGGGGTAATACTTAGGAATACCAAGTAATACCAACGCCGCAGAAACAAACTCCAGATGCGGGCCAATCGGGTTGCCTTCACAGCCCGTCGCCCAGCCGCGTGGCCCGCATCTATCCGCACTACCGTCGTTTCAAAAAGGAAGCGCCATGGCAGAACACATGACCCCCGTAGTCGCGAAGGTCTTGCCCGAGGAGAAGGCAGCCTTCGCGGCGGCAACCCAGCTCGTGGGCACCACGCCGTCCAACGCCATCCGCATGTTCATTGCCGCGTTCAATCGCTGTGGCACCTTCCCGTTCGACATCTCGCCGAACGGGGCTTTTGGCATTTCGCCCGATTCTCATCAACAATGACTGTCCCAAACTGCCGGCATTTGGGGACGTTCCTTTTCTGCCGGCAGTTAAGGAACGTCCCTAAGTGCCGGGTTTTGAGGAGGTTGGCATGCTCAATGCGATGATTTGGGCGCTTGCCTGTTTTGGCGTCGTTGCTGCCGATATCGCCCTGAGCGTGGTTTTGTTCTCCGCTCTGGGCGTCGCATCGGTGTTCATGGGCTTTTCGATTGACGGCCTCGATATTCAATTGCTTCAGGCTGTCGCGCAGACGGCATCGTTTTTAATGGCGCTGCTGTGGTGGCGTTATCTGTGGCCGCGTTCGTTTATGGCACGCCGGCAAAGCGCGCATCCGCTCGGCGGGGGAGCGCGTGGGGCGTGGAAGCGCATCGCCTGCGTTATCGTGATCGGCCTTGCCCTGCAGGTGGTCGTTGGCTACGTGACCGACGCCGTGCTGTCGCTGTTGCCCGAGGCTGCGGCCGACTACAGCGAGCTTGTCGAGGAAACAGGCATGGGCGACACGAGCTACCTGGCCGTCCTGACCACGGTGCTCGGCGCCCCATTTTGTGAAGAGCTGCTGGTACGCGGCATTATTTTTGAGTTTTCGCTCCGAGCGTTTAATCCGCAGTGCCGCCCACTTTGGAAGCGCCGGCGTCGTGCGGGTGCGCAGGACGGCGCCATGGTGCCCTGGGCGGCCCCGAGCACGTGGGGTATCACCGCGGCGATTGTGCTGCAGGCGGCAATCTTCGGTTTTATGCACATGAATTGGGTGCAAGGTTGCTACGCGGGTGCCGCCGGCCTCATCTTTGGTTGGGTGCTCGTGACGACCGGAAAGCTCCGCTACACGATCCTGCTACACTTCGCCTTTAATGCCGGGTCGTATCTCATGACGTTGCTCTGGTTTGTGAACACGCCGTTCGACGTGGCAATTACGGTCGCTATCGCCGGCGTCATCCTCGTTGGGGCAATGCGGTCGCTGCGCTGCGCGTGTGGGATGGACGCAGCGAGCGCACCGCTGCCCTAGTTGCGACGCCCGCCTCCGTTGGCGCCCTGCCGTCCCTGGGCCGCGCGATTGCGACCGGCAGTGTTCTGCGCACGCGACATGCCGCCGTGCCCCTTGCTGCCTTTGGGCCCCTTGCCGGCACCGCCAGCGCCGCCGTGGGCCTTGCCGCCCTTCTTGCCGGTGCCATGCCCGCCGCCGGCAGACGTCTCGCCCGGGCGCGGCGGCACGGGACGAATCAGGCAATGCTTGGTGTAGCCGATCAGGTCACGACGGCCGGCCTTTTCCAGCGCCTCGCGCACGAGCTTGTAGTTCTCGGGCTTGCGGTATTGGATGAGCGCACGCTGCATGGCCTTCTCGTGCGGGTCGCGTGCCACGTAGATCGGCTTCATGGTGCGCGGGTCCACGCCGGTGTAGTACATGCAGGTCGACATGGTGGACGGCGTGGGGTAGAAGTCCTGCACCTGCTCGGGCATGTAGCCCATGTCGCGCACGGCTTCGGCAAGGTCCACCGCTTCCTTCATCGTCGAGCCGGGGTGGCTCGAGATCAGGTACGGAACCACGTACTGCTTGAGTCCGTATTCACGGTTCAAGCGCTCAAATTTGCGACAGAACGCGTCGTAGACGGCGCGGCTCGGCTTGCCCATCACGGACAGCACCGCGTCGCTCACGTGCTCGGGCGCTACGCGTAGCTGGCCCGAGACATGGTGTTCCAGCAGCTCGCGTAAAAACTCGTCCGAGGCATCGGCCATGGTGTAGTCAAAGCGGATGCCGCTGCGGACGAAGACCTTCTTGACGCCCGGCAGCTGGCGCAGGTCGCGAAGCAGCTGCGTGTAGCCGCTCTCGTCGACCACCATGTTCTTGCACACGCTCGGCCATAGGCAGCGCTTGTTCTTGCACACGCCGTGCTTGAGCTGCTTGTCGCAGGCAGGGCGGCTAAAGTTGGCCGTCGGTCCGCCCACGTCGTTGATGTAGCCCTTAAACTCGGGATCGCGCGTGAGCAGCTCGGCCTCGCGCATGATCGAGTCGTGGCTGCGCATCTGCAACACGCGGCCCTGGTGGAAGGTGAGGGCGCAAAACGAGCACTCGCCAAAACAGCCGCGGTTAGAGCTGATGGAAAACTTGATCTCGGCAAAGGCCGGTACGCCGCCTGCCGCGTCGTAGTCGGGATGCCAATCGCGTGCGTAGGGGAGTTCGGCAACCTCGTCCATCTCGTCTGTGGTGAGTGTTGCCGACGGCGGGTTCTGCACCACATAGACGCTGTTGGGGTAGGGCTCTACCAGACGATGCCCGGTGATGGGGTCCATGTTCTGCTGCTGCACATTAAAACTGCGCGCGTAGTTGAGCTTGTCGGCGGCAAGGTCGTCCCAGCTGGGCAGCAGGTCGTAGTCGTAGACCTCGTCGAGCGAACCCGTGCGGTAGACGGTGCCGTTGATATAGGTGATCTGGTCGACGGGCAGTCCCGCGTCGAGCGCGTCGGCGATCTCGACAATCGCGTGCTCGCCCATGCCGTAGATGAGGATGTCGGCGCCCGAGTCGATCAGTACCGAGCGCTTGAGCTTGTCCTGCCAGTAGTCGTAGTGGGCCAGGCGGCGCAGGCTTGCCTCGATGCCGCCGATGATGATGGGAGCGTCCTTGAACGTCTGGCGGATGAGGTTGCCATAGACCGTGACGGCTCGGTTGGGACGGCGCCCCTCCTCGCCGCCGGGGGTGTAGGCGTCGGAGTGGCGGCGGTGCTTGGTCACCGAATAGTGGTTGACCATGGAGTCCATGTTGCCGGCACTGACGAGAAAGCCCAGGCGAGGCTCGCCGAGCACCGTGATGCTGGCGGGATCGGTCCAGTCGGGCTGGCAGATGATACCCACCTTGTAGCCGTGCGCGTCAAGGACGCGGCTGATGATAGCCATGCCAAAGCTCGGATGGTCCACGTAGGCGTCACCGCAGATGTAGACAAAGTCGCACTGGTCCCAACCGCGCGCATCCATGTCGGCGCGGTTGACGGGGAGGAACTTATCGCGGCCCGGACGCCAGGGACGGACAGGTGCTGTCGAGGCATGAGTGGTGTGGCCGCTCTGGGCCTTGCCGCCGCGCTTTTGCTGCTGGCCCTGTTTGCCCTGCTGACTGCGCTGGTTGTTCTGAGCGTGCTGAGGCTTTTTTGCCACGATCCCTCCCGGTGTTTGTATGCTGCACGTAATTGTAACCAGTCTTTTTGGGACGGGGCTAAAAAGACTGGTGGAGTATATGGGCTGGCGGATCGGCGTGTCGATGCGGGTGCCGTTTGTTTCCAGACTGTGTATCCCCGTGTCGAAGGGGCCGTCTCGCGCGCACGCCATGTTGTCAATGGGTTACAGTATGAACGGCGGCTATATGTCCGCCAACGCACGAGAGAGTCGTCAACAAGGAGGATGCACGACGATGCAGCGTGCCAAACAGATATCGGAGTCTATTGAGCTGGGCATCATCTTGGCGCTCGCCGGTGGCTTTATGGATGTGTATTCGTACATTGGGCGCGATCATGTTTTCGCCAACGCGCAGACGGGCAACATCCTGCTCGTGGGCGTGAGCATCTCGGAGGGCAATTGGGCACTTGCGGGGCGCTACTTCTTCCCTGTGGTGTCGTTTGCTGTGGGTATTATGCTTGCCGACCTGGTACACGAGCGGTTTGGCAGCGTGATTCACTGGCGCCAAGTGACGGTGTTCTTTGAAGCCGTCATCTTACTGGGCGTGAGCTTTATCCCCGGTGGCGGTTACAACCTGCTCGCCAACTGCCTCACCTCGTTTGCCTGCGGCATGCAGGTCGAGAGCTTCCGCAAGATACATGGTCACGGCATCGCCACGACCATGTGCATCGGTAACCTGCGCAACGCGCTGCAAAACGTGGACGACTACATCATCACCCACAAGCGCGGCTTTTTGGAAAACGGCGTGCTGTACTTTGGCGTGATCTTTACCTTTGTGTTTGGCGCCGTGCTGGGCAACTGGTGCATCGAGCGCATGGGCCTGCACGCCATTGCGGTGGCGAGCGTGCTGCTGTTTATCGCGTTTACCATCATGTTTATCGACCGCGAGCGTGACCTGCACAGGAAATGGGCCCGCATCATAGCTGACTGGCAGACCGCGAGTCTTAAGCGCTAAGGTGCATGTTTGTAACAACATTCAGGAGCCAGAAAAACTATCTAGCTCCTGAATGTTGTTACAAACTGCTTTTTGCGATTTATTCGAGATGCTCTTCAATCCGAGCCCTAAGAAGGGCAATGGCTGTAGGTATTCCAATTGCGGCGGCTAATTCGGCTTTATCCAAAACCTGTATGCTAAAGCACGATTGTTTATCACATTGAAGGACGATAACTGAAGATAGTTTCACTTCCCGTTGGCTGAATATATCGTAATCTCCAAATAGGAAGTTACCTTTTATTGTGTAATTCGGTATGTTCGTTACGCACTTCATCTCAAGTCTGTTTAGGCCATAATCAAACACCGCAACTTCCTCGTGTTCGATGATGAGCGCAACCCTGGGCATGTTGCTAAAACCACCGTCGACGACAGTGAAGAGTTTTTCATTTGCATCGTCATAAACGGTATATTTAAGACTCAATAGCTGTCCTAGTGGACCCGTGAACCCATGTTTTTTGATGTTGAGGTTGTCTCCCGCTGGGTTGATGAGAGCCAGAGTATGCGGATAAGGGTTACCTTCAATTGAGATTTGATATTCGTTTGTAGCTGTCTTGCTCGATTTAGGACCACTAGCCACCATGTGTCATCGCCTCGATCGAATTGGAACCGTCTTCTGCTTCGTGCGGAGAATTACGCTGTACGTTGCAGTAGATGCAGCTGCAATAACCGCATGGGCAATTTCTAACAAAATGAATGACGTTATTTGCTGTATGCATGTTATTCATTACAAAGTATCTTTTTATAAACGTATTGTCAAACATATATTGCTAAAACAGAAACAATTTATAGACTGAGTCGGTTGTATTCTTTGGGCGATTGCTCCTAGAATCTAGCCTTCGCTGCTGTCGGGAGGGAAGGGCTAAGGCCCCGTTAGTATGTTGAAGCGCTTTAAACTATTTGACGTTCTCACGTGTTTTTTGTTTCAAAAGCGTTAGGATGGGACTTATAGTGCGGGGCGTAACGGGTGCCCCGCGCACGATAGGAGGCTATCAATGGCTAATCGTTTCGTTCTCAACACCATTTCTTACCATGGTTCCGGCGCCATCAAGGAGATCCCCGGCGAGCTCCAGCGTCGTGGCTACAAGAAGATCTTCGTCTGCTCCGACCCCGATCTGGTCAAGTTTGGCGTTACCGCTAAGGTGACCGACGAGCTCGACGCCGCCGGCATCGCTTGGAGCCTCTACTCCGAGATTAAGCCCAACCCCACCATCCAGAACGTCAAGGACGGCGTCGAGGCCTTCAAGGCCGCCGAGGCTGACGCTATCGTGACCATTGGTGGTGGCTCCTCCATGGACACCGCCAAGGCTATCGGCATCATCATCAACAACCCTGAGTTCGCCGATGTCCGCAGCCTCGAGGGCGTTGCTCCCACTAAGAACCACGCCGTGTTCACCATCGCTGTGCCGACGACCGCCGGTACCGCTGCCGAGGTGACCATCAACTACGTCATCACCGACCCCGAGAAGGTCCGCAAGTTCGTGTGCGTCGACACTAACGACGCCCCCGAGGTCGCCGTCGTCGACCCCGACATGATGGCTTCCATGCCCGCCGGCCTGACCGCTTCCACTGGCATGGACGCTCTGACCCACGCCATCGAGGGCTACACCACCAAGGGCGCTTGGGAGCTCTCCGACATGTTCCACTTTGAGGCTATTAAGCTGATCAGCGAGAACCTGCGCGACTCCGTTGCCGAGGCCAAGTCCGGCCAGCCCGGCTCTGGCCGCGAGGGCATGGCTCTTGGCCAGTATGTCGCCGGCATGGGCTTCTCCAATGTCGGCCTGGGCATCGACCACGCCATGGCTCACACCCTGTCCGCTCACTACGATACCCCGCACGGTGTCGCCTGCGCCATGCTGCTGCCGATCGCCATGGAGTTCAACAAGCCGGTTTGCACCGAGCGCCTGGCCAAGGTCGCCGTCGCCATGGGCGTTGACACCACGGGCATGAGCACCGACGAGGCCGCCGATGCCGCCATCGCCGCCGTCAAGCAGCTCTCTGCCGACGTGAACATCCCGCACGTCTGCGAGGCCATGAAGGCTGACGAGATCGAGGTTCTGGCCAAGGACGCTATGGCCGACGCCTGCTTCCCGGGTAACCCGCGCGAGGCGACGCTCGACGATGTCATCGAGCTCTTCAAGAAGATCTGCCCGGCTGCCTAGTCTCGTTTGGTGGTCCTTCGCCCGTAGGCATATAGTCTTTTGACTTGCCGCTGGCCCCGCCGCGCTACGCGCGGCGGGGCTTTTTGTGCCGTGTCGATGCCCCGAGATGGGTAAAGCCAAGGCATACCGCCCGCTGCGGATAGGTGGCGCACTTCCCAGCGTGCATTTTTGGGAGTATTCAGCAAGCTCTTAAAAATGCATAACGTTTTGAATGGCCCGTAGTGGCCCGCAGACGCCCATCGACAGCCATTGTGGGTGGGCTATCGATGAGTGGAGGGGGTTGTTACTGAGTTTCTGCTTTGCGACGACCCGCAATACTGCTGTAACCGCATCGTTTTGTCGTTTGTGATGGGGCCGTTGGGGCCCACGGTGCTGAATACTCCGTTTTTTGCACGGTCCAAAGTGGGGTACCCTGAGACGAAGCAAGAAGATGCCTCATTTTTATGCAGAAATCGAAAAGCTTTATGCAAGATTCGGATTTTAAACCGTGCGCGTGCGCAAAATCGGCGCGAGGACGTCTGGAGGTGGCTCGGCTTCTAGGGCATTGCACGTGTAGAACGGTTAAAATCGGGATTCGGTCTTAGTTTTATTTGGAAGGATGCATATGGGTTCCAATATCGATGCTTCTCTAGAGGAGACGCTCTCCTATATCGCGGGACAGCTTAAGACGCTGACTTCTATTGCTTCGCCTACGGGCTATACCCGTGCGGCGACTGATTATCTAAAGGAGACCCTGCGTGATATGGGCTTTGGCCCTGAGCGTTCCAATAAGGGCAACGTGCTGGTTGAGCTTGGCGGCGAGGGCGAGCCGCTTGTTTTGGCGAGCCATGTCGACACCTTGGGCGCCATGGTACGCTCCATTAAGGACAATGGCCGCCTGCGTCCCACGACGCTTGGTGGGCACCAGTGGTCTACGGCCGATGGCGAGAACTGCACCGTCTACACGCGTGACGGCAATGTGTACACGGGTGTGGTTCTCAACACCGAGCCTTCGGCGCACGTGGCCGACGAGCCGGTCAAGACCATCGAGAAGAACATGGAAATCCTGCTCGACGAGAATGTCGACAGCAAGGATGACGTGCTTGAGCTGGGCATTCAGACGGGCGACATCATCGCTATGGATCCGCGTACCACGGTGACGGAGAGCGGCTACATCAAGAGTCGCTTCTTGGACGACAAGCTGTCGGCCTCCATTTTGCTGGGCTTGGCGCGTGCCGTCGCCGCTGGCGAGGTGACGCTCTCGCGCAAGGTGTCCCTGCTCTTTACTGTGTACGAGGAGGTCGGCCACGGCGGCGCTTTCGTGCCGGCCGACACGCGCGAGATGATCAGCGTGGACATGGGCTGCGTGGGCGACGACCTGGGCTGCACCGAGCGCATGGTGTCGATTTGCGCCAAGGATTCGGGTGGTCCGTACAACTACGACTTGGTAACCACGCTGTCCAACATCGCGCGCGAGCTGGAGCTCGATTACGCCATCGATGTGTACCCGCACTACGGCTCCGACGTCGAGGCCACGCTCTCGGCCGGCTACGACATTCGCCATGGCCTGATCGGCCCCGGCGTGTACGCGAGCCACAACTACGAGCGCAGCCACATGGACGGCGTGCGTAACACCTACGAGCTCGTCCGCGCCTACGTGCAGCGCTAACGATGCAGCGGCCTCGGCTGACACAGCAGTACCGACCGAGGCCGTCCTCTCTAAGTTGCGGTGAAATAGGGACTGTTTGGCGGTTTTAAACGCTTAAACAGTCCCTATTTCACCGCAACTTATAAAGGGGATGGGGCTATTTGATGGCTGCCGTAACGGTGCCGCCGCCCAGGACGACGTCGCCGCGATAGACGACGACGGCTTGGCCGGGGGCGATGGCTCGTTGCGGCTCGTCAAAGGTCAGCAACATTTGCCCGTCTTCGCCGCGCGTAAGGGTCGCTGCCTGGTCTTTCTGACGGTAGCGGTACTTGGCGCCCACGCGAATGCCGCCGGCATCGAGCTCTGCCTCCATGCGGTCGGCCGGGGCGCTCCAAATCCAGTCGTTGGCCGTGAGCGCCGTGGCCGTCAGGTCCTCTGCCTCGCCCAGATGCACGGTGTTGTTGACGGCGTCGACACCCGTTACGTACACGGGATGCGCCATCGCGACGCCCAAGCCCTTACGCTGGCCGATGGTGTAGCGCAGCGCGCCGTTGTGGCGCCCAACCACGCTGCCGTCGCGCCATACGATGTTGCCCGGTGCAGCGGCATGTCCGCAGCGGCGCTCGATATAGCCCGCGTAGTCGCCGTCTGGAATAAAGCAGATGTCCTCGCTTTCGGCCTTCTTGGCGTTAACAAAGCCCTGCTCGGTGGCTATGCGGCGCACGTCGCGCTCTTTGTCTAGGCCTGCCAGCGGAAAGATCGTGTGCGCCAGGCGCTCCTGCGTGAGCGAATACAAAAAGTAACTCTGGTCCTTTTTGGGGTCCTCGCCGCGATGCAGCTGCCAGGTGCCATCGGGCGCCTGGCTCGTTTTGGCATAGTGGCCTGTGGCGATGTAGTCGCAGCCCATATCCAGCGCCGCATCCAGCAACGCGCCAAACTTAATGTGGCGGTTGCAGATGATGCATGGGTTGGGCGTCAGCCCCTCCTGATAGGCGGTCACGAAGCGCTCGATAACATTGCGGTCGAAGGTCTGCTGCAGGTCGAGCACATGGTGGGGTATCCCCAGGCGCTCGGCGACGGCCTTTGCATCGGCGATGTCGCGGTCGACTTTGCTCATGCCCGTGGCGGGATCGGCCTCGGGGCAGGTGAGGCGCATGGTGGCACCGACACATTCGTAACCCTGACTTTTGAGCAGATACGCGGTCACGCTGGAATCGACGCCGCCGCTCATGGCGACGAGCACGCGCTTATTGTGCATGGGGAGGTTCTCCTTGGTGGCATGTGGCCAAAAAAGAAAAGCGGCGCGGGAGGCTGGTTCCGCGCCGCAGACATTGTAGCAAGTTCGGGCGTCCTGTGGGACACCCTGTTGGGATGAGCTCAGGCTGCCAGAAGAGAGGGGAGACCGGCGTGCCCTGGACTCATTCTAAGAACGAGAAGCTCTAGTCCTGGAAGAGCGCCGTGGACAGGTAGCGCTCGCCGGTGTCGGCGAGCAGCGCCACGATGGTCTTGCCCTCGTTCTCGGGACGCTTGGCCAGCTGCAATGCGGCCCACACGGCGGCGCCGGACGAAATGCCCACGAGCACGCCCTCCTTGTGGCCCACGGCGCGGCCGGTGGCAAAGGCATCGTCGTTCTCGACGGGGATGATCTCGTCATAGACCTGGGTGTCGAGGACGTCGGGCACAAAGCCGGCACCGATACCCTGGATCTTGTGCGGGCCGGCCTGGCCCTTAGAGAGCACCGGGGAGGTGGCGGGCTCGACGGCGACGACCTGAATCTCGGGGTTTTGCTCCTTGAGGAACTCGCCCACGCCGGTCACGGTGCCGCCGGTGCCGACGCCGGCGACGAAGATGTCGACCTTGCCGTCGGTGTCGTCCCAGATCTCGGGGCCGGTCGTGGCCTTGTGAATGGCCGGGTTCGCGGGGTTCACAAACTGGCCGGCGATGATGCTGTTGGGAGTTTCCTTCTGCAGCTCCTCCGCCTTGGCGATAGCGCCCTTCATGCCCTTGGAGCCGTCGGTGAGCACGAGCTGTGCGCCGTATGCCTGCATGAGCTTGCGGCGCTCGACGGACATGGCCTCGGGCATAGTGATGATCACCTTGTAGCCGCGGGCCGCCGCCACCGAGGCGATGCCGACGCCGGTGTTGCCGCTCGTGGGCTCGATGATGGTGTAGTCGCCACCGCGCACGAGCTTGCCGGCCTTCTCGGCCTCGTCGATCATGTTCTTGGCGACGCGGTCTTTGACGGACCCGGCGGGGTTGAAGTATTCCAATTTGACGAGCACACGGGCCTTGAGGTCCTCGTCGGCCTCGAAGTGGGTGAGCTCCAGAAGCGGGGTGTGGCCGATAAGCTGATCGATGGACGTGTAAACATTGCTCATGGTGAACCTCCAAAGTGTTCAAATGACTGGATACCGTGTGGTTTTACGGTGTGTGTGGCAGCGAAACCCACAAACCTTATAGGTTGTTCGTTTTGCTGTTGGCAAGCATAGTAGACAGTAAAGCCTAGTAACGCAATAGGAAATAGAAGATTATTACGAGTCGATTAACCATCTTGACGGGAATAGGTATTTTCAAAACCAATTTTTCGGCTAGAATTTCTACGAATTAAAAGACCGAAAGGCAGCTATATATATGTTGGTTTCCACAAAGGGCAGATATGCCCTGCGCGTTATGGTCGACCTGGCCGAGCACCAGGCGACAGGCCGTATCCCGCTTAAAGAGATTGCGGCGCGTCAGGGTATTTCGGAGAAGTACCTCGAGAATATTCTGGCTACGCTCGTGCGCGCCAACATGCTCTCGGGCATGCGCGGCAAGGGCGGCGGCTATGTGCTCACGCGCCCGCCCGAGCAGTACACGGTGGGCGAGATCTTGCGCCTGACCGAGGGCAGCCTGGCGCCGGTCGCCTGCCTGGATGGCGACTGCAAAGGTTGTTCGCGCTCTGACGAGTGCCCCACGCTCGACGTGTGGAAGAACCTGGACAAGCTTATCAACGACTACCTCGACGGTGTGACGCTCGATCAACTTGTCGCTCCCAACGAAGGCTACGATTACGTCATCTAACCCACACCTGCCATTTGGGGACGGGGTGGAAATGGCAGATTCTCTCGCCCTTTGAGACTTGGCAAATAAGAAGGCCGCCCATTTTTGTGATGGGCGGCCTTCGTTTTGGGCTGTTGAGACGGGCGCGGCCGGAATGGCCTTTAGCCCTCGGCGATGCTGTCGAGGATGCTGCGCATGATGGACACCAGGATGCTGCCCATAAAGGCCGATCCAAAGCTGGCGATGGAGATACCCGCGCCCAGCAGATTGACCGACAGATAGCTGGCCAGCTCGAGCATAAAGCTGTTGACTACGAGCTGAAAAATACCCAGCGTAATGATCGTGAGCGGCAGCGAGATAACCGTCAGAAACGGCTTGACGAGCGAATCGACGATGTTCAGGAACAGTCCCACGAAGGCGAAACAGACCCAGGCCTCGGCAAAACCGAAGGGCTGGATGCCGGGGACGAGGAACGTGGCAATCGCGATGGCGATCGAGGTAAAGAGCCAGTTAAGCATAAAGCGCATGGTGTGAATCCTTTCTTGCGCAGGGTGCGTCGGTGTCGCGTGAAGCGGTTTGCTGCGGCGGCTTGGACGGCCGCTCGGGTGTGCCGCCTTGTTCGGCCGCCCATTGTCTCAGATATTCGTGGAGCTTACGTGCGCATTCGGTTTCAAAACGGCGTTCGTCCTGAAAAACGCGCCGCTGGCAGAGAGTCTTGTCGCTTTAGTTTGGTGGTGTGCTACACTGCTACGGGCAAAAGCCACAGGCGTTGCCCTATTGCATAGAACGGGCGAACGATGCCCGATGTCAGTATCAACTTCGATGCCTTATGGCGGGTTTGGCGGTGATCGATGAATATCGAGAACATGTTTGACAAGCCTGATGTCAAGCAGCTGGTCCACGCATTTAGTCTTTTGGATGACGAGAAGGATATCCAGGCGTTTTTGACCGATATCTGCACGCCGCGCGAGATCTGCGATCTTTCGCAACGTCTGCAGGTTGCGCGTTATCTGGATGAGGGCGAGCCTTATGTTGAGGTTCAGGCCCGCACCGGCGCTTCGTCCACTACGGTGAGCCGCGTGTCCAAGGCACTCAACGGCGAGTACGGCGGCTATCGCAAGATCCTCATCAAGCTGGAGGATGGCGAGTAGGCCAGCGGCAACAAACGAATTGCGCAGAACCGTCCCTTCGGGGGCGGTTTTTTGATCCTTTGGGGACGGAGGAAAACGGATCACTGGGTCAGACTGACCTCCTCGGTGATCCATTTTCCTCTGTCTCCAAGGGGTCAAATCTGTTGGCGTGGGGCAAATCTGTCCGCGCGGGCGGGTAGGATGGAAGCATTGAATATTGCGAACGGTTTGAGTGGAGGACCATGCCTGTTCGAATCTATACCACCAACGCCGGCGCGGATTTGAGCGATGCCGAGGCGGCGCTGCTTGCCGACCTTATTGCCCGCCACGGGCGTGCCGTGCTGCTGGCGCCAACGTTTGCCGAGCTCGACCTGTGCCGTCATGATGCGGCGGAAGCCGGCGTTTCGCTGGGTATTGACTACAAGACGCCTACATCGTGGCTTCGCTCGCTTTGGGAGCTTTTGGGCGACGGGCGCGGTTTCGTCGACAACCTGCAGCGCCAGATGCTGTTTTCGGACATGGTAGCGCGCCTCGACGACGCCGACCTGCAGCCGCTTTCGCGCAGCCAGGGCACGGTGCGTATGCTCGCGCGTATGGCTCGCGATGTGCTGCCGGGTGTGGCAGGGACAGGCACCGAGCGTTGCTGCGACAACGTTTGCAAGCCCAAGCCCAAAAGCGACGCCGAGGCTCGCGTGTTTGAACTTTTGTGCGCCTATGCGCGCGGTTTGGACCGTCGAGATATGGTCGAGCCCTGCGAGGCGGCTGACATTATGGCCGGCGCTTTGGCCGACAACCTGCCGGGGTGCGCCCGCGCCGTTTGCGTGCGCGGCGTCACGTCATTTACGTATAGCCTGCTCGAGCTGCTGTCCGCCGTGGCAAACAACGGGGGAGAGGTTGTCGTGCTGCTTGCCCGCGAGCAAGCGGCGATGCGCGAGGAGCTTGCCGCGGCATTTGATGTCCGCGGTGTGCTGTTTGAGATCGCGCCGCTGGGGGAGGGCGCCGCCGCGCCCCAGACTGCCTCCAAGTCCGCTGCTCAGCCTGCCTTTATTGAGGTCGCCGGCCCCCATGCCCGTGCCCATGCTTATGCGGACGTCATCGATAAGTTGGTGAAAGCGCACAAGGAGTCCAAGGACGATAAAGCTGCTGCAACACCCGCCGACCCCGTACGCGTGCTCGTTGTTTCTGCCCGGGCACCCCAGCTGTTCAGCGAGCTTGCCGCTCGTTTGGCGGCGCGCCACGTTGCTGCCGAGACGGCCGAGTTCACGGCGTTTTCCCAATCCATTGCGGGCAGGCAGTTCACGGCGCTCGCCAACCTGATCGAGCGTATGAAGGCCGCCGACGAAGGGGCAGCTTCTAAGACTGAGTGGTGGCCCGCTCCGGAGCTTACCGACTGGATTTACAGCCCGCTTTCGGGTGCCGACGCCGCCAGCGCGCGCACGTTCGACAAGAACATGCGCCTGTCGCGCAGCAAGACCGCGGCGGGCGTCAAGAGTCTGCTGCAGAGCGTACAGGGCCAGGTGAGGGGCGCCCGCAAAGCGGCGAGCGACGAGAACTGGTTTAAGAACGTGCCGTGCGTGATCTCGGACGTGTTCCAGGCGCTGTGGCGCGACAAACCCGTGACGGCGCTCAAGGCCATGCTTGCCGTTGCCGAGGCGCTGCCCGATCGCGCACTTGGCGGTCTCGACGGTCAGGCTCGTCGCCAGGCGGAGGTGGCCCTGCTGCGCCACGTCATCGACATCCTTATGAATGGCGCCCGTGCGCTCGACGTGTCGCAGGCCGCGACCGTGCCCGTGCTCGATGACATTCGAACCAAGGTGGACAAGCGTAGCGCCGCCTACGATTGCGAGACCTACGAGGTTGACCGTGCGCCACGCGCCCAGGTTCGCTTTGCTTCGCTTGCCGATGCGGCGGCTCTGCGCTCCGGCAGCTACGATGCCGTGCTGTTTGCCGATGTCGATCTGGACAGCTATCCTCTCTCACACGAAGAGGGGCCGCTGACCACGCTGACGGCGAGCCTCGGTCGCGAGGGCGTGACGCTTGAGCCTGCGGCCTTGCTGCGCGCACGCTTTGGCCGCGCGATACAAGCGTCGCGTGGTCCGGTTACGCTCGCCCGTGTGACCCACGATCGTCAGGCGCGCGAGTGCTATCCGGCGGCCGTGTGGACCGAGCTGCGAGCGCACGCCGAGGCCGCTGGCGCCGCCAAGGTTGCGTGCGTGGGCGAGGGCGGTATCGTCGCCGATTTTGATCCGGCGGCCGGCGAGGGCATCGAGTGCAGACGCGTCGTGTGCGAGGCTCCTCAGCATTTGAGTGAGGCGGCTGTGCCGTACCTGGTTCTGCGTCGCCGCGATGGCGAGGGTGAGAACGCGCCGCTCGTGCCGCGTCTGACGTCCGCCTCGCAGATTGAGGCGTACTCGACGTGCCCGCTGTGCTGGTTCGTGTCGTATCGCGTGAAGCCCCAGTCGATTGACGCCGGCTTTGGCAATATGGAGAAGGGCAACTTTGTCCACGACGCGTTGGAGCACCTGCATGCCCGCCTGCCCCAGGAGGGCATGGAGCGCGTGACGCCCGAGAATCTGCCGCGCGCTCAGGAGCTGCTGCGCGAGGTCTTTGACGAGACGTTGGCCGAGCACGCCGGCAAACGCGGCACGGAGGGCCCACTGGTGCCGCTCTCTGCAGTGGAGGAGCGCCAGGTGGCCGAGATCTTGCCGCAGCTGGAGGGCGTGCTTGCCTACGAGTCCGAGGCGCTTGCCCCCTTTGCCCCGCGTTACCTGGAGTTCGCCTTTAACGAGCTCAAGGTCGAGTATGCCGGTTGGCCGCTTGGCGGGCGCATCGACCGCGTGGACGTGGACGCCGAGAATCGCGCCGTGGTGATCGACTACAAGCATCGCACGGGCGTTGAGGAGTTTAAGCTCGCCGACCCTACGGTGCGCGACGAAGAATCGGGCGCGGCGCCCATCGACGATCCGCGCTGGTTGCCGCCACATACCCAAACGCTCATCTACGCCCAGGCCATGCGCCGGGCGCTGGATTTGGACACCCGCGCGGCGCTCTACTTTTCGACCAAGGGCGGCAAGCCGGCGTTGCGCGGTGCCGCGAGCGCCGAGCTACTCGAGGAAGAGCGCGGCGACGGTCGCATCCCGGGCCTTAAGAAAGGTTTCCCCGGCGAGGGTGGCAGCATGGACTTCGACGCCCTGCTCGATCGCGTGGAGGCCGGCATCGCCGGGCGCCTGCGCGAGCTCGAGGCAGGCAACGTTGCCGCCGTCGACCCGACGTCGGCTCAGGCCGCGCATGCGCGCTGCTCGTATAACCACGAAGGAACGTTTGTAAGGAGGGACGTGTAGACCATGGATCTTTCGACTTTGATGCCGCAACAGCTGCAGATCGTCAAAACGCTCGACCGTCCGCTGTTTGTCTCGGCGGGCGCCGGTTCGGGCAAGACCTTTACCCTCACGCGCCGCATCGTCTACGCGCTTTCGCCCGAATCCGGTCCGTTCGTTGAGCATCTGGACCAGGTGCTCGCCATTACCTTTACCAAAGATGCCGCGGCCGAGATCCGTGACCGCGTGCGCCGCGCGCTCATCGACGAGGGCATGGACGAGGAGGCCCTGACCGTCGACGATGCGTGGATCTCGACCATTCACGGCATGTGCTCTCGTATCCTGCGCGCACACGCGTTGGAGCTGGGCATCGACCCCGAGTTCACGGTGCTCACCGATACCGACGAGCTTATGGACCAGGCTGTTGAGCACGTGCTGGCCCGCGCGACGGCACCCGATGCCGCCCCCGAGCTCGCGGCATCGCTCAACGCCCTCTACGCCTGGTATCCCATGGCGGGCGAGGGCGGGCCGTTTGGCGCCGGCACCACCATTAAAGGCCTGGTGCGCGACCTGTTGGAGCTATCGAGTCAGCTGCCGGGCGGCATGGACGATGTGCGCGTGGCGCGCGGCCAGGCCGATACCTCGGCACTCGCCGATGCCTATCGCGCGGCGCTGGGCGCAAGCAAGGCCGCGACCGAGAAGGCACAAGTGGCACTCGACGCCATCGACGCGTTTGAGGCGAGCGGCAAAACCATGGAGGATGCGGCGCGACTCATGATGTCGTGCCGCATGCCGCGGGCGAGCAAGGCGTTCCCCAAGGAGCAGGTCGAGCTGCTCAAGGCCGAGGCCGCCGATGCGTTTATCAATATCGTGCTTGCCTGTGGTGGCCCGGCGCTTGATGCACTGGTGGGCTTGGCCCGCTCTGTAGAGGCTGAGTACTGCACGCTCAAGGCTGCCCAGTCTGCCCTCGACAACAACGACTTGCTGCGCATGGCCTATGAGGCCCTGCGCGATTACCCGGCCATCCGAGCGGCATACGAGGGCCGCTTTAAGATGGTCATGATCGATGAGTTTCAGGATACCGACCAGATGCAGGTCGATCTGATCCGTTACCTGACGGGTGCGGGGGAGCGCGCGCTGTGCACCGTGGGCGATGCACAGCAGTCAATCTACCGTTTCCGTGGCGCCGAGGTCGAGGTGTTCCGTCGCCAGGAGCGCAAGGTGGGCCTGTCTGCCGCTCCCGAGGCGACTGCCGCGGCCGACGCCCCTTCTGGCGAGCTCGTTAAGCTCGTGCGCAACTTCCGCAGCCATGACGAGGTGCTGCGTTACGTGGCGCGCGTCTTCGACGGCGATGACGGCGGTCTGATGCAGGGCTTTTTGGATCTCGAGGCGAGCGACGGCCGCAAGGACACGCTGGTGGCAGACGCCTCGCGTCGCCAGGCCCTCTTTGTTGCCGGCGGCAGTACGCAGGAACGCACACAGGCCAAGGCCCGTGCGATCGCCGAGCGCTTCCGCGCGCTTGCCGATGCCGGTCAGCCCCAGGGTGGCATGGTGCTGCTGCTGGGCCGCATGACCAACGCCGACGTCTACGCCCAGGCTTTCCGCGACCAGGGGCTCGACTGCGTGATCGCAGGCGGCTCAGTCTTTGCCCAAGCTGCCGAGGTGCAGACGGTGCGCGCCCTGGTTTGTGCACTCGCCAATCCGGCCGATACGGCGCAGGGCCTTATGCCGCTGCTGGCATCGCCGATGTTTGCGCTCGGCGCCCAGGAGTTCCTGGCGCTGGCGACCAAGCTCGATAGCGAGACGGGGGAGACCTCGCGCCGCAACATCGATGCGGGCATCATGAGTGATTCCGATGTGCCGGGCCTGCAAGACCTGCCGCTGGTGACGCGCGCCCGCGAGGTGCTGCGGTATGCGCTTCGTCGCGTGGGCCGCGATTCGTTCGCCGCCATCGCGCGCGACGTGGTCAACGCCTCCGGCTGGTTTGTGCGTCTGGCGCAGCGTGGTCCCGAGGGCAAGGCCATTGTCGCCAACGTGCTCAAGGCGCTCGACGCCGTGGCCGAAGCGGAGGCCGAGTTCGGCAACTCGCCGCGTTCCATCGCGCTCGCCTTCGACCGCTTCTTGGCGGGCAAGGAGGCGCCGGGCGCGCTCAACGAGGAGGGTGACGGCGCGGTACGCATCATGACCGTGCATGCATCCAAGGGTCTGGAGTATCCGGTCGTCGCGGTGTCCGAGTGTTTTGGCGTGCGCAAATCGTCCGGTGCGGCACAGATGGGCCGCGTCGACGGTGGGGCGCAAGTCGTGGCGCTGCCGGCTCGTTTTGATGGCGTTAAGCTTGCCGATGGGACCTTCGTGAAGGGCGATGACGTCAAAAAGCAGTTTGAACACGCGTTTAAGGGCAAGGGCACGTCACTGTGGTTGCCGCCAGAGCTCATGGAGGATGTCTGCGCGACGGGTTCTCCCGCCGAGGCATTTGCTCGCCTGCGCAACGACGACCTGCAGCTTTCGCTCGAGGAGCGGGCTCGTTTGCTCTATGTCGCCATGACGCGAGCGCGTGAGCTGGTGATCTTGGCGATGGATGCCGGCGTGAGCCGCGGCAAGCTGTGCGCGCCGACCTTCGACGTCGAGACCGATCTGACTTACGACGTGCTGCGCCGTATTCTGCCGACGGACGGCCTGGACATGCCGCAGCCCGATGCCGACCGCCTGGTGTTCGACAACTCCAAGCCGGGCGACTACGAGCTTATCTCGCTGGCGGACTTTACGTTTGGCGAGCAGGCGTTTGAGGCCAACGCTTCACTGGATGCCGAGGGTAGGCTCGTTCGCGGTGATGCGGAGGCGGAGGGTGCCGATGCTGCCGCCGATCGCCCGGTCGCGCCCGGCCCCGCCGACCCCGAGCCCGATTCGTTTGAGCTCGTGTATCCCCAGACGGTGGGCGTGCGCATGGGCACCTGCTCGTATCCGGCGCGCGATTCGTACAGCTATTCGTCGATTGCCGCGGCGCTGCATGCCGAGGCCGAGGACCGTGTCGCCGAGGCGCGCGTGCCCATGGACGAGGCTGGCGATGATGCGGAGTCGGATGGTTCCGAGATGACGGATGCAGAAGTGGCCGCCGTTGAGCCCGCCGGCAATCCCATGGCGCTGGGCTCGGCGTTCCACGCTGCCTGCCAGTGGCTCATCGAGATGGGTGCCGATGCGCTGCCCGCTGAGCGTGCCGATGCGCTGGCGCGCCTGTGGTGCCTGACGCCGGAGCAGCGCGAGCGCTTCGACGTTGCCCTGGACCGCTGGCTCAAGTCGGCGGTCCGTGCCGAGCTGCTTGCCTGGCCGTGCGTTCGCGCCGAGGTGCCGTTCTTTTCGCTGGGCTGCGAGGACAAGGACATTGCCCGCTACGGTGCCTATGCCGAGGGCGCCATTGATGCACTGGCGACGAACCCGGCGGATTCGTCACGCGCGCTGGTCATCGACTACAAGACGGGCGGCACACCGGACGAGACGCCGGAACAGCTGCAGGAGAAGCACGCCCTGCAGGCGCGCGTCTACGCCGATGTGTTGCACAAGGCGGGCTTTGAGGCCGTGACCGTCAAGTTCGTCCGCGTGGAGCAAGTCGACCCCGCCAACCCCTGCGAGCCCCAAGTGGTCACCTACAGCCTCTAGCCACCTCAGGCTTTATGATGCTATTTGGTTGGTTTTGCGGCCGTAAGGCCCTCAATCGTCCAAATGGCACCGCAACGCATGGGAGAGCTTGGGGCGGTACAATGGCCCGAACGGTTCAAACGAATAAGGGGCCATCATGCAGCTCACCAAAACGCTTAAGGTGACGCCGGAGGAGCTTTTTGACGCTCTCGCGGGGTCCATCATGCAGGATATCGAGAACGTCACGGGCAAACGTCCTAGCCGCAATAAGCTCAACGGCTATAAGTACGAGAAGCGCGCCCAGTCCGCAAAAGGCAAGACCAAGGGCGCGGCGATCAAGGTTAAGATCAAGCACTTTGACTACCCGTGCCTCTATGAGGTCCGTTTTCAGTATGCGGCGGGCATCAATACCATGCGCTATGAGACTGCACCTGCTGGCGATGGTGCTTGCGAGCTCACCTATACCGAGGATTTTCAGGGTGCGGGTGGCAACACGTCTGGCATGCGCGGCAAGCTCGGCCTCTTCTTCTACGAGCGCAAGCTCAAGAGCCACGCCAACCAGACGATTGATCAAATCGTCAAATACATCGAGGGTGAGCGCCGCGTAAAGGCTAATCCCGCCTTCGCCGATGATACTGCCGAAAACGCTTCGGATGTATTCCATTGATACCCTGTGCAAAAGCTTTACCGCTCTTCACATCAACTGTGAACACTTCAGGCTTCGAGTCAGTAGCGAGCGGCCCGACAAAATTAGTTGATGGAAGTGCCGAATGAATAAGAATGCCGCTACGCAACTGCACATCTATTCCACCTTTTTCGTTCTCGCGGGATTTGTTTTAAATCGGGGAGTGTTTCTACTTTTCCTTGCGGATAAAGGAATGTCTGTCACGGAAATCGCGCTTTATCAAGCCCTGTTTAACATTGCAACGGTCGTCCTCGAGCTGCCGACAGGGCTGATAGGCGATTTCTTTGGAAAGAAGTTCTCGATTCAAGTGGGCGTGCTGCTGCTTTTCTTCCATACGGCTGGCATGCTGTTGCTCTCAGGTCCCTTTCTCGTCGCGCTTTCCCTTGTTGAGGCACTCGCCTACTCCCTTCAATCGGGATCCGAACAAGCACTTTTATATGAAATTGCCCGAAATGCCGGTCAAGGAGAGCGCTTCCTCACCATCAACGCTCGGCTGCTTGCCGCGCAATCAATCGCGACGGGAGTGGCAATCGTACTTGGATCATTCATTGCGCAAGTATCTTGGAGCGCCCTCTACGTATGCGTTTCCGTTTTCTATCTCCTGCAGCTTTTCCTTCTGTATCCCATTGAGAGGATGGAAACGACCCATTCCAAAAACTCTGGGGAGGAAAGGTTTGACGTAGCCAAGATCTTCAGACGCGAAACCTGGTGCATTGGAGAATCCGCTTTTGCGGTGTTGCTTCTTCTAATCGGCACAAGCATGCTCGATGGATTCTATGGGAGTTATTACAACTTGAATCAGTTGGTATTCGACGCATTTGATGCTCCCGTCTCCATAATAGGAATCTTTTTCGGTGCATCCTATGCAGTAAATGCGACGGCCTACATTGCAGCAGATTTCTTCTCATCGCGTTTCGGGAAAAGAAATACCATGCTCGGCTCGATGCTAATCGAGGCCGGTCTTTTCATGATTCTTCCGTGGTTCGCTTCAAATCCGCTGTGTTTGTTTGGCCTTAGCATGGTGCTTTGCTTTCTCCCGGAAGTGGTGCACATCACTTCGGAAAACTTAATCCAAGACGCGATAGCGGACGATCTCCGCGCGACGATCCTTTCCGTCGCGTCTCTGGTAAGGGCTCTCTTTTCTGCAATGTTTTTCTCCATATTTGGATATGTGTTGGGGTTATATCCCATTCAGATAGCGCTCGGCGTTATTGGCGCAATCGCGATAGCAATTACCGCCGTTGTTTCTTTAAAAATGGTTGGAATACAGGTCTCCAAGAATTGATATATCGATTGACGAGCTATCCGAAGCGTCGAGCCTTCTTGATGGACATGACTATTCGTCACAAATCATTCCGCGCATCGCCGGGGTTCCAGTAATACTCGATATATCTGGATGCCCTCATTCCCCTTTTTGAAGGTCCCAAAAAGACTGCCCGTGTGGGTTTGGCTAGGTTCGGGTGCTGTCCGCGCCGTGCGGTAAAATCGTTCAGTCAAAACACGAACCCGCATCGGAGCTCATCACATGGCATTCGTCCATCTGCACAATCACACCGTCTTCTCCATGCTCGACGGCGCAACCCGTATCCAGGATATGGTCAATCGTGCCGTAGAGCTGGGCATGCCCGCCGTCGCCATTACCGACCACGGCTACATGTATGGCGTGCCCGACCTGGCGCTGGCCTGCGACGCCGTTAACCACAACACGCCCGAGTACAAAACTTGGAGCCACGACAAGGCCTTCTTGGAAAAGGACCGCCGCGACGAGCTGGTGGAGCCCGATCCCGAGGAAAACCCGCGCGAGCATGCCCAGTATGTGAAGGACATGGCCATGTGGGATGAGAAGGGCAACATCGACGAGCTCAAGCCGCCCCTGGTCATCAAGCCCATCTTTGGCTGCGAGGTCTACTTTACGCCGGACGAGACCCTTGCCCGCGACCATAAGCCCGAGCTCTACCACATGATCCTCCTGGCCAAGGACCAGGAGGGCTACGTCAACCTGATGCAGACGGTTTCCGAGGCCGCCGTGCAGGGCTTTTACTACAAGCCCCGCGTGACGCTCGACAACCTGCGCCGCCATGCCAAGGGCATGATCTGCACGAGCGCCTGCATCGCGGGCATCATTCCCAAATACATCGACCGCGGTGACATGGAGGGCGCCATCAAGTGGGCCGAGACCTTCCGCGATACCTTCGAACCTGGCGACTTTTATATCGAGATCCAGGAACACGGCATCACCACCGACAACGGCCTGACCGACGAGCAGATGGACCGCACGCTCATCGACATCGCCAAGCAGGTAGGCGTCAAGGTCATCGCCACCAACGACTTCCACTACCTGCGCCGCGAGGACGCTCCCGTGCAGGACGTCATCATGTGCATCGGCATGAACGCCAAGGTCGACGACCCCAACCGCATGCGCATGACTGGCTCGGAGTTTTACATGAAGACCGAGGAGGAGATGCGGGCGATGTTCCCGTATTGCCCCGAGGCCTGCGACAACACGCTCGAGATCGCCGACAAGTGCTACGTCGAGCTGGACTGGGACTCCATCATCCTGCCGCGCTTCCCGTTGCTCGACCCCGGCGAGACGCACGAGAGTCAGTTCCGCCGCGAGTGCGAGAAGGGCCTGCGCCAGCACTACGGTGACGACTGGGCCACGCGCGAGATCGGCGGCGTCAACATCAAAGAGCGCTTTGAGTACGAATACAAAGTCATCTGCGACAAGGGCTTTGCCGCCTACTTTTTGATTGTTGCCGAGTACGTGCAATGGGCCAAGGACAACGGCATCGGCGTCGGCCCCGGCCGTGGCTCGGCTGCCGGCGCTATCGTCGCCTACGCCATGAACATCACCGCGTTCGATCCGCTCGAGAACGGCCTGATGTTCGAGAGGTTCCTGTCCCCGCAGCGTACCGAGATGCCCGATATCGATATGGACTTCGACGATGAGCGGCGCCTCGAGGTCGTGGAGCACGTTCGCCAGCTCTACGGCCCCGAGAAGGTCACCCACGTCATCACCTACTCGACCATTAAGGCCAAGCAGGCCATCAACGACGCCGCTCGCGTCCTGGACTACCCGGTCTACATGGGCCAGCGTCTGTCCAAGATGGTCTCGAGCGACCCCAAGGTCAAGCTCAAGCAGGTGCTCGAAAAGCAACCCGGCAAAGAGGATCTGTATAACCCCGATTTTGCCGAGGCATATAAAAAGGACGACGACGCCCGCCGCATCATCGACACGGCGCTCTCAATCGAGGGCCTCACCCGTGGCGAGGGCGTGCACGCGTGCGCCGTTCTGATCTGCCGCGACCCCGTCAACGAGCACGTGCCCACCAAGCTCGACACCAAGGGCGGCGTCGAGATTACCCAGTACGAGGGCCATACCGTTGCCGACATGGGCCTGCTCAAGATGGACTTCCTGGGCCTGCGTACGCTGACGGTTATCTCCAAGGCCAAGGCAAACATCAAAAAGAACTTTGGCATCGACATCAAAGAGGAAGAGATTCCCTTTGACGACCCCGAGATCTTTAAGCTCATGGGCTCCGGCCACACCGCCGGCGTCTTTCAGGTCGAGTCCGCCGGCATGACGGCTACGATCAAGAACATGAAGCCCACCGAGTACAAGCACGTCGTGGCATTGATCGCTCTGTACCGCCCGGGCCCGCTGGGCGCCGGCATGGTCTCGTCCTACATCAACCGTATGAACGGCAAGGAGCCGGCCGTCTCCTACGACGACCGCCTGGACGACATCCTGGGCGAAACCTACGGCACTATGGTCTACCAGGAGCAGGTTATGCTCATCTCCGTCGAGATGTGCGGCTTCTCCAAGGGCGAATCGGACTCGCGTATCCGTAAGCCCGTGGCTAAGAAAAAGATCAAGCTGCTCACGTCGACGGTGCTGCACTGGGAGGATGGCTCGGACGAGACCACCTACGACCACTGGATGAACGGCGCCATCAAGAACAACTACACGCGCGAGGTCGCCCAGAAGATTTGGGACGATGTTCTCGAGTTCGCATCTTACGCCTTTAACAAGTCGCACTCCGCCGGCTACGCCATCCTGGTTATGCAGACGGCGTGGCTCAAGGCGCACTATCCGCACGAGTACATGGCGGCCGTTCTGACGTCCTATACGGGCAAGACCGACAAGATCGTGCACTACGTCTCGGCATGCCGTCACGACGGCATCCCCGTGCTCTCGCCAGATGTCAACGAGTCCGGTACCGAGTTCACGGCTACCAAGGAGGGCGTGCGCTTTGGTCTGGCCGGCATCCGCGGCGTGGGCACCGGTGTGGCGCAGGCGATTATCGCCGAGCGCGAGGCGGGCGGTCCGTTTAAGACGCTGCACGACTTTGTCGAGCGCGTGGACTCGAGCCAGGCCAACCGTCGCGTGATCGAATCGCTCATCAAGGCAGGCGCCTTCGACTCCACGGGGTATCCGCGTCGCCAGATGATGCACTTTGTGGACAAGAACAACCCCGAGAACATCATTGATGCCGCGGTGAAGCGCCAGAAGGATCGCGCGAGCGGGCAGACGTCGTTTTTCGACATGTTTGGCGATGTTGAGGGCTCGGGCTTTGAGGTCAGCGTGCCCGATCCGGACGGTCAGGAGTGGGACCGCCACCTTAAGCTGAGCCAGGAGAAGGAGGTTCTGGGCATCTATGTCTCGGACCACCCGCTGCGCCCGTTTGAGTATGCACTAGCCAAGGCGCGCGACTTCTCGTTCTCGCAGATCGATACCGGCTACGAAGTTCAGAATCCTACGGGCGGCACCATCAACCAGGAGATTCCCGAGGGCAAGGCGCTGTGGTGGGCCGGCATGGTCTCGAGCGTGTCCAAGCGCGTGACCAAAAACGGTGACCCCATGGGCATCGTGCAGCTCGAGGACATGGAAGGCGAGGCCACCGTCGTCGTGTTCCCCAAGACCTATAAAGAGGCCGAGGGGTACCTGTACGGCGAGGTCGATCCCGAGACCGGCGCGCAGCTGTCCGATGCCTTTGTGCGCATTAAGGGCAAGCTCGAGCGCTCGGACCGCGGCGACCAGATCATCGCGCAGGAGATCGTGCCGCTCGAGCTCAACGAGGAGAACAACAAGCCCAAGGTGTTTGAGGTCATGGTGCCCAACAGCCGCTTTAGCCAGGGCAATATGGCGCGCCTGGCCACGGTGCTTACCACCAACCCGGGCGGTGACCGCGTGGAGATCTTTATCGAGCAGGTGGACGGGCGCGTGCTGCGTGCCGAGGTACCTGCCAAGGTCAACGCGCGTTCGATTCCGCTGCTGGCCGAGGCCAAGGCCATTGTGGGTAACCAGGGTCGCGTGACGGTGATCTAAGCTACCCCGGGTGAGATTGGAGGAAGTGATGGCGCAGGGGACGTTTGTGCAGGCGCTCCGGAAAGAGGCGGCGCTGAGCGGCACCTTTATGAAGGGCCGCTCGCTCATGCTCAACGGTGCCGTGCTATCGTTTGAGGACAGCGGCTCGCGCTTCTCCAAAAACGTGACGGTCGAGGGCACGGTGCGCGGCTCGCGCGGTGACCTGTACAAGACGCACGTGGCGCTCGACATGGACGAGCACGAGGTTATCGACTACGACTGCGACTGCCCCGCCGCATACCGCTATCCCGGTATGTGTAAGCACGCCATTGCCACGGCGCTGGCGTATTTGGATGCCAGCGGCGCCGAGCCCGTCGAAGGTTTGCGCACGCCGGTTCGCACGTTTACGGCGCAGCCGAAACAGCCCGCGCGCGCCGCGTCCGCCGCGCCGGCCGTCAACCCCAACTTTCCCTTCCCGGCGCCCGTCCCCACGAGCCCGAGCCTTGTGGCGGCGCTTTCCGATCTTTCGGACGCGCGCATGGATGAGCTGGCGAGCATGCGCCGCAAGCTTGCCGGTGCCGTTGATCCCGACGCTCCCAAAGCGGCGTTGGAGCCCTCGTTGGTGCCGTACTACAATCCGCTGTTCGCTGACCGCTTTAGCTGGGCGCTCGAGTTCCGCATTCGCTGTGGATCGGTGTCCTACGTGGTCAAGGACATCGACGGCATGGCCGATGCCTACGTGCGCGGCGGCACGTTCTCCTATGGCAAGAAGCTCACGTTTGTCCATTCACCTGAGGCCTTTGACGAAACATCGGCAAAGCTGCTCAACCTTGTTGCGACGACAGTTGCCTATCTCGATGACATCACAAGCTCGCGTTCGGCGTCGTACGACTTTGCCCGCAGCGGTTTTGTTGCCGAGCGTCAGTTGCCGCTGTCCGAGCATAGCATCGTATATGTGCTGGACCTGCTGCGCGGCCAGACCATCTCCTTTGAGCCCGCCTGGTCGCGGGGGATGACGACGCATCGCACCTACGACGTGGCGGTTGAGCTGTCTCCGCAAGGGGAGGACGGGGCATCCGCTAAGCGCCCACCGCTGCTTGCCGCCAAAATCGCGCCGGCGGCTGGTGGTAGCTATGACCTGCGCCTGCCCGCCGATATGTACTGCTTTGCGTCGGGCGATGCCGCCTACTTGGTTGACACGCGCCGCGCGCGCCGTACCGACGCTGCATTTGCTCAGCATGCCGCACCTTTTTTGTCGCGCTTGCTGCCGTGCCGCACGCCCGCCCATATTGCCGCCGAGCAGGTGGGGGAGTTCTGCCGTATGGCGCTGCCCATTTTGCGCGACTATACCGACCTTACCGCGCCCGCTGCGCTCGATACCGTGGCGCCCGAGCCGAGCTTTGCCATGGCAATCGGCGTCGACGATGGGCTCGTGACCTGCAAGATTACGGTTACCTACGGCGACTGGTCGGCGGATCTCTTTGGCCTGGGCGCTCCGGGCAGCCCCTTCGAAGAGCAGCGCCCCGGTGTGCCACCCCGCGACGAGGTGGCGGAGTTTCGCGTTATGGATACGGCGGCCCTGTACTTCGATTTCTACGAGGGCGGTCTGGCGTTTGAGGAGCGCGATGACGCCCGCTTGTTCTGCCTGCTGACCGAGGGCCTGTCCGCCCTGTCCGAGCTGGGTGAGGTCATGCTTAGCGACCGTCTGCGCCAGATTTCGGTCCGCCCCGCGCCCAAGCTCTCGGTTCGTGCGACCGTTAAGAGCAATCTGCTCGATGTCGAGCTGGGCGCGAGCGGGCTTTCGGCCGCGGACCTTGCCGTCTATCTCGATTCGTACAAGCGCCATCAAACGTTTGCGCGCCTTACGTCCGGCGACATCATTCGCCTGGACGAGGGAGCGCGCGCCGCGTTTGGCCTTGCCGAGGACCTGGGTGTCGATGCCGTCGACCTGCTCGACGGCGTGTCGCTTCCCGCGTCGAGCACCCTGTTCGTCGACAGCATGCTCGCACGCACGCCGGCGCTCGAGGCCGATCGCGACGCTGCGTTCCGCCGTACCGTCGAGCGCCTGGACACGCTCGGCAAGATGGACTTTACGGTGCCGGCATCGCTCAAGGCAACGATGCGCGGCTACCAGGTCGACGGATACCAGTGGCTCGGCTCGCTCGAACACCTGGGCCTTGGCGGCATCTTGGCCGACGACATGGGCCTGGGCAAAACGCTCCAGATGATTGCGCATATTCTGGCGCGCGTGGAGGCGGGGGACACCAAGCCCACGCTCGTGGTATGCCCGGCCTCACTCGTGTACAACTGGACTGCCGAGCTGGAGCGCTTTGCCCCGTCGCTCGATGTGTGCGCCATTGTGGGCGCCAAGGCTCAACGCCGCGTGCAGATCGCCGGCGTGGCCGAGCATAGCGTGGTCGTGACGTCGTATGACCTTATGCGGCGCGATATCGACGAGTACGTCGAGCGGGATTTTGCCCGCGTGGTGCTCGATGAGGCACAGTACATTAAAAATCCGCTCACGCAGGTGGCGCGCGCCGCCAAGCGCCTGCCTGCCGGCGTGCGCTTTGCCCTGACGGGCACGCCCATCGAAAACCGCCTGTCCGAGCTCTGGAGCATCTTCGACTTTTTGATGCCGGGCCTTTTGGGGACGCGCGAGTCGTTTGCCAAGCGCTTTGAGAGCCCCGTCGAGCATGCCGAGGGCGATAGCGCCGCTCGCCTGCAGGCGCTCGTGTCGCCGTTTGTGCTGCGCCGTGTTAAGGAAGACGTGGTGGCCGACCTGCCCGAGAAGATCGAAGACACCGTCATGGCGCAGCTTACCGGCGAGCAGCGCAAGCTCTACCTGGCCAACCAGGACCGCATCGCCCAGCAGGTGCAGCACCGCGAGGCTGGGGAGTTTAAGAAGGACAAACTCAAGGTGCTCGCCGAGCTCACCAAGCTGCGCCAGATCTGCTGCGACCCGCGTCTACACTACGAGGATTACAAGGCGGGGAGCGCCAAGCTCGATACGTGTATGGAGCTCGTGCACGGCGCACTCGACGGCGGGCATCGCATCCTGTTGTTCAGCCAGTTTACGGGTATGCTCGATATCATCGGTAAGCGCTTGGCCAAGGAGGACATCGCCTTCCTTAAGCTCACGGGCGCTTCGTCTAAGGAGAGCCGCGCCAAGATGGTCGCGCAGTTCCAAGCGGGCGAGGTTCCGGTCTTTTTGATTTCGCTCAAGGCGGGCGGCGTGGGCCTTAACCTGACGGCGGCCGACGTGGTCATCCACTACGACCCGTGGTGGAACGTGGCAGCGCAGGACCAGGCGACCGACCGCGCGCACCGTATTGGCCAGCAACATACCGTGACCGTGTACAAGCTCATCGCCAAGGACACGATCGAGGAGCGCATTATGCAGATGCAGGAGTCCAAGCGCGACCTGGTCAACAGCGTGCTCGGCGGCGACGGCATCTCGTCGGCGCTGTTTACCCGCGAAGATGTTCTGGCGCTGCTGGGCGGCGACGGGCGCTAACCCGCTCGGGTGGGGCCGCCAGGGCGGATAGCGCACGCTGCCCCATCGTCCCCGCCCGTTATGTGTTCATTTGCAATGCCGTGGATGGTTTGTCTGCCTTTGGGCATAAGAACCATCAAGAACATTGGCACGTCAGCAAAGGAGAACATCATGGCGAAATTCTTTAAGGACCCCGACGGTAAGCTCATTGCCGCCCTTGGCAACGACGTTGCAACCCCTGCCGGTTGCACGGAACTGACCGCAAACACTGAGGACGCGGCGCACGAGAAGCACGTGCCTGTTGTCGAGACCGAGCGCGACGGTCACGTGATTCGCGCACGCGTTGGCTCGGTCGAGCACCCCAGCCTGCCCGAGCACTATATTGAGTGGATCGCCCTTGAGGCCGAGGGCCGCTTAGAGGTCCATTACCTTGAGCCCGGCATGAAGCCCGCGACGTTTTTTGCCGGCGGTTCCAAGACCGGTACCGTCTATGCCTACTGCAACCTGCACGGGCTGTGGTCCGCGACGTTCTAGGAGCGCGCCCCCGCTCGGGGTATCATAGCTAGCATATGCACATGCGAGCGCCGACTGCATCATGCGGCCGGCGCTTTTACTACGATTTCGATGGTTTACGACGGAAAGGGCTGAGCCATGAAGCTCGCGCTTGCACAGATCGATATGCGCCTGGGTGATATTGAGGGCATTTGCGGCCGCATCGAGGACCAGGCTCGTCTGGCCCACGAGCGCGGGGCGCGCGTGCTGTGCGTTCCGGCTCCGCTCTTTATGGGCGCCATGCCCGGTGGCCTGGTGGGCGCTGCCGACTTTGAGCACGACATGCTTGCCGGCTTGACTGGTGTCGCCGAGCGCATCCAGGAGCTTGACATGATCTGCATCGTGCCCGCGGCGGTTTCGTTTGAGGGTCAGCCGCTGCTCGACTACATGATGCTCAAGGACGGTCATGTGGTGCCGGCGCGTTCGAGCATTGCCCTGCAGCGTGGCGAGAACAACGACACGCGTTGGGCGCCGCCGGTGTTCGACGTGGACGGCGTGCGCATCGCCGTGATTTTTGACTTGGACCGCGAACTCGAGATGTTGCCGACCGGTGTTGACCTCATTGCGTATTTCCAATTCAATGCGTTTGACATGACCGACCGCGAGACTGCCGCCATTGCCGCCGTTCGCAGCGGCGCCTACCGCAAGATCGCATCCAAGCGCAGCGTGTGGTTTGCCTGTATGGCGCCGGTCGGTGCCTATGACGAGTCGGTGTATACCGGCGGTTCGTTTGTGCTCGACGACTGCGGTCGCGTGGTGGCCCAGGCGCCGTGTTTTGAGGAGAGCCTGCTGGTTCAGGAGATTCAGCGCGGTGTGATGCTCGATGCCCTGGAAGATCACGAACTGCCCGAGTTCCGTTCCGAGGAGTGGCTGTGGCAGGCGCTGGTGCTCGCCGTGCGCGACAACGCCCGAGCCCACGGTGCGTCGCGTGCTGTGGTGGCGCTCGAGGGCGACTTGCCGTCGTCCCTGCTGGCGGCGCTGGCCGTCGACGCTCTGGGCCCGCGTAATGTGATTGGCCTGGTGCTGGGGCGCAACCGTATCTTTACGCCGGCGCAGGAAGAGGCCGAGGCTGCCCGCTGTGCCGCCGTCCGCGCCATCGCCGAGCGTCTGCACATTCGCACCGTCGAGCGCGATGCACCGGATGCGGCGCGTGTGCTCGATCGCGACGTGTCGGCGGGCGATGCCGAGCGTCTGCGCTCGCGCACGCTGGGCCTCATGCTGGAGGACACGGCGCTCGAGCTGGGTGCGATGGCGCTGAGCCCGCTGTCCAAAACCGAGTACGCGCTGGCGGCGCCGGCGCTTTGCGGCGGCTACCAGGGCGATTACGCGCCCTTTGGCGATGTGTACCTGTCGATGCTTGAGTTTGTGGCGCGTGTGCGCAACCGCGCGTCTGCCGTGGTGCCCCAAGAGCTCGTGACGCTCAACGCGGTGGAAGATTGTATGGAGCGAGTGCTGGCGCAGGCGCTCTCGACGCTCGACGGTCCGGTCGATATGCTCGACCGCGCGGCACAGCTGCTCGGCGGGCTTGAGCCGGGTGAGGTCGATGGCGCGCTCGAGGCGCACGTGGACCGCAATCGATCTTTCGACGACATCCCGATGGCCGCTGGCAAGCCTGAGGCCTGCTCGCTGCTGCTGATGCTCGTGCGTCAGGGCGAGGCCGCCCGCCGCATGCTGCCGACGGCGTCGATCGTCTCAGCCCGTTCGTTTGTCGAGCGCGCCTGGCCGTACATGCTCGCGTGGTCCGACCTGGGGCTTAACGGCAAGGAGCGCATGACGGTCGATGCGCTGGCGCGCGCCGAGGTGCGTCGCTTTGCCGACGACGATACGAGTGACCGTATGCGCGGTGAGATGATGGGCATTTTGGGTGAGCTGCTGGGTATTTCGCCCGAGCAGATGGAGGAGCTGCGCTCTGAGGACGGTCAGCGTCGTTTGCACGAGGGCATGAAAAAGTTCGAGGGCGAGGTTCAGGACGCCATCGATAAGATGATGGGTGGCCAGGGTGGCCCGCAAGGTAGTCCCCAGGGTGGCCCGATGCCGCATCCGCCGGTTGATCCCCGACAGTTCCCATTCTTCTCGCAGAACTAAACTGGGGATGGGGCCAAGGTTACGCGGTTTTGCCAAACCGCGTAACGAGTCGACGCTGCGCGAGCCCCTGTCGGGCAATCTGCCGCTCAAACCGTCGCTTGCGTACAGAAGTACGCGGCGCTCCTCTTTCGCGACACCTTGCCACGGCAGGGACTCGCTCGCTGACTTATGCTCAACCTATGGTTCAACCTTGCTTGTTAGATACGGTCGCTGTTGTGTTATTCTAGAACAGACGTTCGTGAATAGTGCGCGAGGCCTTGTCTTGCGCCGTACTTGT